>CAZHGC010000009.1:0-84932 GCA_964531385.1 uncultured Lachnospiraceae bacterium | reverse complement strand
TTATAGATTGTTGAGGTTGTAGGTTAGTGGATTGTTGAGGTTGAGAGGGCAGAGAAGTAGTGAGGTTGGTTTGTTGAGTTTGGGAGGGCAGAGAGGTAGTGTTGTTGGATTGTTGTAGGTTAGTAGATTGTTGAGTTTGGGAGGGCAAAGAGGTAGTGGGGTTAGATTGTTGAGGTTGTAGGTTAGTGGATTGTTGAGGTTGAGAGGGCAGAGAGGTAGTGTTGTTGGATTGTTGTAGGTTAGTGGTTTGTTGAGTTTGGGAGGGCAGAGAGGTAGTGAGGTTGGTTTGTTGAGGTTGTTGGGTTTGTTGAGTTTGGGAGGGCAAAGAGGTAGTGAGGTTGGTTTGTTGAGATTGTTGAGTTTGGGAGGGCAGAGAGGTAGTGTTAGATTGTTGAGGTTGGGAGGGTAGAGAGGTAGTGGTGTTGGATTGTTGAGGTTGGTAGGGCAGAGAGGTAGTGTTGTTGGATTGTTGTAGGTTAGTGGATTGTTGAGGTTGGGAGGGCAGAGAGGTAGTGTTGTTGGATTGTTGGTTAGTAGGTTGTTGAGGTTGAGAGGGTAGAGTTGTAGTGTTAGATTGTTGAGGTTGTTGGTTAGTGGTTTGTTGAGGTTGAGAGGGTAGAGTTGTAGTGTTAGATTGTTGAGGTTGTTGGTTAGTGGTTTGTTGAGGTTGAGAGGGCAGAGAGGTAGTGTTGTTGGATTGTTGTAGGTTAGTGGATTGTTGAGGTTGGGAGGGCAAAGAGGTAGTGAGGTTAGATTGTTGAGGTTGGGTTTGCTGTGGCATAGTTGTTGAATTTTGAGTTTCTGTGTTTGTTGGCATTTTACTTATATAATTATTGAGCAATTTTGCAACTTTATCATTTGCAATAAGTTGGTTTAACTGATTTGATGCAGAGTTAAAATTTTTGATATCTGATTTTGAAATTAAGTTGTCAGTTATAGAATTTAACAAATTTGACAAATCACTATTTTCGGCATCGGAAAAAAGAGCGGACATAAGGGATTTTAATGAATTTGTTATATCTGCTTTTCCGTTTAGTATGTTATTTAAAATGTTTGCGTTTGATGAAGTTGGTCGGATTTCGTTTTTTAAAAAAAATATTGCTTCTTTTGTGGCATTTTCGCCCATTAATTTTAGCGATTGATTTAATTTTCGAATATTATTTTCGTTTATTGGAAAATCATTTTCGATGAGAAGATTTACAAGTTTTATATTTTCTTCGCTTGATTTGAAACCCAAAGCTTTTAAAGCGTTTTCAATTGATGATTGTTCGGTTGGACGGGGCTGAGTTTTTTGAAGTTCTTGAGCTTGTGTTGAAGAAGCGGTTTTGTTGTTTTGCAAGACTTCTTTTGATTGTTCGGCTATTATATTTTCGGAATATTGATTTTGGATTGATATATTTGAAATTTGCATAATTCATAACCTCCCGTTTGTTTTCATAATAAAAGTATATCATAAATTTTGAGTGATTGTATATAAAAAATATTTGGCGGAATATCGCTTTGTTGAGTTGAAAACTTTTATTTTTTGTTGATTTGTTATGAGAGGTTTTTATTACATTGGAAAAAATATTTTAAATGAAAAATGGAATGAATTGAATAAATATATCAATGAATGATTTGATGTACTATAATATTTGTTTGGTTTGATTGAAATCCCCTTGTTGAGTTTTTGAAGATACAAGGGGATTGACAAACTTTACAACAAAACTCGGAAGCTGTTGTATAAATTTAAAGTTCCGTAGCCCCAGATGTTATTTGGATATAATTCATCTTGAACACGAACAGTTCCACGTATGAAATATGATGCCGCATTTGGAGTTGTTATAAAATAGTCGTTTCCACGAACGTAGCCCCACTCTAAAAGAAGTGCTGCCGCACCTGTTGTTATTGCTGCCGAAACGCTTGTTCCCGACATACGAGTGAAGCCGTTTAAATTTGAAGCTCCGAAAACATTGACGGCGGGTGCTACAAAAAGGGGTTTTAATAAATTTAATGTGTTTGGTCCTCGGCTTGAATTGACATATATTCCGTTTGTTGTATGGTCATATCCGCCAACGGAAATTATGTTTCTTCCGGTTGCGGGAACAACGGTTGTGTAGGCGGGGTCGGGCGTTAGAAATGCTGTATTTTTTTCTATAAAACCACTTATTGGAAGCCAGAGGTTTATAATTCCGTTGATTATTAAATCACCGTACAAAGTTAGTTTCCAATTTCCTTCCGAGGGTGTTAGAAACGTTATTTTAATTTGTTGACCTATTCCGACAAGTTGAGATGAGGGATATTCTATTATAACAGTTGTGTTTTCCAAGGGAAGATTTATTTCACGTCTTGAATTTAAAATTGGTTGAATGCGTTCAATTATTCCGCCAAGAGGCGAAGTTAATGATATTGAAATTCTATCCGGAAGATATGCCCATATATTGAGCGTAAAACCTTTTTCGTTTGAGTCGACAATGAATTCAACGTCTTTTGACGGAACGCTTTCGCTTAATGTTACAAGTGTATGATGTTTTGCGGAGGCCTCATTTCCTGCCGCCTCACAAATTACGTAACCCTCTTTTAAAGCGATTGAAGATATATAACTTTCGAGAATTGACAAGCCGTTGTGTGAGCCTTCGTTTGTTCCCAAACTTATACATATTGCAATTGGTTTTTGCAATTTTTCGGCAACCGATTTGACATAATCTATTGCGAACATTAAATCGCTTGATGAATAGGCATTTGCCGAGGTGAACATAGCTTTTGACTGTTTTAAATATTCTTTTGCCTGTTTAAGCTTTACAACGACCAACGTTGAATCCGGTGCGGCTCCAACAAAGTTTTGTGATTGAACGGTTCTTCCGGAACTGATTGATGCCAAAAATGTTCCATGCCCAACGTCATCGGTTGTTGGAACTATGTCAAGCGGGTTTTCGTTTGCAAGGGCATCATTTATTTGGCTGTTTGTATATTCGGTTCCATAACAAACTGAATTTGAGTTGGTTCCTTGAATTGTTTGGTCCCAAATGCTGTAAATTTTTGATGTTCCGTCTTCATAAATGAATGCTTCGTTTGTATAATCAATTCCTGTGTCGATTATTGCAATTAAAATATTTTGTCCCGTTAAATTTAGATATGGTTGCGTTTGAAGGTCTAAAATTCCGGCAGATTCGATTGCTGTTGTGTCCATAAGCCCAAGAAGAAACGGTTCTTTTATAAATCCGCTTAGAGGGTTGGAGTTGTATTGTGTTAGGTTTTTGCGATTTATGTATATGACGGCGTAATCATCATCTAAAAATTTGCAATATTCTATATTTGGGTCATTTTCGATATAATTTCGTGAAACTGCCGTTAGTTGCACGATGTAGTCGGCATAATCATTTGAATTTATAATTTCTTCTATTGGAGTTGTTGAAGATGTGTTTTGTGCTGTTGTTATAAGCGGAGGTGTTATCAAATTGTTAAAAGTATTTTCAAGGCAAAGGCTTCCGTAGCCCCAATCTCTGTTTGGATATTCCAAGTTTAGATTTCTTCTTGCACCGAGCCGGAGATATGCTTTTATTTTTTGACCATACATAAAAGGGTCGTTTCCGTTTACAATTCCCCATTGCATTAAAATTGCACAAGCTCCGCTTACATGGGGGGCGGCAATACTTGTTCCTGTTTGTGGAGAGTAACCTCCCGATGTGTTGGTTGTTGTGATTTCATATGCGGGAGCAACCAAATCGGGTTTAACTGTTTCAAATAATCTTGTGTATCCTCTGCCTGAAAAAGGAGAAATTGCATTTGTTTGAGAATTATATCCGCCGACAGTTATAACGTTTTTTGCTGTTGAGGGTAATGTTAGAGTTGTATAAATAGTTGGAGTTATAAATCTTGTCTCTGCTGTTACTTCTTCCGTTATGGGAAGCCATATATTGTATTTTCCGAAAACAACGTCATCTCCGTATATTTTTAATTTCCATAATCCGTTTGGAATAAATTGCTCATTTGCGATTATTTCGAAAAATACTTGTTGGTCTGCGTTGTATGGCGTTGGCAAGCCGATATTTGTGAATATTGAAGAGTTGTTTAAATCATATCGGACAACTGTTGAATTATAACGCACAATTCCTGTTGAATTTCCGTTTGGAGAAATAAGCTCAAAATTAAATTTATCGACAAAATTTTTCCAAAGAGAAATGAAAAGCGAGCGAAGACCTCCGCTGACGATAAATTCGATTTCCTGTGTTTCGTTTTTGCCAATTTTGTTGCTGTAATGATGGCCGCTTGAACCTTCGTTTCCGCTTGCAACGCATATTGAACATTTCCAGATATTTGCCATATCGTCAATAAATGTTTCGAAAAGCGATGTTCCGCTGTGGGAGCCGTTGTTTGTTCCAAAGCTTAAATTTATGACAACGGGCATATTAAGCTCAATTGATTTATCGAGTATGTATTTTATTGCACGCATTATTTCGGTGTTTTTTGCAAAAGATTCTCTTCCTCTTTCGCCAAGTTTTACAATAATTAGAGAACTTTCGGGGGCAACTCCGCTGTATGTTCCGTTGCTTCTTCTGCCGTTTCCTGCCGCAACTCCGGCAACGGCTGTTCCATGGCCTATGCTGTCGATGTGGGGAACTTTTTCAAACGTATTTATGGAATTCAGAGCATTGTTTATTTGTTCTTCGGTGTATTGAGAACCGCCAAGAAAGCCGTTTGGCGGAATTCCGCTTGAATCGGTTTGATCCCAAAGGTATAAAATTCTTGTTGTTCCGTTTGGATTTCTGAAATCGGGGTGGGTGTAGTTTATTCCGGAATCGATTATTCCGATTATGACACCTTTTCCTGTAAGAGGGTTTTTCTCTCTTTTTGTTATTTGCGAAATGCAAGATGTTCTTAAAGAATTGTTTAACATTAAGAGGAGCAATTTTGGTTTTTCGATATATTCTATTTGACGATAGTTTATTAAAGCCGGAATTTTATCTTTTGAAAGTGTTATTATTGCATAATTGGAAGAAAGTAGTTCAAATTCAACGTTTAATTCATTTTTTATTATTTCCAAATTGCCGTTATATTTGACTATTACTTCCCAGATATTCTCGGAAAAGTTATAGCCTGTTTTTAATGTGCTTTTTTCCAAATCGTTATTGTTTAAATTTAAAGCGATGTTAAGTTCGCTGTCTGATTTTTCGGAAATTGGCAAATAAATACACTTCCTTATTTTATTTTTTATGTTTAAATTAACTGCATTTTTTCACGAAAGCTTTTTAAAAGCTTTTTTTCAATTCTTGAAATTTGAACTTGTGAAAGACCGACTTGTTTTGCAACTTCTGTTTGTGTTTTATCTTGAAAATATCTTAGGGTTATTATTTCTTTTTCCCTTTCGGGAAGATTTTCAATCATTTGTTTTAAAACTATGTTGTTTATCATTTTTTCGTCATAATTTTCTTGAATGTTCAGCCTATCGATTAAGTAAACGGGGTTTCCGTCACTTTGGTAAACTGTGCTGTATAACGATTCGATTTCTTTTCTTGAGTCTAATGCGACAACAAGTTCTTCTGTTGTTGTGTTAAGTTCATTTGCAAGAAAGTTTATTGTTGGACTTTTTCCTGTTTTTTTTACAATTGTTTGTTCAATTTGTTTTGCTTTTGCTGCAAGTTCTTTCAGTGGGCGAGAAACTTTTATTGGACCGTCATCACGTAAAAAGCGTTTTATTTCTCCCAAAATCATTGGAACGGCATAAGTTGAAAATTTGACATTAAAAGAAAAATTGAATTTTTCGATACATTTTAAAAGCCCTATTGAGCCAAGCTGGAAAAGGTCATCGGCTTCATAACCTCTGTTTGCAAAACGTTTAACTATACTCCAAACAAGGCCTGAATTTTCTTCGATAATTTGTTTTTTTGCATTTTCGTTTCCCTGCTGTGCAAGTTTTATAAGTTCGTTGATTTTACACATTGCCGCACCCCTTGTCAAATTTGAGAATTTTCTTCGCTGATAGTTTTTCTCATTTTAATTGTTGTGCCTTTTTCAATTTCTGAGGAAACTTCTATTTTATCCATAAATGTTTCCATAACGGTGAAACCCATTCCGGAGCGTTCCATATTTGGTTTTGATGTGTATAACGGTGTCATTGCTTCTTTGATGTTTTCGATGCCTTTTCCTTTGTCTTCGATTTTTATGTAAACTTCTGAATTTTTTATTTTACATTCCAAAAGAACTTCGCCAATCATATTTTCATAGCCATGAATTATTGCATTTGTTACGGCTTCGGAAACGGCTGTTTTTATATCGTTCAGTTCGCTTAATGTTGGGTTCAGCTGTGCAACAAAAATTGATACGCTTGTTCTTGCAAATGCTTCGTTTTCGGGAATTCCTTTAAATTTTATTGTCATTTCGTTGTCATAATTCATTTGATTACCCCCTCAGAAAATGCAGTTAGAGCGTCTTCTGTGTTTTTATAGTATTTTATTATTTTAAACAGCCCCGATAATTCAAAAATTTTTTTGATTTCGTCATTTATGAGCGTTGTTCCGACAATTCCTCCGTTTGAACTTACATTTTTGTATCGTCCCATTATGACGCCTATGCCCGAGCTATCCATAAACGTTACTTCGCTTAAATCAAAAAGGATATTTTTGCTGTTTAAAATTTTATATTCTTTATCTGTTTTATATTTTATATCATTTGCTGTGCAATGGTCTATTTCTCCTGTTATTTTAACAATTAATGTTCGGTTTTTTTCAACGCAGTTTATAGTCATTTGTAAAACTCCTTTCGATTTTTTATTTTTTTAGTGAGGTTTTATAAAAATTCTATTGCATAATCATTCTTAATATAATCATACAGCCTAAAAAAATTCAAATCAATAAAATTTATATACAAAAATAGAACAAACATTTGTATAATACTTTACTTTTTCGAAATTTGTGATAAAATATATATATAACCGACAAATTTTTTAAAACAGCACCGTATAATTGGGATTTTACAATTTTGATATGCGATTGTTATTTATGTTGTTTAAATTTTATTTGAATTATCAGAGGTGATTTTATGGAAAAATTAACAAAAAGGCAACAAATTATTTTCGACTTTATAAAAAAAGAAATCAGAACAAAAGGAATTCCGCCGTCAATAAGAGAAATTGGGGAGGTTGCAGGGCTTTCGTCAACTTCTTCTGTTCATTTAAATTTACAAAACCTTGAGAAAAAAGGTTATATTTCTCGTTCCAAAGCAAAAACAAGGCACATTGAAGTTTTGGAAAGCAACTTTTATTCATCAGACAATGAAGTTTCACGTGTTCCGATTTTGGGTGAAGTTACGGCGGGCGAGCCGATTATTGCTTCGGAAAACATTGAGGGATATTTTCCGATTCCCGTAAACTATTTGAAAAATAACGAAACTTTTATGCTTAGAATAAAGGGCGACAGCATGATTGGAGCGGGAATTTTTAACAAAGACCTTGTAATTGTGAACAAACAATCGTTTGCGGAGAACGGCGATATTGTAATTGCTTTAATTGAAGATTCGGCAACTTGCAAAAGATTTTTTATTGAGGACGGGCACGTTAGGCTTCAGCCCGAAAACAAAGATTTTGAGCCGATAATTTTAAACGATGTTTCAATTTTAGGCAAAGTTATTGGGCTTTTCAGGAGTTTTTAATTATGCACGATTATATAAATTTTCTTGTTAAAAAGTCGGACATAAACAAAAATGAATTTTATAATTACAATTCGAAAAGAGCAAAAGAAAAAATTAAAATTGAATATCAAAAAATATTGACACCGTCTGTTGATGATTATATTATTTTGGATTTTGAAACAACGGGATTAAGTCCAGAAAATGATAGGATTTTGGAAATTGGTGCGGTTAAAGTAATCAATGATGAAATTGTTGATGAATTTAACGAGCTTATTAATCCGGAGAGAGTTATTCCGCCGTATATATCAAGTAAAATAAACATAACGAATGATATGGTTTTTGACAAAAGAACAATTCAAGAGGTTTTGCCAGATTTGATGAAATTTATTGGCGATTTTACGATAATTGCTCATAATGCAAAATTTGATATAAGTTTTTTGATAAACAACTTAAAAAGAATTGGTGAGAATTTTGAAAACCCCGTTATTGATACACTTTATTTGAGCAGAAAATATTTAAATCTTGAAAAAAACAATTTAACCTATCTTTCGGCACATTTTGGAATTGAGCATAATAATGCTCATAGGGCGTTGGCAGATGTTCTTGCGTTATTTGAAGTTTATAAAATAATAAAGAAAGTAGCACAAAAAGAAAAAATTTGAACAAAAAAAACCGCTCAAGCATATGATTGGGCGGTTTTTTATTCAAATTTATTGTATATTTTTTGAAAGTTCAACTAATTTTTTTGGAATTTCGGAGAGGGGAAGCTGTTCGTCCAATGCACCGAGAGTTTGTGCGGCTTTTGGCATTCCATATATTACGCAACTTTCTTCATCTTGACCGATATTTATTGAACCTGCATTTTTCATTAAAAGAAGGCCTTTTGCTCCGTCTGCTCCCATTCCTGTTAAGATTACGCCGATTGAATTTTCTCCCATAACTTCGGCAACAGAGTTGAAAAGGACATCGGCAGAGGGGCGAACTCCGTTTATTTTCTTTTCTGTATTATATTCTATCACAAGTTTGCCATATTTTTTTGACAAAGTTATATGGAAATCTCCCGGAGCTATATACACATTACCGGGGTAAACGGGTTCGGAATCTTCGGCTTCTTTTATTGACAACTTTGAATAGTTGTTAAGCCTTTTTGCAAACTGTTTTGTGAACGTGCTTGGCATATGCTGAACTATTAAAATTGGGGGCAAATCGCTTGGAAGTTCTCGCATTATTTTATCGAGAGCTTCCGTTCCTCCTGTTGAAGATGCAATTGCAATTACAAAATCTTTTTTATGCCCGAATTTTGATTGCAAAGCGTTGGCATTTCTTAAATGATTTTCGAGAGGCTTTGGTTTTGCGGGCATTCTTGAAGAATTTGATTTAAAAAACATTTTTATTCTTTCAATTATTGAAACCAAAAACTCTTTTCCGTCAGGAGAATTGAAGTTTTCCGGTTTTATTATATAATCTTTTACGCCGAAAGCAAAAAAATCATAGGCTTTTTTGGGGCTTGAACCGGTTAGAATTATTAACAAATTGTATTTTTTTAACAATATGCTTATATATTTTGAAGGGCGTATTCCGTTGTCTGTGTCATAGATTAATACGTTTGGAGTTGTTTCGGAAAAATGTGATGCTGCCTCAACGATATTGTATGAAGGGATTACATCAACGTTTGAACCCGAAATATTTCTTTTTAATGTGGTTTTTAAATTTTCATCATAAGATGCAATTATAATTTTTGCAGGCATATAAATCCCCCTTTACATTTATCTTTGAGGTGTATATTTTTCGAATACTTCGATGATTGATTGATAAATTGCCTGTGCGGCAAGGTTTCTATATTCATCGTTTTTTAAATTTGCCGCTTCGGCGGAATTTGTTATAAAGCCGATTTCACATAATGCGGCGGGTATTTTTGTTAAAGTCAGAACATCATAATTTGTGCTTTTTACACCTCTGTTTGTGCTTTTTAAATTGTTTATGAGATGTTTTTGGAGAATTTCGGCAAGATTTTGGCAAGCAATTGTTGTTGTGTCATTTTCGTGGGGCCAAAACCACACTTCCGTTCCGTTGGCTTTTTCGGCGGTGAATGAATTTGCGTGGATTGAGATGAATAAATCGCCCAAATCATTTGCAAATTCGGCTCTTTCCGGACGAGTGTAGAAAACATCGGTTAGCCTTATGGCATAAACTTTTATGTTATTGTTTTTTTCAAGCAAATCAACTGTTTTTTGAGCTATTGAAAGATTTAATTCTTTTTCTTGAATATTGTTTGCTTGTGCTCCAGGGTCATCTCCGCCATGGCCGGCATCTATTACAACGATTTTTTGATATTTCTCTTTTGGTGAGATTGGTTTTATACAAATATATTCGTTATTCTCTGATAACGTGTATGCAAAAACTTTTTTTTCATAAATTGTAATTTTTGTTGTTTGGTTATGTGTTATTTCGACATAATCTATTTTATCGTTGTTTATTTCATATTTTCCTGATTTTAACAGGCTTGAAAGATCACAATTTGTATCTATTACATAATTACGTTCGGAATAGTTGTCGATTTCGGTTATTGAACTTAAATTTAAGCTTGAATTTTTCTTTATGTAGAGTGTTTCGTTTTCGAAAAACAAATTTTTGTCTGACGATATTTCAGAAAGTGATGGCGTTTCGGCGAACTGGTTTGAATTGTCATAATTTGAAACATCAATATCGGAGGCAAGAGGCTCGTCATCGAGGTTTACTGCATACAAGTCATCATATTTCGGAGCATCGTTTACAAAATCGACAATGAAGCTCTTTTCATCTTTTGAAATGTATTCGACAGGAGTGTTGTTTTCTGTTAAATGGAGTGTTACTTCTGTGAAATTTTTGTTATTTATTGTTATGTTATTGAACGAAACTTTTTTTATGTAATCATCATCGAAAGAGTATGTGTCTTTTTTTGGCGGATTTGTTTTGCTTAAAATATAGGTTAGTTTTTTTCCTCTTTTTGAAGGACCGGCAAAATCACCGATTGAGCCGTTTGCCGTTATTTTAAAAATTCCGTCTTCGCAAGAGGGCGAATTTAAATTTACGGCATCTCGTTCTGTTGTTTCTTCGGAAGAGTGTTCGGAAATTTGTTCCGTTGTTTCTTCGGTTTTGGAAACGGTTGGTTCTTCAATTGGGATTTCAATTATTGGGTTGATTGGTTCGTTTGGAAATTCACGTATGTTTATTATTCTTGTTGTTTTATCCCATTCAACTTTTAAACCGAGCGATTGAGCTATAAATCTTGCCGGTATCATTGTTTTGTTGTTTATTATTTTTGCCGGCATTGAAAGAGGTTCGGTTGAGTTATTTACGGTTGCTGTGTTTGAGTTTATTTTTATTATTATTGTTGTTTCTTTATATGAAATTATGACTTCTTCTGTGTCTTTTTTCCACGAAACGGTTGCTCCGAGAGGTTCGAAGACTTCTCTTGCGGGAACAAGCGTTGAGCCGTTTATTATTATTGGTGGCATTGAAATGTTTTCTATGCGTTTTCCGTTTATATAGAGATATACGTTTTCGGCATTGTAACGTTCAGTTTTTCCGTTATAGGTTATGTTTATATCAATCCAAGGTGCTGAGAAGCAGGTTGTTATTGATGATAATGCAACCAAAACGGCTGACAGAAAAATTGAAATTTTTTTGAGATTTTTGAACATTGTTAAAACTCCTTTTTGTTGATTAGGGTTTTATGTATGCAAGTTATAATTTAATTTAAATTTGTTGCAAAAAATACAAAAATATTTTTTTATCGACAAACTTATATTTATATTTTAACAATTTTAAACAAAAGTTGCAATACAAAAGCATGAAATTTAACGGAAACGTAAAATTATAATTTTTTGTTTGAGTAATATTTTTTGTTTGAGGGGCATATATTTATTTATAGTGAATTGTTACATATAAAATTTAATTTATATTTTTTAAATATTGCGGAGGGGTTTTAATGATTTATTCAAGGAATTATGCAAGAATGTTTGTTACACTTAAACAAGAATCGGCGGATTATTCTATGGATTTTAAAGAATCTATGGGACGGTGTGTTATTGAGGTTAGATTTGGAAAAGGGAAATTTGCAACATACATTCAAGGACTTAAAGAGGGGTGTTATTCTGTTTATATTATCAGTTGTAAGGGCGGAAACAATTTGGGGGCAACAATTGGAAAAATATCTACGGATTTGAGCGGAAAGGGCGAATTTAAGGCAGAGTTTGACCCAGAAAATGTTTGTGGAACAAATCTTAAAATTGAGGATTTTCACGCTGTTGCGGTTATGCCTTTTGGGTGTGAAAAAATTAAAGTTTTGCTTATGGGCTATGTTGGCGGGGTTGTTCAATGGAAAGAGGGCTTTGTATTTTTTGATGAAAAAAAGGGGAATGAAGAAAAAATTGATGATGTTGAAAATTTAGAAAAAACTGAAAACGATAAACTTGAAATTGAAGAAAAAAATGATGATGAAAGCCCAAAAGAGGGGGAGAGCGAAGAAGTTCAAAATCAAGCTTGTGTTTGCGAGGAAAATTTTGAAACACAGAATTTTGAAAAAAACGAAATTTTGGAAGAAAGAAAAAATAGTTTTAAATCTTTGAATTTGGCGGGGCAAAATTTTAATGACATTGTTAAAAAATTTAAACAAGGAATTGAAAAGCTTGAAACGGAAAAAACGGCGGTTTCTCGTTCTTCCGAGGGTACTTTTGAAAAAATTAAAAGTTCGGAAAATTATGGCGTTGAGTGTATTTTTACCAATAATTTGAAAATGACACCTTTTCAGAGTCAAAAAAAAGACGTTGAATGGGTTAGAATTGCATCTGATGAATTGGTTGTTTTGCCCGGAAGAGCTTGGGTTTACTTAAATAATCCGTTTGTATCGCTTTCCGAAAAAAGGTATAAACATCTCATATTGGGAAAATTTTTTGAGGGCGGAAAAGAAAAATACATTTTGGGAGTTCCGGGAAGATATTTTTCAGATTACAGGCTTGAAGCGGGGCTTCAAGGGTTTAGGCAATTCAAATGTTGCGAAAATAAAGTTCCTGTTGACGGAGATTACGGTTATTGGATTTTAAATGTTGATGGGGGCGATATGGCCTGAAAAATTTTAATTGTTGCAGGATTTCTTTTATTGTGGTAATATTTTTACAGATGAAGTTTTAATTTTTGGCAAAACCGCAAATTGTGATTTTGCATTTTTTGTTGATAAACGGTGGGTTTGCCTTTAATTTGGAGGATATTTGTAATGCGTATAAGAAAAAAGCCTTGGGCTCAAAACGAATTTGATACAAACAAAAATTTTATTAAGGAACCTGAATTACTTAAAGGAAAATGGAAAGAATTTTTTGGAAACGAGAATCCTGTTCATGTTGAAATTGGCTGTGGAAAAGGGCAATTTATTACAACTATGTCAAAATTGAACCCAAACATCAATTATGTTGCGGTTGAAAGGCAAAGTATGGTTATTGCGGCGGCTTTGAAAAAAGGTCGTGAAAAGGAAGTTGGCAAAAACATTGTCTTTTTTTCTGCCGATGTTGAAAATTTGAAAGATTTTTTTGCCGAGGGAGAAATTGACAGATTATATATAAATTTTTGTGACCCATGGCCGAACAAAAAGAAATGGGCAAAAAGGAGACTTACCCACAGAAATTTTTTAAACCTTTACGGTGAAATTTTTGGCGAAAAAGGGGAGGTTTGTTTTAAAACAGACAACCGAATTTTATTTGAATTTTCGCTTAACGAATTTGCTGCACAAGAGCATTGGAAAATGAAAAACATTTCTCTTGATTTGCATAACAGTGATTTTGAGGGAAACGTTATGACGGAATATGAAGAAAAGTTTTCAAGCAAAGGTATGCCTATTTTTAGGCTTGAAGCAGACTATAAAAAATAAAACCACACATAGTTATAATTTTGCGGTTTTGTCTTAAATTTGGAATATATTCCTAAATTGATTTATATAATATAAAAGGCGATGTTTTTGTAGAAATTGTATAAATCTTTTGGGAGGTATATTTTTATGGAGCCAATTAAAAAGAGTGTGAATATAGACAGAAATGTTGGGCGAGAAACGTCACAGGTTCTTCTTGAGGGGGATATTATTGTTCCTGATATTAAACCTGATATGGAGAAAATTTTGCAAAGCGATTCTTATGCGTGCATTGAAAGTTTTGATATTGTGAACGGAAGAATCAGCTTTAAAGGCAAGCTTGATATTGACCTTATTTATGTTTCGAAAACAGGCGAAAAGCCAATACATAGCATTGATTTTTCAACTCCTATCAATGATTTTATAACTGTTGACGGAATTGAAAAGGGAATGCTTTGCAACGTTTCTTGCGAAATTGAAAATATTGATTATAAAATGATTAATGACAGGAAAATTAGTTTTAGAGCGGTTTTGAACGTTTTGGGAAACGTATTTTCTTCGGAAGAAGAAAACATTGTTGTTGACATTGAGGAAATTCCCGAAAATCAGATGATTAAGAAAAATTTTAAATTTAGCGAAATTGTTCTTAAAAAAGCCGACCGTTTTATTATTCGAGAGGAAATTCGAATTCCTGCTGGAAAACCGGATATTGGCGAAATTGTTCAATGTTCAATTAATGTTTCAAACAAAGACGTTAAAGCTCTTGACGGGAAAATTGGAATTGGTGGAGAGCTTGCTGTTTGCGTTTTATATAAAAGCGATTCAAGCGAAAGTGTTGTTGAATTTTTTGAAAACGAAATTCCGTTTAACGGAAATATTGAGGCAAACGGTGTTAAAGAGGAGATGTTTGCGGATGCAAACATTTTTGTTCAAGATAAATATTTTAAAGTTTGTCCGGACGGCGACGGAGAGGACAGAATTATTGAACTTGAGGTTAGCGTTGGTGTTTTTGCAGATGTTTGCAACGAAAAAGAGTTTCAAATTCTTGAAGATGCTTATTGCATTGATAAAGATTTGAGCGGAACGGAAAAGGTTGTTGAATATCCCTCTTTTTTGTGCAGAAACAAAAACCAGTTTCCAATTAAAGAGGTTGTTGCCCTTGACGATGATTTCCCTAAAATTTTGCAAGTGTTTAAGGTTTCGGGAAAACAACATCTTGATGATATTAAAATTCTCGATGATAAAACGGTTGTTGAGGGCATTGTTGATGTTGACATTCTTTACATAACGTCAGATGATGAAGCACCTTTACAATGTTTTAACACAATTATTCCATATAGGCAGACTGTTGAAACAAAGGGAACAAAGGAAAATTCAGACTTGGATTGTGATATTTGCGTTAATCTTGACAGAATTAATTTGAGTATGCTTTCCGACAAGGAAATTGAGATTAAATGTGTTATTAATTTTTATGTTTGCGTTAATGAAAAGAAAAAAATAAATTTAATTGAAGACATTTGTTTTACGGATTTGGACAAAAATTTCTTTGATAAATTTCCGAGTATGACAATTTATGTTGTTAAACCCGGGGATACTTTGTGGAAAATTGCAAAGAGATTTAACACAACGATTGAAGACATTGTTTGTGTTAATGATATTGAAGACCCCGACAAAATTTATCCGGGGGATAAATTTCTTATTTTGAAAAAAGTTCCGGCTTGTTAAATTTTGAGACAAAGTTATTTGAAAATTGTTGAGAAATTTTAAGGTTGGAGTTTGACAGCCGGCATCAGTTAGAGTTTTAAACTCTAACTGATATTTTTATATTTTTATTTTTCAGCGTCTATCATTTCATCAAGTTTTTTAATTGCCGACTTCAGAAAAGCTTTTGTTTCTTCTATTGTGTGTACTTTATCGGTTTCTATAATATCATTTATAAATTCTATAAAGCAGTTGCTTATTATTGATTCGTGTATGATTAAAGTTCTTATGGTTTTTTCAAAATAAATCATTATACTGAAATCATAATGATTTTGTATATTTGTTACTTCGTAATTTTCTGAAATATTTATGTTTTCTTCGGAAAAAGCTCGCATAAAGACAATATTGTGGTCCATAAGATTTAGTATGTTTGTTAAAATTATTTTTCTTTGTTCCAAATTGCAAGGTAGCAAATTTGGGTGTTTGAATGCAACAATGTATCCGTTGTTTACAAAATTGTCTATTCCCTTTTTATTGAACAAAGCATATCTTTTTGGAACATTTTTAATTTGAGATAATCTTGTTTTAATTATGTTTAAGAATTCATCTTTTTTGGGAAACTCATCTGTAATTAAATCGTTATACATTTCAAAAGGAACGAAAGCGGAGATACAAGGCTCAAAGCTTATTGCATACATTGTATCTTCATATATAGTATCACTTAATAGGTGTTTAATGGTATTTTCAATTTCAAACACATCTACTTTCAACGGAATTCCGAAACGGATTTTATTGTTATGATGCTCGATATGTTTTTCCAAAAAATCTTGTTCTTCAAATATTGCAATACTGTTTAAATCATAGCTTAGCAACACTACTTTATCACTTAATATTATATAATAGGGGTACAGCGTTAAGTGGTTGCTACTTGTAACTTCGGAATGCAAGTAATGCAATGTAAAATGATTATTCATATTAAACAACAATGGAAGCACATTTTTTAATATTAATATATTTTTTGAGTTATTTGTTTGTGTGCTTTTTAAAAGTTCGAATAGAACTGAAATTTCTAAAGAATTTTCTGTGTTATCTACATATGGCAAAACAGTTTTGTTGAAAAAGTCAGTATCGAAAGGAAGGTATACAAACAACTGTTTTGGAGCACCGTTACTTAATTCAATTTCTTTTGAAATTAAATTTTTGACTACGTCATAAATTATTTCTCCTGTATAAATTTTTCTTTCTTCGGGTAAAGATATGTCAATTTTCAAGATTTGAGGATTAGCTGTGCTACCCCCCCCCCCCGAATTTTGTAGTATTTTCAAGGGATAGGTTGCTTAACACATCGAATATATCCAAAAGAGCATTGTTGCGTGCAAATTGTTCTTTGCTCCATGTGCATTCTATAAAATCGTTATACAGAGTTTCTTTTTTCTGAATTGAAAACGGTAATACGTCTACTAATTTTTTAAATTGTCGTATGTTCATTTTTCTTGAACCGTTTAGAATTTTAATTAAAGTTGAACGATTTATACCGGTCATTTTTGCAAGTGAATAATGGGGCAAATTTCGTTCTTCTATAATTTTGTTCAATTCGTTTAGAATTTCTTCTCTTTTATCCATAGTATTATGTCCTTTCTAATATTTTTTTGTCAAAAGCAATTCAATAATTAACAAAATGTACGTTTTTCTTTGGAAGAAAAGCACTTTATTAATTTTGAATTAAAATTGAACTCCTTCTCTCTGAATTACATTTTATCATAATTTAAAAAAAATTAAATATGGTACAACAAATTTTTATTTTGTATTTCTGTTGTCACATATTGCAAAAGTGTGATAGATGATTTAGAATAACTGAAGGGCAGGTTTAAAAGTAGTTATTATTCTGTTAATCTTGTTATTGGCACTTATTAGCAAAAAAGTTGATTTGGACAATATTGATAAAGCACAAAATATTTAATATGGGACGCATATACAAAAATAGCTATTTATAATAAATAAAGTTATATGGAAAAGGCATTCAAAAGTTTTAGTGAAGAAGCACCGGTTTTGCTGATGTTAATTTCGGTGTGAGCTTTATTATATATTTATGGGTACTGTGCAAAACAGGAATGAAATCGCAAAAATTTCTTGTTTTTGCAACTTTTTGCAAGCAAACTTATAAACCACATCATAAAAATCGTCCTTTGAAACTCCACACCAATTTAGCTTTTCAACCAATTTTTCAATCTCCTCGAAATTAACGGATAAATTACAAATCTGCCCTTATAATTTTTTATGGGTTCATTTCAAATTGATAATTTTTTTATTATGTTTATAAGTCTTTAATATTTTAATTGTATTCTTTTTTATTTATGTCGAAAATTGTAACACATTTTCCTGTTTATTTCACAAAAAACTACTGTTAAACAACAGCAGTTCTGGTTATAGAAAAGGCTTTGTAATATTTATTGCTGTTATTGTTTTTTCTAATTCACCACTGAGCAACATCATTGGAAGCATTATTATAATTGCAAACAGGAAGTTCGTTTTTATAACCGGCGACAAAATTTCAAAGAATATTACAAGTAAATATGATATGAGATTGTGTTTGAAATTAAAAATATTTTTTAGCCACTCTTTAAAAGTGGTTATTTTTTTTGTTTTCAGTAATAGAATGTATGATGCAATTCTTGAAAAAGATTTTTTGACAGCACAAAATGTGCTTTTGATGTAAATTTATAGATTTAATTGTTATAAAATGATATTATATTAAATAAGGGTATATATAATTTACTATTATTAAGGTTGGGATAAAATGACAAAGGAGAAAGTTAAAAATGCTATTGATTTAACCAAAGAATGCTTGGACAGATATTGGCAAAAAGATTATAAATTTGTTGTAAAGCATATTTGTGATGATGCTACGTGGATTGGTGCAAATCAATGCCAATTTATGCAGGGGAAAAATGAAATTGAAAAGGATTTTGAACAAGTTAACAAAGAAATTAAAAATTGTCATTTATCGAATTATGAATTTTATGCCGCAGATAACAGCAAAAACTGCTGTACGGTTGTTGGAAGATATTTGGTTACAACTGATGAAAATCAAGATGTTTTTTTGCAAGTGCAACAAAGATGTGTTTTTGTTTGGGTTGTTTTTGAAAATGAGTTGAAAATTAAAGTTATTAATGTTTCAAATCCGATTGGTGAATTGAAATTGGCAGAAAGGGAACTTTTTCCAAATAATGTTGGTAAAATGGTGTTAAAAAAATTTAACTCCGAACTTGATAAATATAGAAAAAATACGAAAAAACTGACGTTTTACGATATAAAAGGAAGATTGACAATTTTAGATGTTAATGAAATTGAATATGCTGAATCGGCAGAAAGAAATGTAATTATATATACAAATAATGAAACGGTTGTTGTTAGAGAAAAATGGGGAGACTTTTTATTAAAAGTTAAGGATTATTTAATTCAGGTTCACAGGAGTTATGTTGTTAACGCAAATAGTCTTTCGATTGTTGATAAACGTGAAATAATTTTAAAAAACGGTGCTGTAATTCCTATACCGTATAAAAAGCGGAAAGAAATTAGAGAGATGATTGAGAGAATATATAAAACGGAATAGATGATTATGGGAGATGATAGATTCTGTGAGAACGCATTTTTTTGTGATTGTTATTTTGGTTGTTTCGTTGTTTACGGCTTGTGCATATAAAAATCAGGAAAAACAAATAACCATTGCTGTTTTGGGAAGCGGTTATTCAAGGTTTTTTAAAAGCGGAATTGAAAAAGGTTATGAAGAAGCTTTGAAAGAGTATGAAAACAGCGGATTTGATATAAAAATTGATTTTTATGATGACAAGGACGATTATGAATATTCTTCAAAATTGATTTCCAGCATAGTTAAAGATGAAAATGTTGTTGCGATAGTTGGTTCGGCAAAGCAAAACATATGCGAAAATCAAGCATATCAAGCAAACAAGGCAGGAAAAATATTTTTAATTCCTCATCGTTTTGATTATGAAAATATTAGCGACAGCGTTGGAAACAAAACTTTTTATCTTAACTACAGTTGTGAGGACATTGGCAAGATAATGAACGATATTGTTGAAAAAGATGTTGGCGAAAAATGGGTTGTTTGTTATTCTGACGATGAGATAAGCAAAAACGAAATAAAAACTCTTAAAAAGAATGATGATGTTTTTGATTTTGTTAAAATAAACGCTCTTGAAATTGATTTTGAGGGCATAGTTAAACGCTGGAAGTCTTTGGACATTGATGGGGCGGTTTTTCTTCCGTATGATAATATGAATTATGAAATTTTTTATAAATTGCGAAAAGAAATGCCGGAAATAAGTATTGTGAGCGATGCAAGGCTTGATAATGACGATGAACTTAAAAAACATCGTGCCGAATTTGAAAATGTTTATATTGTGGATAATTTTTATATTGAAGAAGACAAAGAAAACAAATACAGCGGTTTTACAGATACATTTGAGATACAAGGGCGTAACACTGTTCGTATGATAATTGATACTGCTATAGAAAACAACACAGTTGAGCCGGAAAAAATTGCCGAAATATTACATAATTGCGGTTATAAAGGTGTTCTTGAAAATTTCAAATTTGATAAAAAAGGTTTTGCTGTTTGGGATTGTTTCAGTTATGGAAGATTTGGAAAAACGGATTTTGAAGAATTTGTTATTGAGAATAAATAGGGGGGCTGCCTATTGAATAATTTATTCAGAAAAAAAGCTGTTGACAGTTATAGAGAACAATTTAATACGGATAAGCAGATAAAAAGTTTATCGATGCCGACTTTGATGCTTTATATGCTGTTTTTTTGCGGGCTTGTTTTTTTAATTATATGGTGTGTTTTTGGCAATATTTCGAAAAGTATTTCTATTAGGGGAGTTGTTTATCCTGACGGTGAGATTGTTAATATAATTGCGGGCGAAGAGGGGAATATTCAAACAATTCTTGCAAAAAAAGGCGATGTTGTTGATTTGAACGAAGCAATTGCCGTAATTCCGCAGACTGAAATTTTGGATAATGTCAATTCGGAAAATGCAGAAGATGTAAAAAAATCTTATCGAACAAAATCAGTTATTCGTTCAACTGTTTCCGGAAAAATTATTGAGATTGCCAAAGAGGGAAGTTTGATAAAAAAAGGCGATACTGTTGCAACAGTTGCTTGCAGCAAAAAAGAAAACAACAATAAACAGATATTGGCTTTTTTGCCTACAGATATGAAAAATCGTGTTGAAAAAGGCTGTAATGTTCAGGTTAGTCCGAATTATGCTTCACGAGAAAAATATGGTTATATTAATGGATATGTTGAAGACATTGGAAAGAGCATTATAACAAAAACAAGCGTTGAAAAAAATTATGGTAGTTACAATATACCGAATTTAGTTGAAGAGAATGAGACATATATTGCTGTTTACATAAATTTGATTTCAGACGAAACAACGGAAAGCGGTTTAAATTGGTCGAACAAAAACAGCGGGAACATTGATGTTGGAATGGGGGTTGTATGCGAAAATGAAATAATTATTTCTCAGCAACCGCCGTATAAATGGCTTTTTGGAGGTGGTCTTTTTGAGTGAAAATTTGAAAATACCGATTATTCTCCAAATGGAAAACGCAGAATGTGGCGTTGCATCTTTGGCAATGGTTTTGAACTATTTTGGCAAAAAGGATATTTCTCTTGAGCAACTTAGGGTTGATTGCAATGTTTCGAGAGACGGGATAACCGCAAAAGGAATAAAGAGAGCATCGGAAAAAAACGGTTTGAAATGTAAGGCTTTGAAAGTTGGCTTGGGTGGTTTAAAAAAATTGAAACTACCGTTAATTTTACATTGGAATATGTCACATTTTGTTGTTCTTTGCGGTTATGGCAAAAATTGTTATTATATAAACGACCCTGCTGTTGGAAAAATGAAAATTGATTTGGAAGAATTTGATAAAAGCTATACGGGTGTTGCATTGGCTTTTGATGCTGAAGAGAGCTTAAAAAAGTCGAACAGTTCGAAAAAATATTTGACATTTACTCAAAAACTTTTAAAACCTTTTTTTTCTCAAATTATTTTTAATTCTTTTATTGTAATGATTGCAACGGTTTTGTCTATGCTTGTTCCCTTTTTTAATTCGGCTTTTATAGACAATATATTAATTGAAAAAAACGTTGCAAATTTTGAAATTTTTATTATGTTTATTTCGTTGGTTGTCGGTTTATATTTTTTGGCTTTGTTTTTGGGAGAAAAGCTGAAGTATGAACTTGAAAAGAAAATTAATATTGAACTTAGCGTTTCTTTTATGAAAAAAATGTTGAAACTTCCGATTGTTTTTTTCAATCAAAGAAATTCGGGAGAACTTACAAACCGTCAGCTTGGAAGTTTTGAGCAAGCACAGCTTATTTCGGAATATATAATGCCGATGTTTTTTCAAATTGTTTTAATTTTTTTATATTGCATTTTGGCGTTTGCTTTTAACGTTTATGTTGCAATAATTGGGATTGTGGCTGTTTTGCTTAATTTTTTGACGGCGGTTTTTGTGTCATTGAAAATGGTGAATTTGGCGGCACTTGAAAAAAGAAACAGTGGGATTTTTCAAGGGAATTTATCTTCTGCAATCGATATGATTGAAACTGTTAAAGCTTGTGCTTGTGAGGGAGTTATGTTTTCGAGACTTTCGGGGAATTCGGCACTTCAAACCAACGCAGATGCTAAAATTAGGAATATTCAAAGATATTCATCTTCGTTGTTTTATGCAATTGATAAGCTTGTTGTTGCTTTAATTCTTATAATTTCCATTTATGAAATTCTTTCGGGAAGTTTTTCAACAGGTGTGGCGGTTGGTGTTTTGGGAATGCTTTCGGCTTTTTTTACTCCAATTGGAAATTTTATTTCTTCAATTTCTACAATGGCAAATTTGAAAAGTATTGTTCAAAGAACCGACGACACTATGAAATATAACGAGGACGATGTTTTTCTTGAAGAATGTGAAAAGCAAGAAAAAGAAATGACGGGAAATATTAAAGTTAAAAATTTAAGCTATAAATATCCTGGTTCTAACAGTTATACCCTGAAAAACATAAATCTTGAAATTAAAAAAGGTTCGAAAGTTGCATTTGTTGGAGCAAGCGGAAGCGGGAAATCAACTTTGGCAAAGCTTATTGCGGGGTTGTACAGCGAAGAAGAGGGCGGAATTTTTTATAACGATGCAACAAAAAAAGAAATTAAGAAGGATTATTTTTATTCCAAGCTTTCTGTTGTTGACCAAAATATAAAAATATATGACGGAACAATATTTGATAACATAACTATGTGGGACAATTCGATTTCTTACAATGATGTTGTTGTTGCTTGCAAAACGGCTGATTTACATAATGATATTGTTGGCAAAAAAGGTGCTTATTATGAAAAATTGGCGGAAAACGGAAAAAATCTTTCGGGAGGGCAAAGGCAACGAATTGAAATTGCAAGGGCATTGGTTGGAAAGCCTGAAATTTTAATACTTGACGAGGCAACTTCTTCTCTTGACTCTGAAAGCGAAAAAATTATTATGGACAATTTGAAAGCTTTGGGGATAACTCTTATAATAATTGCTCATAGGCTTAGCACAATTAAAGATTGTGACGAAATTTTTGTTTTTGAATTTGGAGAAATTTCGGAAAGAGGAACGCACGAGAAACTGCAACTTGAAAAGGGTTTATATTATAAGCTTACAACGGAAATTGGAGAGTGATTGCATTGCTTGAAAATGAGCTTGAATTATTGAAGAAAAAACGTGAAGAAAATATGCAATCTGCCTATGAAAATATATTTAACGGAGACGAAACAAACCGCAAAAACGAACTTGAAGAAATACTTAAATTTTATGGAATAGACTATAAAATTAAAGCGGAAAGTTTTGAAAATCAGCTTGAAGAAATCAGAGAGTTATATGATATAAATTACAGGTTGGTTGTTATTTTAAAAGGTTGGAGCAAAAACAATATTTTGCCGATGATTTTGAAAAAAGGCGATGATTTGAAAGCAATTTTGCCAAGTCTTTTTTGTCGAAATTTTTATTATGAAAACGGCAAAAAAACGAGGGTTGATTTATACAACGAAACGAATTTTGAAAACAACGGGTTATGTTTTTACAAAGGTTTTAACAAGGAGAATGTTAGTCGATTTTCGCTGATTTTTTATATTTTGAAAAGTATTCGACCGATTGGTTATTTGACTTTGATTTTAATTATGGTTTTGACCGCTTTGTTTTCTCTTGTTATGCCGGAAGCGGAATATTATATTTTTAATAATGTTATCCCTTCGGGCGTGGTTTCGGACGTTTTTCCGATTGGCTCTATGCTTTTTGGAATTGTAATTATTTCTTTTGTTATGTTTTTTATTAAAGAGACTTTGGAAGCGAATGTTTCGATTTATGTTGATGCGAATTTGCAAACGGCGATTTTATCAAGGCTTTTTAAATTGAAGATGAACTTTTTTTCTGAGAATAAGGCGGGCGAATTATGCGGGAGCCTTATGACGATGATTGAAAGATTGAATGATTTTTCGGCAAAGGCTGTCAGTTCGTTTTTTGCATTTCTGCTTTCGGTTATTTATATTGTGAGAATGGAACATTATGCAGAAGAATATATGTCGTTGGTTTTTGGCTCGTTTTTTGTTTTTGCCGTTTTGATTGCTGTTAATATTTTTTATGTTCAAAAATATAAATATGATTTTTCGAAAAGCACAAATGAAATGGCAGGGTTTGTTTATGAGGTTTTTGGTGCAATGGAAAATATTAAGCTTAATAATGCCGACAGTGTTATGTTTAGGCGTTGGAGTGATTTCTATTCCAAAACTCTTAAAGCATATGAAAAGCCGTTTGTTATGAAGCATTTTAAAGCAATATATATGCTTATTACAATGGTTTACACAATATTATTTTTTCACATTGGAAAAGAAGAAAATATAAATTCGGCAAATTTTATAACGTTTATGACTTTATATGGTCTTTTTATCGGTTCGATTGGTTTGGTTACGGAGCTTTTGACAACTGTTGCAGAATTTAACTCGGCTTATAACCAAACGAAAGATTTTTTTAACGAAGAAACCGAAAAAAACGAAAACAAACAATCACTTGAAAGCTTTTTGGGAAATGTTGAATTTTCCAATGTTTCTTTTAAATATTCAAATTCTGACGAATATGTTTTGGACAAAATAAGCTTTTCTGTTGGGAAAGGCAAAAAAATAGGAATAACAGGGAAAAGCGGTTGTGGAAAGTCTACATTATTGAAGCTTTTGCTTGGATTTGAAAAAGCGGAAAGCGGACGAATTTTTATTGACAACGTTGATTTGAACGAAATTAATTTGGCAAGTTACAGAAATAAAATTGGTGTTATTCTTCAAAATTCTAAATTAATTCCGGCGGATATTTTTTCGAACATTACTCTTACAAAGCCGAAAGCAACATATCAAGAGGTTGAAGAAGTTCTTGATATTGTTGGGCTTAGGGAGGAAATTGAAAAAATGCCAATGGGTTTATATACATTTGTTTCAGACGATAATTTGACAATATCGTTGGGACAAAAACAACGAATATTGCTTGCAAGAGCGATTATTCAAAAGCCGTCTTTATTAATTCTCGATGAAGCGACAAATTCTTTGGACAATTTGACACAAAGAGCAGTGACAGAATATATTGAAAAGCTTGATGCAACGGCAATTATTGTTGCTCACAGGTTATCAACAATTAAAAATTGTGATGAAATTTTTTTTATTGATAACGGAAGAGTTGCTGAAAAAGGGAATTTTAATGAATTAATTGAAATGAAAGGAGAGTTTTATAATTTGGCAAAAGAACAACTTTGAATTTGAAAAAATTTTAAATCAAGGTAATACCGCATATATATTTTGAGCTTGTTTTGCTGAAATATTGCGGAAGAATCACAAATTAAAGGGGGTTATAAAATGAATAATAAGTTTAAAAGGTTTTTTGCATTTTTGCTTGCATTTATAATGTTTGTTCCAACCACCGTTTTTGCGGAGGGCAACAATTATATTTATGTGCCTGAAATTGACATTGAAGATGAAGTTAAAAACGGCAATTTGTTTTATTTGGCATCATCTGACATTGAAATTAATGAGAATTCTAACGAGCATTATCTTGTTAGAATTGGAAGAGGCGGAGATTTATCGGAAGAAAGCTCTGTTGTTGTGAAAATGAGCGATATTACCGCAAAATATGGCAAGGATTATAAAGTGTTCCTTTATAACGGCGGAATGTTTAACGAAGCCGATGATGACGAAGATTCTCTTTCTGTTATGGAAATGATTGAGGGGGAAGATTTTAACGAATTTGAAATAAATGATACGGAAGAACTTATTAAAGAGATTGAAGACGGCTCGATATCCGAAAGTGCGATTTCTTATGGAATTGCGAAAGGAATTAACGAAGCTGTTGCAATAAACAAAGCATCTAAAGGCGAAGACAACAGCGATTATGTTGAGGCTGCAAAAAATGTTGAAATTGTTGAGGCGGAAGAGTTTGACAATTCGGTTGTTGAAGATGCCGGAGAAGCTGAAAGCTTGGAAGAAGAAACAAGAGATGTTTCCAAAGATTTGAACACTCTTGCGGGTGCAAAACAAGCTTTTACGGGAATTAATTCTGACAGAGTTAAGCCAAAGGCTTCGACAGATATTATAAAACAATTTGAACAACTTAAAGCATATCAAGATGTTGCGGATACAATTTCCGATGCTATGACAGGAGCAACTTTGGAGATTGAATTTGAAGAAGGCGAAAAAGAAAAATTTATTGAAATTGTGCCAATTGACAACAACGAAAGCGACAGCACGAGATTGGTTAACATTACTATTGGCGACCCACAGGGACAGCACACAGTTAGTGCTCATTCTTCGGCTGTTCTTAAAATTGCAGATGATGAGGAGCAAGTTAGAGCAAAGGTTTCTCTTGCAGAGACAAGCGTTACTCCTGATATGAGCAAAAATTGTGCTTTGATTAAAATTAAGAGAGAAGGCGGGTTGAACGACCTTGTTTCCGTAATGCTTAGAAGCAAGAGCGATACGGCTATGTCGGGGAGAGATTTTTCACCTGTTTCGGCGGAAGTTGTTTTTCCTTTTGGCGTTCAGGAAAGAACGGTTGAAATTCCTGTTAATATGGAATATATAAAGGAAGAGGCAAAATTTGAAGTTTTTATCGATACGCCGGTTAGTTGTGAAATTGGTGAAAACGATAAAACGGAAGTTTGCTTGTCTCCCGTTGAAAAATCAAACGAAGAAAAATCAAACGGGGAAAGTTCTGATTATACCAAAACAGACAGCGAGTCAGATGTTGAACTTTTGATGAGCGAAACGGATTATAAAAACAAACAAAGAGTTTATTTTTCTGAAGTTAAAACAAACAATAATTCTACAAGATATATTGAAAAAAGTGGTAGTTTTAAGGATAATTGCGAAGAAGAAGGCGACGACGGCTGGTATATAAGACCGACAGACAGCAGAAAATGGGCAAGAGCCGAATTTGGAATTGATAATAAAGGAATTTCCGACTATCAATATGATGTTAATGGTCTTACTTTCAGTTATCGTGGAAAATATGCCGCACACCCACACGACGGAACGGCAAAGGTTGGATTTAGATTTACAACATTTGATTCTAATGGAGTAATGGGTTGTCTTAACGACTGGCAATTTACCGGAGGTTCTTCGGGTTGGACTGAAAAAACTATATATACAAAAGAGGGCAACATCAGAGGTGTTCAAGTTTATGCGGAAGACGATGACGGAAGCGGAAGAGACTTGCAGGCTCATTTTAAAGATATGTATCCGATTAAACGTCAGTTTATAATTACTCTTGCACCTGCCGATAAAATGTATTTGAGAACTGTTGGAGAAAACGGAATTGTTTTGTCGGAAGTTCAGCCTTCGGCATATATAAGCAACCAAATGTCTAAAATTTTGGGTATAGACAGCGGTGATACAAATACTTGTGCATATAGAACTTCGGGCGAAAAAATTACTGTTACTGTTGGCAATAATGACTATTTTAAATTTAAAGGTCTTTATGCTGTTAACAGCAACAATCCGAAAGATGTTATAAAAATTGCTGATGCAAACGGTAACAATTCTTGTACTTTTACTTTGGACAATGAGTTGCTTAAAAAACTTATTCACAGAGGAAATCAAGATGTGTATGATTTTGTTACTCTTACCGACAGAAAAGACGGCGGTATGTATGGTAATTTTACAATTAAACCAATTTTTGAATATATCGATAAAAAGGTTTATGTTGAGAAAAATACACAATTTGAAAATAAATTGAGCATTGACGCATATAATGAACTTGGTTATTTATCTGTTAACGGAACGCCTTATGTTATTGGCGGAGACCAATATAACGTTGAAGTTAAGCCAAACGATTCTTTGGGAAATGTTTTTCATTATGGTGATGAATTTATTGTTGCCACAAACGCAAAATATACAGATATTGCGGGAGCGGCAGGCGTTGGATACAGAACGGGCATTAATATTGACACCATGGAAAAAACTCGCCACGATTTGAGAAACAACGAGGCTAAATATAGTTTTACAAGAAAAAATTCGAAAGATATTCTTAAAAAAGATACTATTGCATTTTATCCTGTTTATACTCAAAAACAAAACGGCCTTACTTTAATGGTTAGAAAATCGGACATTGATAACGGCATAATTGATGCAAGTTATGGTGTTATGGAGAAATTTAACGATAGCAATGTTAGCAAAATTATAGATTATCGTGATGAAAACGGAAAGAAAGTTGAATATTATCGTTTTTTGGTTTCAACAGACGTAAAAACGGGAACATATTATCAATATATGGCAAGAGCGAAAGACGGCTATGCAATTAAGTGGCTTAACGATGTTACAAAAACGGAATATAGCGGTAATACTATGTTTTATCAGCCTCTTGGTTTGAGCCAAGATGAAAATATATTGGTTGTTACTGCGGAAACGGGAGATGACGTTGTTTTTGCACGATTTAAAGGAACAACAAACTATTCTGTTTTTGATGTTTCATCGGGAACAAACAGCAGTTATCAAATGCCTCTTGTTAATGCTGCGATAACTATTGGTGATGTTAGTTCTATAACCGATGAAAAAGGTGAATATGCACTTAATGACGTTAGAACATATATAAACGGAACACATATTATTGAAAGAGTGGCTGTTGACAATTCTTTTAATTATGTTGATTATGTAATTAACACTTCAAACAAAAAAGTTGCTGTTCCGTCGGAAGAACAATATACTGTTGAAAGCGTTAAAAATGAATCTGCTGTTGAAACGACAACGGTTAATGTTGAAAAATGGAAAGTTGTTAGAGATTTGAGTGAAGTTCCGGAAAATTTGAGGGACAGAGCAGAAAAGAGATATGCTCCGAAAGCTTATGCAGACAGTTTTGTAAATTCGGTGTATGATGAGCCTAAGGGCAATGTTGAAATGAGTTCTTCGAGCATAGCAATATATAATTATCCTGTTACCGTTCAGGAAATTAAAACAAATGTTACCGAAGTTTCTACAGTTGTTGCGGAAACAAAGACAGGAACTGTTTATACAATAAATATGGGCAATTATAACGCAAAAATGACTTATGACGGTGCGGGAATTGTTGATGTTAATGTATATGACGGTGAAAGTACGGTTGCTTTGCCGGGAACGATTGATATAAATGATCATATTCATACATTTAGGGCCGATGTTAGAGAAACAAGCGACGAGCATATTAAAGCTTTGAAATTTGTTATAGTTGACCCTGTTACCAAAAAGCAAAAATATGAAATGGCTGCAGAATATGAAAGCAGTTCTAAACAATGGGTTGCAACAGAAAAAATGGATATTGCGATGAACGGAACATATACAAGCGGTGATACTTTATATGCTGTTATATCAACCGATAAAAATGTTTCGGGTTCGCCGGGAGCTTTAAAAGAATATCTTCCTGTTTACACAGGTTATGATTTTATTCAAGGCGACAGTGCTTATGACAGTTATGAACCGCAAAACTTTGATCTTCCGACAAACGGAAGTTTTGGTTCACTTCCTATGCTTGACTCGCTTGCAACAGGTTTTGATTTCCCGTTTGTATCAATTGTTCTTGAAAAAAGACAAACAGGAGAATATCGTGTTAAAATTGGTGTTAATGTTACAGATATTGTTGACGTTGCGGCAGGAACAACACTTAACACCAAAAAAGATGATTCGGGAATGGGTTACTTAAAAAATATTGACTGGTTACATCACCCAATTAACGACCTTAAAGCAAGAGCAAGTTTTGCTTATGATTCAATATTTAGAAAAAATCTTAAAGAAACGCCTCTTCTTGGCGGAACAACTTCAAAATTGGGACCGTCACAATTTAGAGTATCTGTTGTTGTTGGTGGTTATATTGATTTTGGAAAAATGGAAGTTACTCAAAACGGCGTTACGTATAGCGATTTTATTGTTACGGGCGGCGGAGGATATATAGGTGTTAGCCTTACGTTTAGAAAAGCGTTCTACTTTATTATTGCGGGCGTTGTTCCGGCATATGTTGGCGGGGGTGCTTCGGGAACGCTTATAGGAAATATGGGAGCAACGAGAAAGTCGAACTCGGTTGTTGCTTTGTCATCAATGAAAGAAAATCAACTTGAGCTTGATGATGCTCTTGCTTTTAACGGAAATCTGAATGCAAGTATGTCGGTTTGCCTTTTTGCGGGAGTTGGGCTTTGCGATGTTCTTGGCGTTAGACTTGAGGGCGATGTTGATGTGAGCCTTTTATGGGAACCTCTTGCAAAGCAGACTTATGCAATGAATGATGAAGTTGATGAAATAATTGACAATGATTATTCGAATGCAAAAATTCACGAAGTTGGATTTACTGTTGCGTTTTCACTTGGCGGAAAGGTTGATTTGCTTCTCTTTACAATACCGCTTATGTATCATTTTAAACCAATTCATACAGGGTTTAACAAAGATATACAAAATGCACATTTAAGAAAAACTTCTTCTTCGACAGTTGATGTTGACGGAACTACGAAACCGACCGACAGCACAGCTTATATTTCCGAAGGTTGGTATTATATAAGAAACGTTCACAACAACAAATATTTGCAGGCGAAAAACGGAACAACCGACCTTGTTTATAAAACAGCAACGGAAAATCCTGCAATGCGTTTCTATATATCGGTTAATAAAGACAAAACAATAACAATTAAGGCACAAGAAGGATATTCGGATAAATCGGCAAAATATGTTATGATGGATAACAATGAGCCAAAGCTTTCCAATTCAATTACAGAAAGCGATGTTACAGCTTATCATAAATTTATTTTGAGAGAGCCTAATGTTAATGATTTTAATATTATATCTGCGGCAGAGGGCGGAGAAAAATATTTAATGGTTGGCGACAACGACAAGGTGATTTTTGATAAAACGGGAGCTGACAACGACCAGCTTTGGAGACTTGAGGCTGTTGATGAACCTATTGAAAACGGTTTGTACACGATTGAAAACAAAACGCTTAAAAAATATCTTACAGATGTTGACGGAAAAGCACAGCTTGCAGATGAAAACAAAAAAGATAATCAACGCTGGTATGTTAGCGTTTCAGATGATTATATAACTGTTCAAAATGCAGAAACAAAGAATTATCTTTTTGTTGACAGCGACAGCACCGGAGACGGAGTTGGCATTAGCGTTAAGAAAAAAGACGACAGCAATGCGGTGTATTTTGACACAACAAAACTTATTGACGGAAGTTATAATATTTCAACACGCTACAGTTTGGGCAAAAACTGTTTGACGGCTTATAATTCCGGCTCAGATGTTGTTTCAAGCCCTTACAACGAAAAATATAATCAAGCTTGGACATTTACAAAAGCTGAAATAACTGTTAAGGAAAATGCAAAAACACAAGCACAGATGTTGTCTGCGGACGGTGTTAGCTTGTTTGCTTCAAACGGTGGAGCGGAAGATGTTAAGGCTGTTGATTATACCGATGATAACGATTACAGCGATGACAACGTTATGCTTAGAAAGAGAACAACGGGCAATTCAAAATGGGTTGCAAATGACAACGTTAATCTTCTTTCGGGATTTATGACAGTGCAAGAAAATGTTCTTGTTGAAAACAGCTATGAAAGACCTGATTCGCAAGTTGTTAACTTGGGCAACGGTGATTATATGCTTGTGTTTATAGACACCGATGATTCAAGGGGCGAACTTGAAAGAAACGTTTTGAAATATGCTGTGTATCGAAACGGTCAATGGTTGGAGCCGGTTGTTATTCAAAATGACGGTACGGCAGATTTTCAGCCGAACGTTGCCGATGCGGGAGAAAACGTTGCGATAAGCTGGATTTCGAGCGATTCCAATTCTGAAAAAACGGGTGACCCGACTCAGTATCTTACAACAATGGAGATTTACACAACTCTTGTTAATAAAACTACGGGAGAAATTGGAAAGATAACAAGACTTACAAATGATACATATTATGATTACTCGCCAACCGTTGTTTATGACAATGTTACAGGAGATATGGCTGTTTATTATATTAAAAGTTCAATTGGAAATTCATTCCTTGAAACAGCGAATTCATTTACCAACGATTGTATAATAACCTATATGCTTTATGACAAAGATATGGGAAAATGGCTTACAGATTATTATTATCCCGAAGAGGTTTCTGACGAAGCGGTTGCGGAAGAACTTATTAAAAATTGGAGCGGACAAAGATTTTTGCCGTCACCTATTGATGAGCTTAATATGCAAGACCCGCTTATTACAGATTTTACTGCCATTAGTTATAACGGTCTTGTTGTTTATGGATATACAATTGACAAGGACAACGACAGCAGTACAAACGAAGACAGAGACTTATTTATACAAGTTTATGACTTTACAACTCATAAAAATTATCTTCCTATAAGAATTACTGATGATGATATTGCCGACGCTATGCCTCAGTTTGTTAGGGCAGGGGGCGACAGCGGAAATACTTTCCTTTATTGGTTTAGAGGTGACAACAAGTTATCATATATAAATGTCAGCGATTTTGCACATAACGGTCTTAATGATGACGGAACGGTTAACAGCGAATATGACCTTGCACCGGCTGATGTATATATAAATCTTCCTCCGGAAATGAGACAGGGAAGCAACGAAGCTTTTGCGACAATGTCTTATTACAAAGTTTGTGTTGACAAAGACGACAACATTTATGTAATATGGGTTGACCTTGACAGAGAAACAAACAAACAGGAAATTTTTGCAACGGCAGTTATAACCGACAAGCAAAGCGGAACAACATCATATGCTGATGCTTATCAGCTTACACACAGCGGAAAGCATAATGATGAACCGGCATTTTTGATTGATGAAAGCGGAAATATGGTTGTTGTTTCAACAAGATACAATTCTGTTAGAACAGAAGACCCTATTAATCCTCTTGAAATTAAAGATACAGAACTTGTTGCAACGATATTTGAACCGTTTGGCGAAGTTTATGCGGAAAACATTGAACTTGACAATTTGAACCCTAAGAACGGCGATACGGTTAATGTTACGGCTAAGATTTATAACAGAGGGCTTACAGTTTCGAAAGGTTATATAATTTCTGTTAGCGAAGTTAAAGACGGAAATGTTGTTAAAAATCTTGGAGTTGTTACAAGCGACGAATATATTAATGCGGGAGATTATGTTGATTTTAATTATCAATGGAATGTTGGCGATGCTGTTGCTGGAAAGGCTCTTAGATTTACTGTTAGCGAAGGTGGCATGAAGAATTCTTCAATTGCCGAAAGCGATGTTTTGAAGAGCAGTGCCGATATTAAAATTGACGGAGTTGGCATAAAGCAAGATAATCAAGATTTTATACTTCATTTTACGGCAACAAATAACGGTAATTTGAAAACAAGCGACAGCGACAAAATAAACCTTGTTTATAATCCTGAAAAAGCAACAGCACAACAGCTTGGAATAACAAACGAAAAATTCCTTGAAAAATCCATAGGAGGAATTGAAGTTGGTGAAAGTAAAGAATATGATGTTGTTATAGAAAATCTTACAGGTGAGCTGTTTAATGCTTATGGATATTTACCGGTTATTGCAGCCGTTACGGACAAAGATGGAAACATTATTTCAAATGCTGAAGAAAGTTATATTATGATGAACGCACCTATCGACATTAACGTTAATGATACAAATAATATTAAATTGAATGTTGGAGAAGCGGTTGACCTTCAGATGCTTTATCAGCCATTTGAACGATTTAATGATGTTTTGGCAAATTATGAAGTTGAGGACAGCACTGTTGCGGCAATAATTGCAAATCAAATTGTTGGTATTAGCAAAGGTGTAACAAAATTGATTGCAAAAGCACAACCTTACAACAGTGAGACTGAAGTTGATGTTATAGTTGGCGAGACAGATAAATCAACCGATGAAAACGAAAAACATTCTGGCGGGGGTTCTTCAAAACGCTCAAGTTCTTCAGGTAATTCGGAAAAAACAACAGAGAAAGTTAGCGAAGAAGCTGTTGAAGAAACAAGCGAAGATATTGCTTCCGGCGAAACAGATGATAATCAAATTATATTTAACGATATAGCCGATTATTGGGCAGAAAAAATTATTATTTCTGCTTACAAAAAAGGTTTGATTAAAGGTTATCCTGATAACAGTTACAGACCTAAAAACAATGTTACAAGAGCCGAATTTGCAACTATGCTTTATAACAGTGTTGATAAAGATGAAAAAGTTGAACTTTCAAAATTGAATTTTGTTGATATGACAGGTAAAGAATGGTATGCCGATGCGGTTTGCTGGGGCGTTTCAAAAGGTATTATCACAGGATATGACGACAATACTTTCAGAGGAAACAACGAAATTTCAAGACAGGAAATGGCTGTTATTGTTAGCAAATTTATTGAGACAACCGAAAATGATTTTGAAAAAGGCAATTCTATTGTTTTTGATGATGAAAATGAAATTTCGGTTTGGGCGAAAGGTTATGTTGATAATATTTCAGCTTATGGAATTGTTAGAGGCGACAATAATAATTGTTATATGCCAAGAAAGAGTTTAAATCGTGGTGAGGCGGCAGTTATTATAAATAATGTTGTTAAATAAGAAAGGAGAATTATTATGTCTGAAAAAGAAAAAAAAGAATTGGAAAATGAAGAAGAAGTTGTTGAGCTTGAAGAAGAAGAACTTGACAATGTTTCGGGAGGAAGAGGAGGACTTAATCCTCCGAGAGTTGACGTTTACGAGTATGATAGTGATGTTAAAAAAAGAATGTAACAATTTGTAATTAATAATTAGTTTAAGATTAAAGGTGTTGAAGAAATGGGGGCATTTCTTTAGCACCTTTTGTCGTTGAAGCTAAAAAATGGATTGCAAATGAGGGGGAGAGGGAGAGTTGGAAGTTGGTGAATGATGAGGAGAGGGAGGAGGGGGGAGAGGGTGAGCGATAGGGGAATGGCGAGTGTACAGAAAAGAGATGCGAGAGATGAGATATTTTTATTAAAAGGTGATAATTATATAGCTTTTAAGTTATAAGTTTTAAAAGAGATATAGTTTTTTTGAAAATTATACAAAACCTATTGACATAGTATGAAATATATGTTAAATTAATATTGTCAAAGCAAAATAATACTTTTTTAGAAATTTATTTATGAAACGGAGGTTTTTGCTATGATAAAACTGTATATGCGTTGTTTATTCAAGCGAATGTTGCATATGTTCAAAAATGAAAATAATTTTTTGAGAGGTTTACGATGTTTGCCCTTTGAGGGATTTTATTTTTGCTATAAATCATACTAATTCTGTATGAAAACTATAAAAGGAGTGTTTTATTTGAAATATTTAAAAAGGTGGTTGCCGTTTTTGGCAGTTATTGTTTCGATTTTACTTGAAGTTTTTATAAAGGCTGATTCAAGCCAGCTTGCGTTGTCGATTAGTGCAGACGGAAAGCAACTTAATCTTATGGATAAACCGAACTATTATTTATGGTTTTTGATTATCATTGGAGGAATAATTTTTATATTTACCGTTTTATCATATTTTAACAAAAAAATCAAGGAAAAAATTGAATATAAGGGGATATTTTGGGTTGGAATAATGTTATTTGTGAATGTATTGAATTTGCTTACGAACAAATTTAATTTACTTCCTGTTATATATTTTCCGTCTCCGACAAGAATGATTGGTGTTATAGTTGAGGACAAAGATTTGATTTTAAAATGTCTTGCATATTCTTCAAGGCTTTTATTTACGGGATTTATTTTTGGAGCGATAGCGGGAATATTATGCGGAATTGCAATTGGTTTTAGCAAACGTGCGGCATATTGGCTTAATCCGATTGTCAGATTTTTGGGACCAATTCCTTCAACTGCGTGGATTCCCTTGGTTTTGGTGACTTTTTCGGATACGGTTTCGGCAAGCAGTTTTATAATTGCTCTTGCGGTTTGGTTTCCGACAACGCTTATGACAAGCAGTGGAATTCAAAATGTTACAAATTCATTTTTTGAAGTTTCGGAAACGCTTGGTGCAGGGTTATTTTATAAAATATTCAAAGTTGGTGTTCCTGCTGCAATGCCGAGCATATTTATAGGAGTTTTTAACGGGACTTGCTCCGCATTTATAACACTTATGACAGCAGAAATGATTGGTGCAAAATATGGAATTGGCTGGTATGTTAATTGGCAAAAAGAAATGATGTGTTATTCCAATGTTTATGCCGGTTTGATTGTTATTGCGATAACATTTTCAATACTTATAACTTTATTGTTTAAAATTAAAGACAAGCTTCTTGTTTGGCAGAAAGGAGTTATCAAATGGTAGGTAATGAAACAAGAAATATAACAGGTGAAATAAAAATTTCAAACGTATTTAAAAAATTTGTTCAGCAAAACGGCGAAGAGATTGTTGCCTTAAACGGGGTTAATCTTGACATTGAGCCGGGGTCGTTTGTTTCGTTTATTGGACCTTCGGGGTGCGGAAAATCAACTCTTCTGAGAATAATTGCGGGGCTTGAAAAGCCAACTTCTGGAAGCCTTACTTTGGACGGAGAAAAAATTCAAAAAGCCGGATATGACAGAGGGCTTGTTTTTCAAAATCCAACTTTGTTTTCATGGCTTACGATTTATGATAATATAGCTTTTTCACTTAAAGCGAGAAAAATTTACAAAAATCATAAAAAACTTGTTTTGGAATATCTTGAACTTGTTGATTTGAAAGATTTTGGCAATTCTTATCCGCATCAGCTTTCGGGAGGAATGCAACAAAGGGCATCTATTGCACGTTCACTTGTTGGGCACCCAAAAGTTTTATTGCTTGACGAGCCTCTTGGTGCTCTTGACGCATTTACAAGAATGAATATGCAAGATGAGCTTTTGCGAATTTGGGAAGAAAAAAATATGACTATGATTATGGTTACACACGATGTTGATGAAGCGATTTATTTGTCGGACAAAATTGTTGTTATGTCGCCGAGACCGGCAAAAGTTGAGAAAGTTATCGATGTTAATCTTTACAGAAAAAGAGCAAGGAATAATCCCGAATTTTTGAGGTTACGTTCCGAAATTTTGGAAATTTTGCATTATGCGGGAAAACTTGAAGAACCAAGTTATTATATTTAATTAATGAAACGGAGGATTTTAAAATGTTAAAGAAAATTGGGAAAATCGGAGTGTCTGTTGTTATGGCAGTATGTCTTTTTGTTGGCTGTGGAGGAGACACAGGCGGAGAAAATTCAAATTTTGAAAACGCAAATTCATCTGATGATTATGTGCTGAAAATCGGTTATAACAATAGCCTTTGCGAAGCTCCTATTCAAATGGGTGTTGAAAAGGGTTTTTTTGAAAAAGAGGGGTTGAAATTTGAAATGGTTAAGGCTGATGCGGCACATATGCCCGAGGCAATTGGTTCGGGGCAGATAGATGCGGGTTTTGGTCTTTTGGGAAAATATCTTCAACCTATAGATAATGGTCTTGATATAAAAATAACGGCGGGAATACATACAGGTTGTATAAAATTGCTTGTTCCTCAAAATTCGGATATAAAATCGGTTGCCGATTTGAAAGGCAAGAAAGTTGGAACGGGCGGTCTTGGTGCTGCGGGAACGATAATTACAAGACGTTCGCTTTATCATTCAGGGCTTAACGGTTCTTCGAACGATTGCGATGTTGAATTTGTTGTTTATTCGGAGAGTGACCTCCCTCAGGCTCTTCAAAACAATGCTGTTGATGCAATTGCTCTTGGTGACCCGAGAGCATCAATGGCAGCAAGGGATTATAATTTAAAATCTATAATTGACACAGCAAAAGATGATGAATATAAAGACGAATATTGTTGTATAAGTTTTGTTACGGGAAAACTTGCAAAAGAACACCCCGAGATTGCCGAAAAATTTACAAAAGCTATTATGAAAGCATCTCAATGGGTTGAAAAAAACAAAGAGGAAACGGCAAAAATTCAAGTTGAAAAAGAATGGGTTGCGGGAGACCCAACTTTTAACGCAAATGTGTTATCGTCATTTAATTATAAACCGTCTCTTGAGGGCGGTCTTGAAGCTTTGAAAATAACTGTTCCGGATTTGCAAGCTGTTGGGCTTATTAACAAAGACAAAAATGCGGAAGAATTTATTAATAATGCTTTCTTGAAACTTGAAAATTTAAACAATGATTTAATATTGGACGAAAAAGAAAATTCTTTTACGGAAACAAAAGACGATTGTTGCGAGCCGGAACCGAAAGATTGTTGCGAAACAACTTCAGTTCAAATTGCTGATTGTTGTTCTTAATTTTGAATTTTAAAATACATAAAAGATATGGAGGACATTTAAAATGAGTGCGGAAAATATAACGAAGCAATGTTTAACTTGTGCGGATTGTCGTGTTAAGGCGTGTTTTAACAAAGAAGAAGCAAAATATCCTGGATTTTGTTTAACTAAATATGTTGATAAGGATTTGCTTGAAGAAGCAAAAGATTTATATTTAAACAACGAAATAAATCAAAAGCTTGCTCTTGTTGGGGCGGAAATTGAAGGGCAGTTTTATGGAAAATATACAAGGGTTCAGGAAACAATTGAATTTATAAAAAGATACGGTGCAAAAAAAGTTGGAATAGCGACTTGTGTTGGGTTGCTTAATGAAGCAGGGATTTTTGCAAGCCTTTTGAAAAAGCACAATATTGAATATTATGCGGTTGGCTGTAAGATTGGTGCTGTTGAAAAAAGTGAAATTGGAATTCCGAAAGAAAACACATTGACAAAAGGCGAAAAATATGAATCTATGTGCAACCCGATAATGCAGGCAAAAGTTTTGAACGAACAGAAAACGGATTTGAACATAATGATTGGGTTATGTGTTGGTCACGATTCTTTATTTATTAGATATTCGGAGGCTCCCGTAACTGTTTTAATTGCAAAAGACAGGGTTACAGGGCATAATCCGGCTGTTGCACTTTACACTTGCAACAGCATTTACAGCAAGATATAAACAGCGGGTTTTAAAAAAATTGAAATTTTAGAAGAATAGATGAAAGCTGGATTTACAAATTATGTAAATTCAGCTTTTTATATTAGGAAACTAATCTATTGGGAGTGTTATTTCAGCTTTTGTTCCAATTCCAAGTTTACTTGTGAATTTTATATTACCGTTGTAAAAATTTACAATATGCTTGACGATTGCAAGTCCGAGACCTGTTCCGCCTATTTTTTTACTTCTACCTTTATCAACCCGATAAAATCTTTCGAAAACTCTTGAAACGGATTCTGACGGAATTCCTATTCCTGTGTCGGCAATTTTTATATAAATATTTTTTTCGGCTGTGTAGATGCTTATGCTTACATTTCCGTTTTCTTTATTATACTTAATTGCATTGACTATTAAATTGCTTAGAAGCTGATACATTTGAGTGTAATTTGAATTATAGGTGCAGTTATCGAACTCGGTTGATATGTTGAGTTTGTTTTTTTCTATAATTGGTCGGTTTGCACTTAAAATTTCTTCAACAACGGATTTTAAATTTACCAAAGAGAAATCTTTTTTTTCTGTTCCGGCTTCAAGCTTTGAAATCATAAGAATATCATTTATAAGATTTGTCATATTATGCGTTTCTTTTTGTATTCTCATTAAAAATTCATTTTTTTGTTCGGCATCGTATAAAATTCCGCTACTTAGAAGTTCGGCATAACCTTGTATTGATGTGATTGGTGTTTTTAATTCGTGGGAAACGTTTGAGAAAAATTCTTGACGCATTTTTTGGGTTTCTCGCTCGGTTGTTACATCAATCATAAAAACAACAACGCCGTTTGCCATATTTTCGAAAATTCCTTTTTTTGTTTTTGTTATATAAACACTTAGAATATTTCCTTTTACATCGTTAATGTCAAAAACGAGTTCTTTGTTGTTGTTTATGACATTTTCAACGGCATTTATAATTGTCATATTTTGTGTGAAATGAAAAATACTTCTGCTTCTTAAGGTTATATTTCCGTCTAAGGCTTCTGTTGCGGATTTGTTGACAAGAAGAATATTTTTGTTTTCATCGATTACAATTATTCCTTCGCTCATATTGTCGAGAATGTAATTTATTTTATTTTTTTCGTAATTTAGACGTTCGACATTTTGCTCAACTCTTTCGGAAAGCATTTTTACCGAATTTATTATGTTATTTATTTCATCGTATTTATATTCTTTAAATTCAAAATTTTCGCCGTTATTTTGAATTTTGAAAAGCTCTTTTGAAATTTCGTTAAGAGGTTTTGTTATATTGTTTGAAAATTTTTTTGCCAATATGAACGCAAAGAAAAATGCTATTAAAATGCTTATTGCAACGGCAGGAATTAAGGCATTGAAAAAAGCTGATTTGCCATAATATGGAATTGCAAGGCGAATTATATATTTATCATTTTGAGACATTTTTGCAACATATAAAAATTCTTTGTTTAAAGTTTCTGAATGTCTGACGCTTGCACCGTTTCCATTTTTTAGTGCGGTTGAAAATTCCGGACGTTCGCTGTGGTTATCGAATGAGTTGATTTCTTTGCTACTGTCTGCCAATACGTTCCCTTTTTTATCGATTATGGTTATTCGTACGTCTTTTTCGGAAATTATAGGTTTTATTTTTTCGATTTGCGAATTTAGATTGTCGTTATAATTTATGGCATAATCGACAAGTTTTACGGAATTTATTAAATTGTTTTCGGTTTGTTGCAGATTGTAATCGCTTATGAAATAAGAGAATATTACGGAAGCTATAAAAAGACTTATTACTGCAATGATTAAAAAGCCATAGAATATTGCTTTTCTCATATTATCCCTCCAAGTTAAATCTGTAACCCATACCTCTTACGGTTGTTATATAATTTCCTGCACAGCCGAGTTTTTGTCTTATTGAACGAATATGTATATCAACTGTTCGGGTTTCTCCCATATATTTATATCCCCATATTTTGTCGAGAATTTCGTCACGTGAGACTGCACGATGTTTATTTTCAAGAAGATATTTTAAAAGCTCATATTCTTTGAATGTTAGCAAAATTTTTTCATTGCTGACAAAAACTTCACGTGTGTCATTATTTATTAGGAGTTCGCCGGCTTTCATAATGTTTTCGGGCTCTTTTAAGTCTTCGAAACGTCTGAAAATTGAACGTATTCTTGCCATGAACTCAAGAACGCTGAATGGTTTTGTTATGTAATCATCGGCTCCGCTGTCAAGCCCGACAATTTTTTCAACTTCGCTGTCTTTTGCCGTTAAAAAGATTATTGGAAGGTTTTTGAATTTTGGGTTTTGTCGGAGTTCTTTTACGGCGGTTATTCCGTCAATTCCGGGAAGCATAATGTCGAAAAGAGCCAAATCGGGAATTTTTGAATTTATTGTTTTCAGTGCATCTTCGGCATTTTCAAAAACTTCAACTTTATAAGAATAGCCTTCAAGTGCAATTTTTAATAAATTTCGTATATTGTCGTCATCTTCAATAACATAAATTAATTTTTCCATAATTTGTCACCTCATATTTTTATTAACGCATAAAAATTATATTTTTTGGAAATAAAAACAAAAATTGAAAAATATAATTGTGCAGAGTTATCTTTATAATAAATTTACCACAAATTTTTATAATATAACAGAGTTTAAATTATTTTTTTACTTAATTTTTACATAACGAAGATATATACTCTTTTTGCCGATGATTATTATTTGTAAGTTAATGTTGTGTGAAATATTAAATTTGTAAAAGTTTACTGATTTGAGTTTTCAAATTGAGCGGATATTTGGTTGGTAATTTTTTCTATTTAGTAAAAGTGAATAAAATATTTTAAATAAATGCCTTGTTTGTTGTTGATTTTTGTATCTCAGGTTGAAATTTTGGAATTTCTGGCCCCTTTTATTATTGACAATATACGAACTTGGAATTAAAATAAAATTATAAATTGAAAGGTGTTATTTTGGGGGGGAACGTTTAAATTATTTATAATCTAACGGAGGCGTTAAAATGAAGAGAACAAAAAAATTTTTGTTGAGCATAGTTACGCTCATATCTATGCTTTTTAGTTGCATTACTGTTTTTCCAATTTATGCAAGCGGTGATTTCACTTGTGGCGGTTGGTTTGAAACAATTTATGCAGAATGGCCGGAAACAAATGCTTCTTCGGCTGTTGTTGAATATAAAAAGAGCGGAGAAACAACTTATACTCAAGTTGACTCGGAGCTTATAAGATCTTATGGTCAAAATGCGAGAGTTGACATAGTTGGTGTTTCTGCGGGAAACTATGATTTGAAAATTACATCGGGAGCAGGAACTGTTTATTCAAAAGAGAGCATTGAGGTTAAGGCTCACGACCGTTCGGGATTTGCACACCAAAATTATCCTCAGGGTGTTGGTGCATATAAAAACGACGGAACTCCAAAAGACAATGCTATAATTCTTTATGTTGATGACGAGAACAAAGATACAATTACTGTTCCGGGTTATGAAACTTACGGAACAGGTATTGGTTGGTTGTTGAACAACAACGAAACCTTTGCAGCACAACTTGTTAAAGACAATCACCCATTGATTGTTCGTTTTATCGGAACTGTTACTCCTCCGCAAGGCTTGACCGGACACGCAAGCACTGAAAACGGCGGAAATGTTAAAGATAACGGTTTTATGTGTATTTTGAAACATTCGAAAAATGTTACACTTGAAGGTATTGGTTATGACGCAGTTATTGAAGGTTGGGGATTTTCTTTCTTCGTTGGTGATGGTTATGAAGAATATGAAAGTTATGAAGTTAGAAACCTTACTTTCCAAAAATATCCTGAAGATGCTTTGGGATTTCAAGGATTTCAGGAGGGTTCGGGAGATAATGCAAATTTGAAGTCTCCTATTGAACGTGTTTGGGTTCATAACAACTCATTCTATCCGGGATATTGTGCAAACCCAACTGAGAGCGATAAGGGCGAGGGCGACGGTTCTTGTGACTTTAAACGTGGTCAGTATTACACAATGGCATATAATTATTATAAAGATTGTCACAAGACAAACCTTGTTGGTGCAAGCGACGGAAACTTCCAGTTCCATATGACATTCCACCATAATTTCTATGAGGATTGTATGTCAAGAAGTCCTCTTGCAAGAAGAGCTGATATTCACATTTACAATACATATTTTAAGGGAAATACAAGCAAGACTGTTGACGCAAGAGCAAAATCTTTTATTTTCTCTGAAGCGAACTTCTATGAATCTTGTAAAAACCCCGTTACAGTTGCATCAAATGCGGTTGTAAAATCGTATAATGACGTATTTTATAATTCTTATGAAAACAGACACGAAACTATAGTTACAGATAAATCAAAAACTGTAAGTTCAAGCTGTCTTTATGAAAACTTTGACACAAAAGCAGGTTTCTATGATTATACGGTTACAGATGCTGTTCAGGCAAGGGCAGATTGTATTGCTTACAGCGGTGTTATGAAAAAACCTGCTGAAATAGTTGAAAATCCTGAACCGGGTTCGGTTATTGGAACAGAGCCGGAAAACGCTGTTTCTCTTCCGTACAGTGTAAACTTTGAGGATTCTTCCGCAAGCGATTATTTTGGAAATGTTCTTAAAAGCAAAGGAATTTCAAATTTGACGACAACACCGACAACGATTGACAATATTATTTATAAAATATCCGGAAAGTATTCACAAACCGGAACAGCTTTCAAAATGAAAGATAATGGAATTATATTTAAAATCGATAAAAAATGTTTGGTTGGTTTGAAATCTTCTTCAGGAAGTTATGCGGCTGTTTGTTATAATTCAAGCGGTGCTGATGTTATAACCGCAAAAGGCGGAACAAGCTATGCTGTTTTGGAACCAGGAACTTATATGATTCAATCGAGCCTTTCAACAAAAGAAGCTTATGTATCGGCTCTTTCAATTAAGGAATATGACGGCGGAGAAGTTCCAACAGAAACAACAACAGAAAAGAAAACAGAAAGCACGACCGATAAATCGACAGAGAGCACTACAGACAATACGGGAGAAAATAATACTACAGACAAGACAACAGAGGGAACGACAGATGGCGAAAAAGGTGATAGCGAGGTACTTGACGAATACAGACTTGACTTTACAAAAAATATAAATACAAATTCTTTCTACACTGTAAATGGAAAATATAAATCCGATTATGAAGTTCAATTTGAAGATGAAGATTTGACAAAAGCTTTAAATATGGAGTCTTCAACATATATAAACTTTAAGACGAGTAAAAAAAGTAAATTGAAACTTGTGACATATTCAACAAATTCATCACCTAAAGTTAAAATTGACGGTAAAAGCTATGATGTTTCCACAAGTGGTGAAACTGTTATAGATTTAGCTGCCGGTGAGCATTCAATTAAAAAAGATACAACAAGAACATTTGTATTTCTTGTAAGTGTTTATAATGAAAGTAGTTCATCGGGCGGAGAGTCTTCGACAGATAAGACAACAGAGAGCTCAACAGACAAGACAACAGAGAGCACGACAGATAAGACAACGGAAAGCCCAACAGATAAGACAACGGAAAGCTCAACAGATAAGACAACAGAGAGCTCAACAGATAAAGCAACGGAAAGCTCAACAGACAAGACAACTGAAGGAACGACGACAGGCGGTTTTGATTTTGACGGAGATATTGACGGAGACGGAGATGTTTCTGTAAATGATGCTGCATTACTACTTAATTATGTTTTGGATAAATCGAAAGTTTTGACAGACAAACAACTTGAAGCGGCAAAAGTTCCGGAAACAGATGACATAACAGCTTTAAATGTTGCTTATGTACTTCAAAAGGCGTTGCATAACCTTTAATTGTTAAATAAAAATAAATTGCATTTGCACTTGAAATAGTTGTAAATTTGTGAAAACGCATTTTTGCAAATATTTCAAGTGCTTTTTTTGATTTTTGATTATGAAAATGGTTTGAAAAATTAAATGATTTTAAAGAAAGTTATTTTGATTAATGAATAAAATTAAAAAAATTGTTTATAATATATATAAATTAAATTTTTAGCAGTGGAATTTATAAATTTTATAATTGAAATTTTAACATTACAATTATATTACATTATGTTTTTATTCTTGAAAAGTTTTTTTTTATGTAGTATAATTAATTCACTCTTTTGGGGGTGCAATGGTTTCGACGGGGATTTTGAAAACAGAGATAGCCATTCGCAGACGGCAACTGCGTTATTAAGCCGAAACTTAAAAAATAAACGATAAATCTAATTTATCTTTCGCAGCCTAATTTAAGGCTGTCGTCAGCTTTCGGTCTCTCGCTGCCGAAATGTCTGGCGTCGACTTTGCGAGGACCTTTCTTATCAAAGCTTTGAGATAAGAAAAGATTTATGAAGCTATTATTTGTTTCAGCTTGTCGTTTGGCGGTTGCAAATAAGAATTTTAAATAAACGACTGTAATGGGAGAAGTCTTTGTTGACGGGTTTTCGGACAGGAGTTCGATTCTCCTCACCTCCACTATATGTACCTTTAGTCGAACACCAAGGTTCGGCAATATATTTAACGCCTATGGGTATTTTACTGAATTGTCAACTATGATTTTATGAAATGAACGTGTTTCCCTAATGAAAATATTTGCATTGCAGATAAAAAGGATAAAAATCCAATTAAAAGAATGTTCCATTTTAGTTTTAAGAATAAGCAGTACAATAATCACAGAAATATTACTTAGTTGTTTTTGATGATAAAAATGATATTGAAATTTTAAGACACGAAATAATTATTGATATTGCTTTTGCTGATGATTTTGGATTTTTTGGATAAAATAAGTAAATGATTGGACAGTTATAACGAGAGATTGACAAGCGTACCTATTCTTGAAAGAAATTATGAGAATTGGTACGCTTTTTGTTTTGAGGAATAGTTAGGTAATTGAGGAATTATAATTAGTATAATTTTTGTTTTGTTTTAGTTAAGATTTCAAATCTGTAATGCTGAAAAGTTTGTTTTGCAAAATCGTAAATTCTGACCATTGTTGTTATTGCTTGTTCTCGACTGTAGGAAAACCAAGGGGAAAATTTATTGTTGCCTGTTCCTGACATAATTGGGACATTGTCATTGCCCGAAAGATTTGCGATTTTATTTATGCTGTGTTTTGACCATTCGGCAAAATATTGTTCATCGACAAAATTTGTTGTTTTTTCAGGGATATTATAGCCTATTGCCTTTGATAAGAGATTTGTTAGCATAACGGCGGCTTCTTGCCTTGTTATTGTATCGTTTGGGGCAAAAGTTCTGTTGCCTTTTCCGCTTACTATGCCTAAATTAGTTGCCAAAGTTATTGATAAATCGTTTGCATCGGTGAAAGGACTTGCTGTTTGAATATTGTTTTCGTCCATATATTTTTTTATGATTTCATTTTGCGAAAGTGATGAATTGTTTTCGGAATATGAAATTGCAAAAAATGTTTGGAGTGCAAGTTTGCAAAATTCGGCACGAGTTATTTTATTTGAATAATTGTTGTTAATTTCTTCGGGAATTATATTATACATATTTCCGCTTATAATGCTGTTTTTTGCCCATTCACTGCATTGAGGATTTATATTTTTTTCCGGAAAGAGATATTTTTTGTTGTTTTTTATTGCAACGAAACTGTTGTTTTTACAATTGATTATTTTATCATATTCAAATGGGATTATTATATTTTCATTTTTATCTATTACGCCGTAGTATCCGTTGAATAAGTTGACTCCTTTTTTTGAAGAATCCATTTTTGTACTTCCGTATTGGGCAACTATATAATTGGTTGAATCAATACTTGTCAGGTTATCGTATTTTGGTTCGACTAACAAGTTTAATTCTTTATCGATTATTCCGTAATGCTCTTCAATTTCTGAATTTGTGTTATGTTTTGAAATTACAAAATTTGTGTTATTATTTGGGGTGATTTGATAACGAATTAACCAATCGGTTGTTTTATAAAACGAAAAGCTACCGTTTTCATATTTGTAATAATCATATTTTTGGTTGTTTTCTTTTATTGCGTAGAATAAGTTTTTATTTATTATGAATATATTGTCAAATTCCGGAGGAATAATTTCTTGATAATTTTCATCTAAAAGAGTGTACTTGAAAACCAATAAGCCGTTATCGTCTTTATCAACAACTATAGAAGCTTTTATATAACCGTTGTCTTTGTGGTTGTCGATTATTGAATATTTTATTGGGGTTAGTTCATTTCCGTTTGCATCAACAATTCCGAGATAATTTTTATTTGATGAAAAAGAGATGATATAGTTGTCGACTCCGTCTATTTTTTCCATACTGTAATATTTATTATTATTAAGCGGAGTTCCTGTTTTATCAACAAGCTGATTTTCAAATTCATACGTATCTTTTTCGGAAATGTATATTGATTTTTTTATTATATATCTGTTTATATCATCTGTTTGATTTATTTCATTTTGCGAACTGAAAAGTTCTTTTCCGTTATCAACAAGGCTGAAGGTTATATCGGTTTTAGAGGTTTGTTTTGTGCAAATATAAAGTCCTTCGATTCCTGTGTAATCACAATATTTGTAATTGCTTTTCCAATCGACGTTTGCATAAACTGTTGTGGTTCCCAAAAATTAATACGGATAATAATAAAAATAATTTTTTCATAGTTACTGACCTCTTTATTGTTATTGATATGTATTTAAATTTAAAGTTGAATTTTTGCGAATTTAGCTTTTTATATGGCACGATTATATATTTTTTTAGTTTTTAAGCCAAAGAAATATAAACGAAAGAGGTTTAAATTTCTTTGGCTTTATTAAAAAATTATATTATTTTAGATACTGATGCAAAATTACATTTCAATTTCAACGGGTTTAACGTCCCAAATTTCTGTTGCATATTCTTTAATTGTTCGGTCGCTTGAGAATTTTCCACTTTTTGCTGTGTTGAGAACTGCCATTTTTGCCCATTTTTTCTTGTCTTTATATACTTTGTCGATTTCTTCTTGCGTTTTTGCATAATCTTCAAAATCTTTGAGAATGAAGTATTCATCGGCTCTTGAACCGCCATAACCATTTAAAAGAGCATCGTAAATTTCTCGGAAAAGTTCTGTGTTTTCGTCAAGAGTTCCGTTTATAAGCTGTGTTAAGGCGTTTCTTACATCTTGATTCATATTGTATATAAACCAAGGATTGTAGTCATTGCTGTTTTGAAGGTCGATTACTTCATTTGCTTTAAGTCCAAAGATAAAGATATTTTCGTCGCCGACTTCTTCTTTTATTTCAACATTTGCCCCGTCTAAAGTTCCGATTGTTAAGGCTCCGTTTAACATAAATTTCATATTTCCTGTTCCGGAAGCTTCTTTGCTTGCTGTTGAAATTTGTTCGCTTACATCTGCGGCGGGAATAAGTTTTTCTGCCAAAGAAACGCGATAATTTTCGGCAAAAATAATTTTTATTTTTCCTTCGATTGACTCATCGTTGTTTATAAGATTTGCAACGGAGTTTATAAGTTTGATTATGAGTTTTGCACGACGATAGCCTGCAGCAGCTTTTGCACCGAATATGAATGTTCTTGGTGCAATATCAAGCCCCGGATTTACTTTAAGCTTGTTATACAAACTTAAAACGTGGAGAATATTTAAAAGCTGACGCTTATATTCGTGCAAACGTTTAACCTGAATATCGAAAATTGAATCGGGATTTACGTCAATTCCCATTGTTGATTTAAAATAGTTTGCAAGCTGAACTTTATTTTGTCGTTTGATTTCCATAAATTTGTTGCAAAAATCCTCGTCATCGGCATAAGGAACAAGTTTTTCGAGTTCGCTTAAATCTGTGTACCAGCCGTTTCCGATTGTTTTTGTTATAAGTTTTGCAAGGTCGGGGTTTGCGTGGCCAAGCCATCTTCTTTGAGTTATACCGTTTGTTTTGTTGTTAAATTTTTCGGGATAGATGTCGTAGAAATCTTTAAGTTCTTGATTTTTCAAAATTTCAGTATGCAATGCGGCAACTCCGTTTATTGAGTGGCTTCCGACCATTGCAAGGTGTGCCATTCTGATTTGACCATCGGCAACTATTGCCATTTTTGTTATTTTTTGGGGGTCATTTCCGAAACGGTCGATTAGAAGCTGACAATATCTTTTGTTTATTTCTTCAACAATCATATATATACGAGGGAGAACTCTTGAGAAAAGTTCAATTGGCCATTTTTCGAGAGCTTCTGCCATAATTGTATGGTTTGTGTATGCACAGCATTTTGTTGTTATATCCCATGCTTCTTCCCAAGGGACATCATTTTCATCGACCAAAATACGCATAAGTTCGGCAACTGCCATACTTGGGTGAGTGTCGTTTAACTGCAATGCGATTTTTTCGGGAAGAATTTTAAAATCGGAATGAGTTTCTTTAAATCTTGTTATAATTCGTTGAAGTGTTGCGGAAATGAAGAAATATTGTTGTTTTAAACGAAGTTCTTTTCCTTGATAATGTTCATCGGCAGGATAGAGAACTTCTGATAAAACTTTTGCCAAATTGCTTTCTTCAACAGCTTTTGAGTAGTTGCCCTGATTGAAAGATTGAAGGTCGAATTTATTTTTTGCTTCTGCGTCCCACAATCTCAATGTGTTTACTGTATTGTTATTATATCCGACAACAGGGTAGTCATATGGAATTGCTATAACAGATTGATAATTTTCCTGTTCGAATTTATATGTTCCATCGGGCTTTTTAACTGCTTTTACATTTCCCATAAATTTTACTTCTGTTGCATATTCCTGACGTTTAACCCCCCACATATCGCCGTTTTCAAGCCAGTTGTCGGCTTTTTCAACTTGATAACCGTTTTCGATTTTTTGTTCGAAAATGCCATAATGGTATCTTATTCCACAACCATAGGCAGGAAGTTGTAATGTTGAGAGAGAGTCTAAAAAGCAGGCTGCCAAACGACCAAGACCGCCATTTCCAAGCCCAGGGTCTTTTTCGCTGTCTTCAAGTGTGTTGTAATCTATGTTAAGTTCATCTAAAATTTCTTTGATTTCGTCAATGATTGAGAGATTTAGGAGAGTGTTTCCCAAAAATCGTCCCATTAGGAATTCCATTGAAAGATAGTAAACAACTTTGACGTCATCTGTATGATATTTTTCGTGTGTTTTAATCCAGTTATTTGTAACGTAATCTCTTACTGTGAAAACCAATGCTTCATATACTTGTTCTTTTGATGCGGTTTCGATTGTTTTTCTTGAAAGCATTTTTACATTTTCGAAAAGTTGGTTTTTAAAAAGTTCTTTATCAATATGCATATACCATTTCTCCTTTTTAAATAAAATTGACAGGTAATAATAAAAATATCCCCTAAATAATAATACCAAATATTTTTTAATATGGCAAACAAATTGAATATTTTTTTTGTTAAATTTTATTAAAACGACGGAAGAAAAAGGCTTTTTGATTATTTACCTTTTTGTTATGAAATAATCTTAAATTTTGGGGTTTTAAGAAAATTAATTTTTTTTGCAAGTTTGGAGAATATAGCATAAATATCCAATTCTTGCATTTTTTCTTATTAATACAATTGTTATTTTTTCGTGTTCATAAAATTCAAATTCTTCAATAAAATCGGAAGTTGAAAAAATTGAGTTGCTTTCTTCATCAATAGCCCAAAGAATTCCGTTATAAAAATCTATATTTTCGTTTACATTGCTTTTTGTTGGTGTATAGTCTTCTCCCGAAAATCTTTTATAAAAATCCGAATAGACGTTTTGGGCAAACAAACAATCATCGGAAATTTTTTTTAAAATTTTTCTGTTTGTATCCTTGTTACAAATTCCACGCAAATATTCATAAAACAAAAAACTGTTTTTTTCATTTTGAATTAAAAGTTTTGTTTTTTCTGAAAGTTTGAATTCTCGCTTTTTTGAAATTGCAAATTTTTCTTTTTCGGCTTCGATATTTCTTTTTATTATTTCCGCACTTTTTGAATTGATTGGTTCGGAATAAATATTTCCGTTGCAGTAATTTTGAAAATTATTTACGCCGGTTGGAATATATCCTCCGTTGAAGTTGTTATATTGAAAATTTTCGCCGTTCGGGAAAAAAGCGTTGTTTTGATTTCGGCTGAACTTGTTGAAATTCCAAGGGAAAAGGGGCATAAGTCTCACCTCAAAAAAATTTTAATTATTATATTTATATTCTGAAAATCAATTATATAACTCAAAAATATATTTTGAGTAAATTTACCGATAATTTGATGGAGTTGGCGAGTTTTTGCCAAAATGTTTTTTGCAAGTTGAGTAATAATATTTTTGTACAAGCATATAATTGAAAAAAATAACTAATGAAAGAAGGATATATATGAAAAAAATTATGCTTGCAATTTCTGTTGCGTTTTTTTTGACGGGGTGTTTGGAAGACAATTATTTAACCGAAAGTCAAACGGAATTTGCTGAGAATTTTTTTGATGAAAAAGCAAAAGAAGGGGAGGTTATTAAAAATGTGGATATAGGGGAGAATATTCCGATAAAACGTGGACTTGTGGCAAAAATGATAGCTTTGAGTTTTGGAACAAAAAAAGAAATTGAGGATATTGAAAGGACAATAACATTTCAGGATACTTCTCCGGATTTATGGTATGACAAATATATAAATTTTGTTTGTACAAAAAAATATATGAGTGGTAATAACGGGAAATTTTTTCCGGAAGAATATCTATCAGTAATTGAAGCCCAATATATAATTGACCAAATCGATAAAAGCGGAAAAATAAAAATAAACATTAGCGAAGATACGAAAGACAGACCGATTTCTTACAATCTTTGGACTGAAATATACATAAAAACTTTACAAAATCTTTCTGAAAACAAAAATATAAAAGAAAAATTTAACATTGAAGCAAAAAAGGTAATTCCTTTTGGAACTTCTGAAAACAACAAAAATATTAAAAACGGATTTGCTGTTACAAATTTGGGGCTTTTGAAGTGTTTTGGAACGGATTTGACACCGTATATCGATATGGAAATAAGCCTTTGGGAAAAAGATAACGAAGTTATTGCACTTTCTGATGTTATAACTTCAAATCCGACAATAAAAAATGCTTATATTGTTGAAAACGAAGAAAAACTTATTTTGTTTTCGGGAGGGGCAGAAAAAAGTTATGAAAAGCTTGAAACAACATCTCTAACGGAAAATTCGATTAAAATTGCAAATGTTGAACTTGTTGACAAAAAAGTTTCGAAAGTTGATTTTGCCGATGAAAAGAAAGAAAAGCAAATAAAAAGTTTTGACGGCAAAAAATTGGTGTGTGTTGATGACGAATCTTTTGACATAGCCGAGGATTTTGGGGTATACTATATTCAAAATGAAAAAGTTATGCTTGGCGGAAAAGATGATATTATTGAGGGAAAAACATATGAATTGTATTTAAAGGACAATGAAATTTGTGCATTTGTGTTTACAAAATTTTAGGAGCAGAAAATTATGAACAAAAATAGTAACGATAAAAATTTTTATATTCCTATGCCTTGCGGAGGAAACGGCAATTGCGGGAAATGCAAAATAAAAATAACGAGCGGAAATCTTTTGCCAAACGAGCGAGACAGAAAATTTTTGACCGAGGAAGAAATAAATTTTGGTTTTAGAATTGCTTGCGGACACCAAATTCCTTGTGATGTTGAGTTTGTTGTTCAAGAGGAAAATTTTAATGCTGTTTCGAATTATTTAAACAAAGAACGCTCAGAAAGCCGGAAAGCTTCGGCAATAATAATCGATGTTGGAACAACAACGTTATGTTTTCAGCTTATTGATGAAAAAGGAAAGGAAATTAAAACGGTTTCTTGCACAAACAGTCAAAGAGCTTTTGGGGCAGATGTTCTTTCAAGAGTTTCCAAAGCCTCCGGAGGTGGTTTTGCTCATTTGTGCAATATGCTTAAAAGCGATTTGGAGAAGGGAATTTGCTTATTGACAGATGAAAAACAAATTTCGGTTGATGACATATACATTGCGGGAAATACTGTTATGACTTATTTTTTGCGATGTATGGATTGTCGACCTTTGGGGGTTTATCCGTTTGAAAATAATGCCGTTGATACTTTTTGCCAAAGTTCGAGAGATTTTTTTGGAAATTCATTTCCGTTTTTGTGCAATGTTACGGTTTTGCCCTGTATTGGGGCTTTTGTTGGCGGGGATATTGTTGCGGGTGCATATTTTTTGAATATGGACAACGAAAAAAACAGTATTTTTATAGACATTGGAACGAACGGGGAAATAATATTAAATTCGGGCGGAAAGCTATTTGCATCATCTGTTGCGGCAGGGCCGGCTTTTGAGGGCGGAAATATTTCCTGCGGTGTTGGAGGTGTTGCGGGAGCGATAAATAAAATATTTTTTGAAAACGGGTCTTTTTTTTACGAAACAATTGAGAATAAGCCTCCGATTGGAATTTGCGGTTCGGCTTTGACAGATTTGATTGCCGAACTTTTGGAAAACAAAATAATTAATTCAACAGGGCTTTTGAAAGATGATTTTTTTTCAGAAGGTATTGAGATAGCTCCGAATATATTTTTTAAACAAAACGATATACGACAATTTCAACTTGCCAAAAGTGCTGTTATTTCGGGGATTGAGTGTTTGATGAATTATGCCGGTGTTATGCCTTTTGAAATTGAAAAAGTTTTTGTTGGCGGAGGGTTTGGCTTTTTTTTGAACGATGAAAATGCTTTGAAAGTTGGGCTTTTTCCGAAAGAGTTTGATAAAAAAATTATTCCATATGGAAACACTGTTCTTGGCGGACTTGCAAAAATTCATTTGAGTAAATCGAAAGAATTTGAAAAGTTTGTTGAAATTACGGAGCATATAAATTTGGCGGAAAGAGAGGAATTTCAAAATTTGTTTTTGAAAAATTTAAATTTTGAGTGATAAATTTTAAGGCAATATCGTATAATTTTTCGAGGTTCTTTCGTTTAATTATGCGGTATTGCCTTATTTAAGTTAATCTATTGGTGTGAAGATTGGTTTTAAATTTTTGAAACGAGTTATATATTTAAAACCGCTTCTTTTGAGCATTTCGTTGGCAACTTCAAAATGGTCGGCGACATAATCGGGAGAATGAGCATCGGAGCCGATTGTTACGATTTCTCCGCCGAAATCTTTATATCGCTTTAATATATCGTATTGAGGGTATGTTTGGTTAAGCTTATATCTATAGCCGGACGTGTTTATTTCAATTCCTTTATTTTTTGCAACCAACGCTTTTAATATTTCATCGATTATATCGCTGTAATCGGCATATTTTAAGGTGTTGTCTTCATATACACCATAGCGACTTATGAAATCCAAATGGCCATAGACACAAAATTTATCGAAAGTATTTATATTTTTTAACAATTCGGTAAAGTATAATGTATATGCCGTTTTTTTATCCATATCTTCGAAAAAGTTGTCGAAGTAAACGTCTTTTTGGCAAACTCCATGAGATGAGCCGATTATAAAATCAAATTCATATGAGTTTAAAAAATTGTTTATTGTTTCGGATAATTGATTTTCAAGACCGATTTCAACTCCCAAAATCATATTGATTTTTGAATGATATTTTTCTTTTATTACGTTGAATTTTTTAATTAAGTCATCGTAATGGGGAGGGTCATAGCTTGGGTGGTAATCAACGTGGTCGGTTATTGCAATTTCGTTTAAATTTTTTGAAATTGCCGAAAGAACCATATCTTCCATATCGGCTTCGCTGTCCGATGAATAATTTGTATGAATATGATAATCTGCTTTAAACATAGTATCACTCCTGATTTTTAATGTATTTGATATTTTAAGGCAATGTATTCACATTTTATAATTGTGAGACAGTGTTTAAATATCATTTTTTTGTATAAACAGCATTATAACACATTTTATTACATAAATCTATTTTAATTTATTAAACAATACATAATAGTACTTGATTTTACTGTTTGGAACGTGTTAAAATAAAATTGTATTTCCGTAAATATATATTAATACAGGGAGGAAACAAGATGTCGATTGACTATTTTAGTGTGTTTATTGCTTTTGCCGGAGGGTTGGGATTATTCCTTTACGGCATGAACGTTATGGCTTCGGGTTTGCAGAAAGCTGCGGGAAGCAAAATGAAACAGCTCTTGGAAATTCTTACGAAAAATAAGTTTTTGGGAGTTTTGATTGGTGCATTTGTTACAGCGATTATTCAAAGCAGTTCGGCAACAACGGTTATGGTTGTTGGGTTTGTAAATGCAAGCCTTATGACATTGAGACAAGCTGTTGGAATTATTATGGGTGCAAACATTGGTACTACGGCAACAAGCTGGATTGTATCAAGTGCTGAATGGGCCGAGTACTTAAATCCGTCAACATTGGCACCGATTGCGGTTGCTATTGGTGCAGCGATGGTTATTTTTGCAAAGAAAACAACCCCAAAACAGATTGGTGAAATAATTGTTGGGTTTGGTGTTCTTTTTATTGGTATTGATATGATGACAACAGGTCTTGGACCGTTAAGCAATTCTGATGTTTTTAAAGATTTGTTTAAAGAATTGGGACAAAATCCTATCCTCGGTGTTCTTGTTGGTACTGTCGTTACAGCAATTATTCAAAGCAGTTCCGCTTCTGTCGGCATTTTGCAGTCACTTGCGTTTTCGGGAATTGTTACTTGGAATTCTGCAATTTATATTATAATGGGTCAAAATATCGGAACTTGCGTTACAGCTTTGCTTTCAAGTATTGGTGCTTCGAAAACAGCGAAAGGTGCGGCATATATACATCTTTTGTTTAATGTTATCGGAAGTGTTATTTTTAGTATTTTGGCATTTATTTTCTTTGAATTTATTAATCCTGATTTTGGAAACACTCCTATTGGGCTTGTTGAAATCAGTATTGCTCACACAGGGTTTAATGTTGCAAACACTGTGCTTATGTATCCTTTCAGTAATGTTCTTGTTAAATTGGCAGAAAAAATTGCACTTAGAGGAAAGCCTGTTGAAGATGAGTCTGAGCCAATTCATCTTGATGACCGTATTATGGAAAACCCGATATTTGCAATTCAAAACTGTATTAAAGAAATTGTCAGAATGGGATATATGTCTTATGACAATTTGAAAGCTTCAACAGATGCACTTATTAACAAAGACGAGAGCAAAATTGAAAAAGTTCTTAAACGTGAGAAAAATATTGACAAGCTTCAAAAAGCCATTACTCAATATATGGTTAAGCTTTGCAGTACAAACATTGACGAAAAAGAAAAGAATACGGTTATGTCTTTGTTCCACACTGTAAACGACATTGAGAGAATTGGTGACCACAGCGAAAACATTGTTGAACTTGCTCAATTTATGATTAATGAGAAAATTAGATTTTCCGAAAGAGGGCACAATGAAATGCTTGAAATTTGTCAGGCAACTACAGAATGTGTTTTAAATGCGGTTAAATCGCTTGAAAACAGAGATATTGTTAAAGCTGAAGACGTTGTTAAAGGCGAAGCTACAATTGACTATATGGAAAAAGAATTTCGTGCAAAACATATTGAACGTCTTGCAAAGCTTGAATGTGATACTACAACGGGCGTTGTATTTTTGGACGCTTTAACAAACCTTGAAAGAGTTTCTGACCACGCTTTGAACGTTGCTCAAGGTGTTTTGAACAGAAAATAATAAAATTTTAGTAAAAAAATAATGTTATAATATTGTCAAAGTTGAAATTTTAATTTATAATATAAATAGCGATTGATAGAAATATCAATTATTAAATAATTAATGGGACACCGGTAATATTTATTATGGGAAACAATTTTTGGAATTATGAAAATGTTGAGTTTATGTATTTTTCCTTTGATTTCTTATAATATTATATTTATTGTGTTGTTACAATAATCTATTGGCCGAAAGGAGAAAGTGGTTTTATGTTAAACAAAAAAACAGTTGATGATTTACAGGTTAAAGGTAAAAGAGTTTTGGTTAGATGCGATTTTAACGTTCCTTTGAATGAAGAAGGCGTTATTACAGACGAAAACAGAATTGTTGCGGCTCTTCCAACAATTAAAAAGTTGGTTGCTGACGGTGCAAAAGTTATTCTTTGCTCTCATCTTGGAAAACCAAAAGAACCTACACCGAGTGCTTCATTGGCTCCTGTTGCAAAGAGACTTTCCGAAAAACTTGGAAAAGAAGTTGTTTTTGCGGCAGATGATACAGTTGTTGGCGAAAATGCTAAAAAGGCTGTTGCTGAAATGAATGACGGTGATGTTGTTTTACTTCAAAATACAAGATTTAGAAAAGAAGAGACAAAGAATATCGATGAATTTAGCCAAGAGCTTGCAAGCCTTGCAGATGCCTATGTTAACGATGCGTTTGGTTCTTCTCACAGAGCTCACTGCTCAACTGTTGGCGTTACAAAATATGTTAAGGAATCGGCTGTTGGATACCTTATGGAAAAAGAAATTAATTATCTCGGTAATGCCGTTAACAACCCTGAAAGACCTTTTGTTGCTATTTTGGGCGGAGCTAAAGTTTCTGACAAAATTAATGTTATCAACAATCTTCTTGACAAAGTTGATACTTTAATTATTGGCGGTGGAATGGCATATACTTTTATGAAAGCAAAAGGATATGAAGTTGGTCAATCTCTTCTTGAAGAAGATAAAGTTGAATATGCAAAAGAAATGATGAAAAAGGCAGAAGAAAAAGGCGTTAAATTCCTTATTCCTGTTGATACAGTTGTTGGCTTGGAATTTAAAAACGATACTGAATTTAAAACTGTTGATTCTAACAAAATTGAGGCAGAATGGCAAGGATTTGACATTGGTGAGAAAACAAGAGAATTGTTTGCCGATGCTTTGAAAGATGCTAAAACAGTTGTTTGGAACGGACCTATGGGCGTTTTCGAATTTGAAAACTTTGCAAAAGGAACTATTGCTGTTGCAAAAGCTTTGGCTGATATTGATGCAACAACAATTATTGGAGGCGGTGATTCGGCTGCTGCAGTTAATCTTCTTGGATTTGGCGATAAAATGAGCCATATTTCAACAGGTGGCGGTGCTTCTCTTGAATTCCTTGAGGGAAAAGAGCTTCCGGGCGTTGTTGCTGTTCAAGATAAATAATTTGTGATTTATTTTTTGAAAACATTGTTGGGGTGTTATGTGATGTTTTCTTGAGATAATATTTTAACCAATGAAGTTGGTTCTGCGGTGTTTATTGCGGAATTTGATTTTCAATATCAGTCAAGGTTTAAACTTTGGCTGATATTGAGCATTTTTAATGTTATTGGTTTGGCGTATTTTTTTAATACGAATAGTTCTGAATATAGTTGGGAGGCTTGCTTTATGAGGAAAAAAATTATTGCCGGTAATTGGAAGATGAACAAAACTCCTAAGGAGGCTTTGGAGCTTGTTAATCTTTTGAAAAACAAAGTTGACACAGACAAGGCAGATGTTGTTTTTTGCGTTCCTGCTGTTGACCTTATTCCTGTTTTGACCGCTCTTGAGGGGACTAAAATTTCTGTTGGTGCTCAAAATGTTCATTTTGAGGATTGTGGGGCATATACGGGTGAAATTTCTGCCGATATGCTTAAAGAAATCGGAGTTAAATATGTTATTATTGGACATTCCGAAAGACGCCAATATTTCAATGAGAAAAACGAAACTGTTAACAAAAAAGTTTTGAAAGCTCTTGAAAAAGGTTTAATTCCAATTGTTTGTGTTGGCGAAACTTTGAAACAAAGAGAACAAGGAATTACGGTTGATTTTATTCGCATTCAAGTTAGGACAGCTTTATTGAACGTTACAAAAGAAGATGCGGAAAAAATTGTTATTGCTTATGAACCCATTTGGGCTATTGGAACGGGAGTTACGGCAACGAGCGAGCAAGCTGAAGAAGTTTGTGCCGAAATACGAAAAGTTGTTGGCGAGATTTTTAATTCAGATATTGCGGAAAAAGTTCGTATTCAATATGGCGGAAGCGTTAAAGGGGCTAATGCCGGTGAACTTTTTAATATGCCGAATATAGACGGTGGTCTTGTTGGCGGGGCAAGCCTTAAAGAAGATTTCAGTAACATAGTTAATTATTAGGAGAATGTTTTATGGATAAAAAAATGACTGTTTTAATGATACTTGACGGTTTTGGTGTAAATGATAAAATTGAAGGAAACGCTGTTAAACAAGCAAATACTCCAAATATTGATGCGATGATGGCTAAATATCCTTGTGTTAAGGGATATGCAAGCGGTCTTGCTGTTGGGCTTCCTGATGGACAAATGGGAAATTCTGAAGTTGGTCATCTTAATATGGGTGCGGGAAGAATTGTTTACCAAGAACTTACACGTATTACAAAATCTATTTCTGACGGGGATTTTTTCGAAAATCCTGCATTTATTTCAGCTGTTGAAAATTGCAAAAAGAACGGTTCGGATTTGCATTTATATGGGCTTTTGTCTTCCGGCGGGGTTCACAGCCATATTGAGCACGTTTATGCTTTGCTTAAACTTGCAAAAATGAACGGAATTGAAAATGTTTATGTGCATGCTTTCCTTGACGGACGTGATACACCTCCAACTTCAGGAAAAGAATTTCTTGCAAATCTTGAGGCAAAAATGAAAGAAATCGGTGTTGGAAAAGTTGCGACAATTTGCGGAAGATATTATGCAATGGACAGAGATAACAGATGGGACAGAGTTGAAAAGGCATATAACGCAATGGTTCTTGGCGAAGGCGAAACGGCAGAAAGCGTTGAAAGCTGTATGACTGCAACTTATGCAAAAGACGTTAATGATGAATTTGTTGTTCCGACAATTATTCTTGAAAACGGAAAACCTACAGGAACAATTAAGGAGAACGATTCGATTATTTTCTTTAATTTTAGACCGGACAGAGCAAGAGAAATTACAAGAGCTTTTTGTGATGAAGATTTTAACGGATTTGAAAGAAAAAAAGGATTTTTTAACGTTAAATATGTCTGTTTTACAAATTATGATGTGACTATTGGAAACAAAGAAGTTGCATACAATCCGCAAGTTCTTAAAAACACTCTTGGCGAATATATTTCAAGCCTTGGACTTAAGCAAATGAGAATTGCCGAAACGGAAAAATATGCTCACGTTACATTTTTCTTTAACGGCGGAGTTGAAGAGCCGAACAAAAACGAAGAAAGAGTTCTTGTTCCTTCTCCGAAAGTTGCAACATATGATTTACAGCCGGAAATGAGTGCATATCAAGTTACGGAAAAGCTTGTTGAAAATATACTTAAAAACGAGCAGGACCTTATTATTATAAACTATGCAAATCCGGATATGGTTGGACACACCGGTGTTATGAGTGCGGCGATTAAAGCAATTGAAACGATTGACGAATGTGTTGGAAAAGTTATTGACGCATTAATTAAAGTTAACGGTCAAATGTTTTTATGTGCTGACCACGGCAACAGCGACCAACTTGTTAATTATGAAACGGGCGAGCCTTTTACTGCTCACACAACAAATCCTGTTCCTTTTGTTCTTGTTAATTGTGATAAAGCGAAGGGTCTTGAAGAAGGCGGAAAGCTTTGTGATATTGCTCCAACTCTTCTTGAGATGATGGAACTTGAACAACCAAAAGAGATGACAGGAAAATCATTGTTAATTAAATAATATCTTTAAAATAGGGTTGACACGTTAGATTTTGGAGATTATTATTATATTATAAAACTTTTATTTTTGAAGTTTAATAAATTTTTGAAGGGAGTTTACAAATGAAAGGTTATATTGAAATTTTAGAAGTTTTTGCAAGAGAAGTTCTTGATTCAAGAGCTAATCCTACTGTTGAAGTTGAAGTTATTGTTGATATGGACGGTACTCAGTCTATGGGTCGTGCTGCTGTTCCTTCTGGTGCTTCAACAGGTGAACACGAAGCTGTTGAACTTCGTGACGGTGGCGACAGATATATGGGTGCAGGCGTTGAAAAAGCTGTTGCAAACGTTAATGATATTATTGCTCCTGAAATTGAAGGTATGAATGCTCTTGACCAGGTTGCTATCGATAACAAGATGATTGAGCTTGACGGCACTCCTAACAAAGCTAAACTTGGTGCAAATGCTATTTTGGGTGTTTCTATGGCTGTTGCAAAAGCTGCTGCTGAAGCTTTGAATATTCCTTTATATCAATATCTTGGAGGATTTAACGCAAAAACTCTTCCTGTTCCTATGATGAACATTATGAACGGTGGTAAACACGCTGACAACACTGTTGATTTCCAGGAATTTATGATTATGCCTGTTGGTGCTGAAAGCTTTAAAGAAGCTTTAAGAATGTGTGCTGAAATTTATCACAATCTTAAAAAAGTTTTGAAAGGCAGAGGTCTTTCAACAGCTGTTGGTGATGAAGGTGGTTTTGCTCCTGACCTTGCTACTCCTGAAGAAGTTATTGATGTTATTCTTGAAGCTACTGAAAAAGCAGGTTACAAACCGGGCGAAGAAATTAGAATTGCTATGGACGTTGCTTCTTCTGAATTGTATAGCAAAGAAGATGGAAAATATCACTTCCCAGGCGAAAGCCAGATGAAAGGCAAAGAAATTGTTAGAACAGCTGAAGAAATGGTTGCTTATTACAAAGACCTTTGCGAAAAATATCCTATCATCTCTATTGAAGATGGTCTTGATGAAAACGATTGGGAAGGCTGGAAACTTTTAACTGATACTCTTGGCGACAAAGTTCAGCTTGTTGGTGACGACTTATTTGTTACAAACACAGAAAGATTGAAAACAGGTATTGAAAAAGGCGTTGCAAATGCTATTCTTATCAAAGTTAACCAGATTGGTACTCTTACAGAAACATTTGATGCTATTCAGCTTGCAAACAGAAACAATATGACTGCTGTTGTTTCTCACCGTTCCGGAGAAACTGAAGATGCTACAATTGCTGACATTGTTGTTGCTGTTAATGCAGGTCAGATTAAGACAGGTGCTCCTGCTCGTTCTGACCGTGTTGCTAAATACAACCAGTTGTTAAGAATTGAAGAAGAACTTGACGAAACTGCACAGTATCTTGGTCTTGATGCTTGGTTCAATTTGAAATAATATTTAACCAATTGAGTTGCTTTTTGCTTTAAGCTACTCTTAAATGAGTTCGGTTTGAAATTAAAATTTTATTTTGTTTTGAACCGAACTTTTTGGCATTTTGCTAATTTTATTTTTGGAGGAATTTTTAAATGGATATGAAAGATTGTTTATATTGCGGAAATAAAGAAAAGCTTGACAGTCTTATGATTTATATTGCGGATTTGGGTGTTTCTAAGCTTTATCTTTTTAAAGAACAAACTTATTATGGAAGATGCGTTATGGCATATAACAAACACGCTGTTGAGCTTACAGAGCTTAGTGATGAAGAATCGGCATTGTTTATAAAAGATATGCAGAGAGTTGGAGCGGCAATTAATAAGGCTGTTAATCCGGCAAAGGTTAATTATGGAATGTTTAGCGATACTTTGCCTCATCTTCACGTTCACATTGTTCCTAAACAAGTTGGGGGATATTCTTTTGGAGGAACTTTTGATATGAATGTTGAACCGCCAAAATATCTTTCTGATGATGAATATAAGGAAATTATTGAAAAAATAAAAGCAAATTTGTAATATTTAAGGAGCTTTCACAGAGGGTGGTGATTGCTCCTTTTTAATAAAAATTTTAATTGGAGAAAAAGTTGATGGAGAGCGAAATCAATGTATCGATTTTTGAATATAAAGCTGACATTTTTGAACGATTTAAAAAAATGTGTGGTTTTTTTGAAAATTCAAATGTTGAAAAAGCGAGAATTTTTGAAGCGGTTGAATATTTTGAAAAAAGTTTTGAATGTTTTAAAATTAAAAATATTTTTTCTTTTTTTGATGGAAATGCGTTGAAAAAATTTAATATTCCGATTGATAGGCATATTTCGAGTTATTTTGACGAAAGCTGTATTTTGGGAACAAATTTTTATGCAATTTCTTGTTTTGAAAAAAAGGAATTTGACAAAAGCGATATTTTGGCTGAGTTTTATTATGATTTGACAGGAACAGCAATTATTGATGTTATGAGGGAAGTTTTTGAAATAAAATTTGCGGGTTGCTTTGAAAAAAAGAACTGTGATATTTTTGTTTCGAAATCGTTTGGTGTTGGTTTTTTTGGAATTGAGCACAATGAAATATTTAAGTTTTTTGAAATTTTAAATTGTCGAAAAATCGGAATGGAGATTAACGAACAAGGGGTTATTTTTCCGGACAAATCTTTTATTGGTTTTGTTGTTGTTTCCGAAAAAGAAATTTTAATTAATTCTGACTGTAAAAATTGCAAAGGACGGAACGAAGGGTGCATTTTTTGCAGAAACAGCAGATAATTTGTTTTTTGAAGATAAAATGGGTGTGAAAATTTTTAAATTTTTTCACACCCATTTTGTTTTGATATTTTAATTTTTTAATGTTATTGTAATTATTTTATCTATTCCGTTGTAGGAAACTTCTGCACCGAATGCCTCGGAGATGAAGCGAAGGGGAACCATTGATGTTCCGTTTAGACTTTTAACACGAGTTCCGAGTTGTTTTTGAATTGAATTTATATATGCTTTATCCGAACCGAGGGTTAGAGATATTGTTGTATTATTTTTTGAGGCAGTTATTGTTTTTGTATTTGCATCAAAATTTACTGTTGAGCCGAGGGCTTCAAATATTGCACGCATTGGAACCATTGTTGTTCCGTTTTCTATGTATGGAGGTTGATTGAACGTTAATTCATTTTCATTTAATATTACAGAAATTGTTTTTGCTGAATTTGATGTTCCGTCTATATTTGTGTAATTATTTATTGCAACGTTTACAACGCCATATTTTTTTACTGTTTGTTCGAGATTTGTATAGCCGTATGTTTCGCCTAATGTTGTGCTGTTTGACGAAACTAATGTTTCAACTACTTTTTCTATATTTAAATCAAATTTTGTTAAATTTACTATTATATAGCCTTCAAGCATTTGATTTACCGAAACGGAAAACCCCATTTCTCTAAGTGCTTTTAGTTCTTCGGAATAATATTCGTTGAATTCAAACGATGAGCCGCCGCCTGTTAATGAAAGTTTATTTTCGAAATTTGTTCCGTTATATGAACAAATTTGTGTGTTGAAAATTACTCCGTCGGCAAAGCAACTTGCATAACTCATATTTTGGATTGCGATATATTTTTTGTTATTTTCGGTTTTTATGAAAAATTCGTATTCTCCTGTGTCGGAGTCTAAAAATTCAGATGCGGAAAAACTATCGGTTTTTATAACTTTGCCGTTTTTTTCTTCATACATTTCTGCAATTACCGTTCCGGAGGTTTTTTTTCTTCCGTATATATCTTCGGAAGAGGCAGACTCTCCTCCTTTTTCTATTTTGAAAACCAAAAGTTCATCTTTTGAGTCATTGTCGAAGTCGTCTATTTTTCCGCCAATTGTACCGTTTTTGAAATTGACCATTCCACCGTATAATGTTTCATCGGTGTAATTGAATGATGATTTTTCGAAAACAGCTTTTTCCATATCGATATATGTTTGAACTAAAGCATTGTTGTTTGCAAAAGAGGTGCTTGGAAATAAAAATATTATGGAAAGAAAAAGCAATATAGATGCTGATGTTTTTTTCAAAAGTTGTTCATCTCCTTATTTAGAATTATATATTTGGTGTTTGAAAATTCAGTTTTAAAGGGGGGTGCGAAAAAATATATTTTTCACACCCCCTAAAATAATTTTATATATTAAGCTTTTATATAGCTATCGATGTTGTCAATGTTGAGAGTTAGAAACATTGGCATATAACTGTTGATTGAAGTTTTTGAAGGAACGGAAAATTCGGAAAGCTCTGTGCAACCGAGGAAAGCGTTGCTTTCAACAGTTGGAGGAGTTTGAGCATTGAATTTTACCATTTTTAAATTTTTACAATTTTTAAATGAATAGTCACCTATTTTTTCTATTGAACTTGGAAAAATTATTTTTGAAATGGCTGTGTTTTCGAAAACATAATCGCCTATTTCTTTTAAAGTTTCAGGAAGTTCAATTTCTTGAATTTTAGTGTTTGCAAAGGCATAATCATTTATTTTTTCAAGGCCGGAGTTTAATTTTATTGAATTCAATTTTACGTTGCTGAACGAGCCGGCTTTTATTGATTTGACAGTTTCGGGAAGCTCAAAGTCAGTCATTTTATTTCCTGCCGGAAATTGAATTAATTCTGTTTTATCGCTGTTGTATAAAATTCCGTTTTCAACGGAAAGATTTGTTCCGTTTATATTAAATGCTGTGATATTTGAACAGCCTTCAAACGCAAAGTCTCCGATTGTTTTAAGTTCGGAGGGAAGATTTACAATTCCTGAAATGTCGGAGTTTTTGAAAGCTCCGTTTTCAATTTCTTTTACAGTGTCGGGAACTGTGAAATTACTTCCACCTTTTCCGAGAGGATATTTTATTAATTTTGTCATATGATAATCGTATAAAATTCCGTCTTCGATGTAGAAATGATTTTCGGTTGACTGCAATTCAAATTCGTTAATATATTTTGCATCGGCAAGTGCATTTTCTTCAATTTTTGAGAGACTTGAGGGCAAAACATATTTTGATGATATATTTGCGGCAGGGTAATGAATTAAGGTTGTCATATTTTTATTGTATAAAATTCCGTTCTCAGTTGAAAATTCTTGCGGTGTTCCCGATATTGATGTAAATGTTTCAAGCGATGAACAGCCTGTGAATACATCTTTACCCATTGTTGTTAATGATTTTGGTATGTCAACGGTTCGGACTGCTGTGCAATTATAAAACGCATTATCGCCGATTTTTGAAAGAAAGCTGTTTAATGAAAGTGATTTTAAATTTTTACATTCGGCAAAAGCGTATGATTTTATTTCTTTTAAATTTGTTGGAAATTCAATTTTTGAGGCTTTTATGTTTGTAAAAGCATAATCGCCGATTGTTGTTGTTGATGCTCCGAAAGTTATTTCGCTTAGAGATTCACAGTTGTAAAACGTTCCTTCTTGAATATCTGTTAAAGAGGTTGGCAAATTAATTCTTGCAACATCACTGAAAGCAAACGCCGCTTTACCGATTGTTGTTATCGTTGGAGCAAGGTTTATTGTTTTTAAGCCTGATTTATAAAAGGCATAATCTCCTATTTCAAGTGTGTTTACGTTCATTGAAACATTTTCAAGAGCGAGACAGTCGGAAAAGGCATAATTTCCAACTTTGAAAAGATTTTGCGGGAATGTTACCGTTTTTAAGAATTGACTTCCATAGAATGCGAAATCATCTATTTCAGTTGTGTTTTCATTTATTACGAAAGATGTGTTTTCGTTTGCTTCCGGAAATTTCACTAATTTTTTGCGGGAATTTTTGTATAAAATTCCGTTATCTGATGAGAAATATGGGCTATCGGAAGCAACAGATATTTCTTTTAATGACGGACAATTTAAAAATGCGGAAGCATTGACATTTTTGACACTTTTTCCGAATGATATTGTTTTTACTGTTGCGTTTGAAGAAAAAGCGGCATCTTCGATTTTTGTTACAGCATAATGTTTCCCTTTTATTTTAATTGAATTTGGAATTACTATATTTTCTATATTTGTTGATTGATTGTTTCCAACGGAAACTTCACCAAGAGAAACACTTCCCGGTTCACTTATAAAGTTGTAGACAATTCCATTTGAAACTACGTATGATGAAGTTTTTGCGATTGAGGGAACGGTTATATTGAAAACAGGGCTTTCGGCAAAGATGTTTAATGTGTTTGCTGAGGATAACATACAAGCACAAATTGCCATACAAGTTATTTTTTTTAATTTTTTTGTTTTCATAATGTTTAACTCCTTTGCTGTTATTTATTAAACTTTGAATAATTATAAAAGTCAGCTTTTTTTAATAATTTAATTGTTTTTATTATATCATAAATTATAACACAAAAAGATATTTTTTTTAATATTTTAATCAAATTGTTAAGAAAAATTAATTTATTATTTACAAATTATTTTAATGCGGATTTTAATATTTGTTTTAATGCGGAAATTTTGAAACATTCTGTTAGGAGCAAAAAAAGAATGTAGAAAATTCCCATTATAATTATTGCTGTTGGTATTGCGAACAGGTGATTGAGATTGATTAGATGTTTTGCATATACGGCTTTTGAAATTATACAACTTCCGAATATGCAAAGAGACGGTTTTATTAACCATAACGAAATATTTGGACGCAAGTTTGTTTTTGTTATTATTCTTTTTATACAAATCATTGTTACTAAAAATATGCTTAATGACCAGCCAGCTATAAAAGCATATATGCCATATTTCGGAACGGCAAAATATACGAAACCTATATTTATTGATGAACTTAAAAGGCTTGTTTTGAAGATGAAAACCTGTTCTCCGAGGCCGTTTAATATTCCTGAAAACGTAACTTGAAGGTAGATTAGAGGGCAGGAAATTCCTAAAATAAAAAGAAGATTTCCGAGCTCGTATTTGCCATATATTAACTCGCAAAGTTCATTTGAATATGTTAGAAAAAGCCCACAAGTTCCTATTCCTATTATTGTTGTGAAAGACATAGCTTTTTTTAATGTTACAAGTATTTTTGTCTTGTTTTTTGATGCGGAGGCTTCGGAAATTGCCGGAAGAAGGGTTGTTGACAATGCTGTTAGAATTGATGAGGGAAACATTATTAAAGGCATTATCATTCCAGAAAGTTCACCGTATAAAGCTGTTGCATTTGATGAAGTTAGTCCAAACGATTGTAATTTTTGCGGAATTAATATATTTTCAATTGTTGACAAAAAAGAGCCGGTCATTCGGTTTGCCGTTAGAGGAATTGCCATAAACAAAATTGTTGAATATGTTGATGTTATTGATATTGTTGATTTTGAAAATAAATTGTTTGTTTTTTTGAAATGTTTATGTGATATGTATACATATACAAAAGAGGCAATTTCTCCGAGGCACATTCCTGTTACGGCGGCAGCGGCGGCAAATTCGACCCCTTTTGGAATTAATATTCCGGAAAGGAAATATATTGTTGACATTCGAACGGTTTGTTCAAAAACTTGGCTTATTGCCGGTGTTAAAGTTTCCTGAAGCCCGAAAAACCAGCCTCTTATACACGAACCCGCTGCCATGAAGGGAAAACAGAAGCATATTAATTTTAAAGAAAGTATTGCTCTTGTATCTTTCAGAAAAAGCTCGCAAATTTTTTCTGATGAAAAATATAGTGTTATACTTAGCAATGTGGATATTGAAACAGATATTATAATTGAATGGAACAATAGGCGATTTATATTGCCATATTTGTTTGAAGCGTTTTCTTGAGCTGTTAGTTTTGAAATTGTTGTTGAAAGTCCGGAAGAGGAGATGCTCCAAACAAGCATATATATTGGGACAATAAGCTGGTATAAGCCCATTCCCTCTGCACCTATTGTGTTTGACATATAAACACGATAGGCAAACCCCAATATTCTTGTTATAATTCCTGCAAAAGTTAGTATTAATGCTCCTTTTGCTATACTTTTTGTTTTCATAAAAAAACTCCTTTTAAGTTATGTTATTTTCCCCATAAAACATTGCTTATCCAAAGACTTGCAACAACGCCAGCAATGTTTGCCGTTATTGCACCAGGAAGGGTGTATCGGGTTTTTGTTATTTTTATTGACATAAAATAGATGCTCATTGTGTAGGCTATTGTTTCGGTTGAACTCATCATTACGCTTACAAATCTTCCAACGAAAGAATCGGGACCGAAATTTTTATATAAATCCAAAAGTATGCCTGTTGATGCTGACGAAGATATTAGACGCATAAAGGTTAGGGGAACGGTTTCTTTTGGATAACCTATTAAATCGGCAAAAGGTGAAATTGCTTTTTCAAGAAGACTTAACGCTCCGGAGGCTCTTAATATTCCAACTGCAACCATTAAGCCTATTAACGTTGGGAGAATTTGCAAAATTGTTTTTAAACCATCTTTTGCTCCTTCGACAAAAACATCATATATTTCAACTTTTTTTGAATAGCCATAGAATATTATAAATACGAATATTAACGGAACCATTAAATCCGAAAGGACAGTTAAAAAATTCATCTGTATTTCCACCTTTCAACTATCTTTACAAATAAAACTCCAACAAATGTTGATATGAATGTTGCGAAAAGCCCCGGACCTATGATTTCGGAGGGATTTGCCGAATTATATTGAGTTCTGTAGGCAATTAAATTTACACAGATTAATTGCAGACTTGACATATTGAATATCATAAACATACACATTGAGCGACTTGCAACTTTTTTATTGCTGTTTAATTTTTGCATTTCTTCCATTGCACGTATTCCTGCGGGGGTTGCTGCCCAACCAAGCCCGAATATATTTGCTATTACATTTGTTGATATGTAATCGAGTGCTTTATGATTTTTTGGGATTTCGGGAAAAAGAAATTTTAAAAAGGGGGTCATTTTTTCGGAAAGATTTTTTATTAATCCTGACTTTTCGGCTATTTTCATTAATCCTGTCCACATTGACAATATTCCTGTCATTGTTATACAAGTTGTTACGGCTTCTTTTGAAGAATCGATTGCGGAATTTGTTACTTCGGGCATTTTGCCTGTGAATGCGGCAACGGCAATTCCTATTAAAATCATTCCGCCCCATAAATAGTTCAGCATAATATACCTCCTTATATAAATTAAAAATTATTTTTATATATTTGTGTTACGTTTATTGGATTTTTTAAAACATCGGTTATAATATATATATTAATTTTAAAAATATTAATTCAATCGGAGGTGCAATTTGATAAAAATATTTTTGACTGTTTTGAAAAGGAAAGCCAATTGGAAGCGATTATTATATATAATTTAAAAAATATAAACAAAAATAGGAGAAAATTATAGTTATTTTTTTGAAAAAGTGAGTTGAAAAAACAAAAAAATGATGTAAATATTAAAAAAATTGTGCAACGTGCCAAAGAGCGTTTTGTTTTTATTTTGTTTAAAATAAAAATGTAAAAAAATTGAATATAAATTATTAAATAACATAAAAATAATTTTTTGTAGATTATTGACATTTTATAGTATATATGCTAATATTATGGTACATAAAATCCAAATTGTATTTTGATATGATTTATACAATAATTTAAAAATGAAGGAGGAGATTTTATGAAGTCGACGGGTATAGTGCGAAAAGTTGATGAATTAGGAAGAATTGTTTTACCGGTTGAGCTTAGAAAGTGTCTTAATATTAACATTAAAGACCCACTTGAGATTTTTACAAGTAATGATAAAATTGTTTTGAAGAAGTATGAGCCTGCTGATATTTTTACAGGCGAAATGAAAGACCTTATTGAATATAAGGGCAAAAAAGTTTCAAAAGCTTCTATCAAAGAAATGGCAGAAATTGCAGGTTTTAACATTACCGATCCGGAAAATGACCCTGAATTTTTTGAAGAAGATTCTGACGATATTGACGGTGATTTATAATTTATTTTTTAAAACGAGTGTTTTGCCTTTAAAAAGGCGACACTTGTTTTTTTGCATAAAAATATAGGCTTGGAAAAGTGTGAAAATATTTTTCATACTTTCAAGCCTAATATTTTATTGGGGCAGAGTTGCTTGCAGTTTTTATGGGTTACATATTTCCTTTTAAGGCTTCGCCTATTAGGTGGGCAATTAGGGTGAAGTTATAAATTTCATTTTCTGTCCAGCCTTTTCGTTCGAAAGACTTTTCAAAGGAAATTAAGCCAACGATTTCGTTTTCATTATAAATTAGACATTGAATTGCGGAATATATTAATTGATTTGAAAAATCACGATGGACATCGGGATTTTTGATTTCAATGCTTGCAGAACTATGGATTACAAAAATTCCGTTTTCGTTGAAATTTGTTAAATATGAGCCTTTATAGATGTATCGTGCGTTGTCGTAAACTCTTTTTTCATTTCCCCATAATTCAACTCTTTTTAAATCATTTCCGAAAAATACAGTAATTCTTGAAAGCCCACGATATTCACCTATAAGCTTTATAACATTGGAAATTCCGTTTTTATGATTTTTTAAAAGTATATCGGTTACATCACAAATTATTTTAAGATTTTTTTCTCTCAATTCGATTGCCATACCGTTTTTCTTATCTTTCTTTTCATAATTTGCAACGTCATTAACTTCATCGCAAATTAAATATCTGTTTTTCCCTTTTTCTTTTGCTATGTATAGGCAAGTGTCGGCTTTTTCGAAAAGCTCATTGTATGTTTTTCCGTCAGTTGGATATTTTGATGTTCCTATTGAAACGGTTAGGCTGACTTTATCACCTATGTTTTTAAATTCTCTTTCTATAGTCATTCGGATTGCTTTAAGATAGCTTCTTAATTCCATATTATCGTTGAAGCCTTTGAATAGTATTACAAATTCATCTCCGCCAAATCTTCCGATTACACCTCTTCCTTTAACAATTTTGTCGATTGTGTTTGCAATTCGTTTAATTATTTCATCGCCAAAAAGGTGACCGAAAAAGTCGTTTATCAACTTGAAATTATCAATATCGATTATGACAAGATTCATAAAGAAATTTGGCTTTTTATCGATGTTATCAACGGCGTATCGTATTATTGCTTCTTTATTTAAAAGACCCGTTAAGGAATCTCGGCTTGTTTTTACAATTTCGCTTTCGATGTTTTCTTCGTGGGCAACAAGAGCACCGACAACCTTATATGGTTCATCTTCGAAAAGCAAAGGCGAGCCTTTGAAAATATTATAAACATATTCACTGTCGCCGTAAATTTTTGAGTCGCTTATTTCATAGCAGAATTTACGTGTTCCGTTTTCAACATCGGCACAAAATTTTTCGAAAATACTTATATTTTTGTCCTTGATGTATTTGTTTGAAATCATATATTCTTTCCATTCGGAGAATTCACCGTCATAAATGACGACGTCTTGTTCTTTATTAATCCAATAAAATTTAATTGTACGATTTTTTAAAGAATATTCGAAATATATTTCACCTAAAACACTTAAAATTTCTCGGCATTTGAAAACTTCCATTTTCTTTTGAACTATTAACTCTTCGATGTCTTCGATTGTATATAAATCGGCATAGAAGCGTTTGTTTTCGGGTTTGCCGTCTTCTTTTAGTGTGACTTTCAGAAAAAGCCAAACGAATTTATCTTCGTAAGATTTTAGCCTTATATTTAAATATGAAAATTCGCCGACTTTTAAGCTTTCGAATGTTTGTCTTAATTTGATTTCATCATCTTTATAAGAATTTTTTAAAAGAGATGTTAAATTTTTTGCACCAATGAATGCAAAAAAGTCGGAACTTCCGCTAACAACTTGATAGTATCCATCGAAAACAGCATTACAAACCATAAATTCACACCCTGTCTTAAATTAAATAATATTTACCGTAATATTTTGATTAATTTGGAGTTGTTTTTTGTAAATATATTACAATTTTCGGTTTAATTGTTTTTTATTTTTTTCATAAAATTGAAAACTTCATCGATAACGTTTTTATCACCGGTTAGAGAAAACAAAATGTCATAGCAATATCTTGCAACTTCGAGATTGCCTTGTTTTTTAGCATCTGTTCCGATTTTTGCGGCAAGTTTTACAATTTCGGGGTTGACTCCCATTTGTATTTCAAGATTGTCGCAAATTTGTTTCATTTCTTCCGGCGAAGGAGGGGAAATTTCTTTTCCGAGTTCTTTTGACAATTCTTCAAGTTTTTCGAAAGATGCTTTATTTGGTTTAAAATAGTGCGACAATATATACATATTTGTTGCCATATTAAATTGTTTTTTTGCGTAGTAGTATCTTCCTAAATTAAAATAGCAAAGAGCAATTTGACCGATGTCATAGCTGTATTTAAGGCATTTTTTGATTAATTCGACAAAAGTTTTGTATTGTCTTTTTAAATATTTGATTTCTGCAAAATCAAGCAAAGCATCGATTCCTATCGGATTCCAAAAAACAGCGTTTTCGTATGCTTTTTCTGCTTCGTCATCTCTTGACAATTTATAGAGACAATATCCGTATAGTCTGTAAACTTGGGAAAAATTGAAAGGTGTTGGTTTTATTAAAACATCTTTTTTGAAAATGTTTGTATAGATACACATTTCGAAAAAATTGTTAAGGCTTACGCAATCAATATTTCCTGTTATATTATTATCTCTGCATATATTTGAAATGATTGTTTCAATAATTTCTAATGCTTTCATATAATTACATTCGGAAATTTCTTTTGTTGCTTCGTCAATTTTTTTCTCGATTTCTTCTTTATCATCGTTTAAAAATTGTTCGAAAAGTTGTTTTTCTTTATCCGGCAACATATTATAAACCATCTTTCCAGTTTCTTTTGTTATCCTATCGGCAAAAGGTGATTTTTTATATTCAGCACTTTTGTTAATGATGTAAATTATGTCCTTTTCGGCTTCTCCCGTAAGCCCCAATTTTATTTCATTCATAATATCTTCAAAATTCATATTATTGCCCCTTTTTTTGAAATCTTTTTGCAAACCCACAAGTTTGACAAAGTTTTTCGACAGCTTGTCTTGCTGTAAATCCGTTATAAAATTCAACAGCTCTTTTTGAATTTAAAATTTCTTCAAGCGAATTTTTGAATAGATTTCCAAAACAAATATCCCCTTCGTGGTCGAGACAACAAGGAACAACACTTCCGTCACAAAGAACTCCGATTTGGTCACGAAGACCGTAGCAAAAACATTCCTCTGTTGATTTTTCTTTTAAGATGTTGGGCCATTCAAATTTTTTTGCTTTTTCTATATACAGAAATTTTTTGACCGTTAAATTTTTTCCGTCACGCAATATACTATTATTAATAGTATAATCAAGTTGAAATTCTTTTTCAAGCTTTTTTAAAATTTCTTCATTAAGTGAGTTTGAACCTTTTGTGAATTCTCCGTCTGAATTCCAAAGTCTTAAAGAACAAATTTTGCCTATATTTGAGGCTTTCTTACAAAAATTTGCTATATTTTTAATGTATTCGGAAAAATTCATATTTTGTGTGTTTGCTTCAAAACTGTGTAGTGAAATGCTAATCATATGCAAAGCTTTTGATTTTAGCAAAATTTCGCTAACATTTCCGATTAGTGTTCCGTTTGTTGTTATATTTACTTTAAAATTGAGTTTTTCTGCAATGTTTAAAACTTCTTCGAGATTTTTATGCAACAAGGGCTCGCCCAAAACGTGCAAGTAAATATATTCGCCGAAAGGTCTTAGTTTTTTTGCAATTGTTTCAAATTCATTGCAAGTCATAAAATGTTGAGGTCTTTTTGTTTTTGGGCAGAAATTGCAATTTAAGTTGCAAACGTTTGTTATTTCGACATACATTTTTTTAAACTTTTTCATAAAATATTCCTCTGTTTCTTTATTGACAAAATATTATTATTACATTATCATTATACTCAAATAATTAGTATGTTTTCAACCCAAAATAACGGAGGTTTTTATTAAGATGAAATTAATGTTTGCTTCGGATATACACGGTTCGGCGTATTATTGTAACAAAATAAAAGAAATTTACGAAAAAGAGAATTGCGAAAAATTGGTGCTTTTGGGAGATTTGCTGTATCACGGTCCGAGAAATGACCTTCCAAAGGATTATAATCCGAAAGAAGTAATAAAAATTTTAAATTCTATGAAAGACGAAATTCTTTGTGTTAGAGGAAATTGCGATTGTGAAGTTGACCAAATGGTTTTGGAATTTCCCATAATGGCGGAATATATATTTTTATATTTGGATAAAAAAGCGGTATTTATAACTCATGGACACAAATTTAATTCTTCAAATCTTCCACCTTTAAAGAATGGGGATATTTTGATACATGGGCATACGCACATACAAGCTGTCGAAAAAAACGAAAATTATATTTATATAAATCCGGGGTCGGTTTCAATTCCGAAAAACGGAAACGAAAACAGTTATATGATATATTCGGATAAAAAGTTTGAAATAAAAAATCTTGATATGGAGACAATAAAAGAATTTCTTGTTGACGGGAATTGAAATGTGATGTGTATACAATTGAATGATGAAAATTTTTTGAGTTGACTTTATTTTTATTTATGATATACTATTTTTTAAGAAAATATTTTTATTACTTTGATGGCGGAAGTAAATATTACGGTTTTGTTCAGAGAAAGAATGCCGAGGGCTGAGAGCATTTTTCAAATGATGTTTTATTGAAGTTCCCGCCGGAGTTTGCTTTTTGAATACTTTTTGTTAGTAGGAAAGCACGTTTGGCACGTTACGTCTTTTGAGTGTTTGAAATTTTTATATTTCAAAAATCAGGGTGGTACCACGGATTTTTACTTCGTCCCTATTTTGGGCGAAGTTTTTTTATTGCCAAAAATATTTTTAAATCCTAAACGGTTATATTTTGAAAGGAGTTTTTTTGAAATGAAAGATAAGCTTAAAGAAATTAAAGAGCTTGCAGTTGAAAGTTTGAAAAATGCTGATAATTTGAAATCACTTGATGATTTGCGAGTTAAATTTTTGGGAAAGAAAGGCGAGCTTACTCAAATTTTAAAAGGTATGGGGGCTTTGTCAAAGGAAGAACGTCCGATTATTGGTCAGCTTGCGAATGAAGTTAGGGCAGATATTGAGGAAAAACTTGAAGAGGCAAAAAACATTTTTCTTGCAAAAGAACAAGAAGTTAGATTAAAAGCCGAAACTATTGACGTTACTATGCCGGGAAAAGCAAAAATTCTTGGTCATAAGCACCCTATGACACAAGTTATTGACAACATTAAAAATATTTTTATTGGCATGGGGTATGAAATTGCGGAAGGTCCGGAAGTTGAGCTTGCTCATTATAATTTTGAGGCTTTGAACATTCCTAAAGACCACCCTGCAAGAGATGAACAAGATACTTTTTATATTAACGGGATTGGCGATTTCTTACTTCGTACACAAACTTCACCAGTTCAAGTTCGTGTTATGGAAAAAGGAAAACTTCCGATTAAAATTGTTGCTCCGGGAAGGGTTTATCGTTCAGACGAAGTTGATGCAACACATTCACCTATTTTTCACCAGCTTGAGGGGCTTGTTATTGACAAAGGCATAACTATGGGCGACCTTAAAGGTGCGTTGGCTGTTTTTGCAAAAGAATTGTTTGGCGAAAATACAAAAGTTAGATTTAGACCGCATCATTTTCCTTTTACCGAGCCAAGTGCGGAAATGGACGCATCTTGTTTTGCTTGTGGAGGAAAGGGTTGTCGTGTTTGTAAAGACAGCGGTTGGATTGAAGTTTTGGGTTGCGGAATGGTTCACCCTAAGGTTTTGGAAATGGCGGGAATTGACCCGAATGTTTACAGCGGGTTTGCTTTCGGAATGGGACTTGAACGTGTTACAATGCAGAAATATGCTATTTCTGATTTACGTCTTCTTTATGAAAACGACGTTAAATTCTTGAAACAGTTTTAATTGATTTTGGGAGGATTTTAATATGAATTTACCTATTAATTGGCTTAAAGAATATGTTGATATAGATTGTGATATAAAGGATTTTATTGAAGATATTACTTTGACGGGTTCGAAAGTTGAATCTGTTACAAATGCGGGAGATTGCATTGAGAAAGTTGTTGTTGGAAAAGTTTTGTCAATTGAAAAGCACCCTGATGCTGACAAACTTGTTGTTTGCCAAATGGAAGTTGGTCAGAGCGAGCCTATTCAAATTGTTACGGGAGCAACAAACCTTTTTGTTGGTGCATATGTTCCTGTTGCTTTGGACGGTGCTAAGCTTGCCGGAGGCGTTAAAATTAAAAAAGGTAAACTTAGAGGCGTTGTTTCAAACGGTATGATGTGTTCGGTTGAGGAGCTTGGCTTTACACGAAACGATTATCCAGAAGCACCGGAACATGGAATTTATATTTTTGACAAAGAATATGCACCGGGTTCAGACGTTAAACCAATTCTTGAAATTGATGACAATGTTGTTGAATTTGAGATTACATCAAACAGACCTGACTGTTTTAGCATTGTTGGGCTTGCAAGAGAGGTTGCGGCAACATACAGACTTCCGCTTAAATATCCTAAAATTGAAGTTAAAGAAGAAGCGGGCGGAAATGCTTCGGATATGATTGACGTTGAAATTGAAAATCCAAATCTTTGTCCGAGATATATTGCAAGGGTTGTTAAAAACGTTAAAATTGGACCTTCTCCTCAATGGCTTCGCCACAGACTTACTGCTGCGGGATTGAGACCGATTAACAATATTGTTGACATTACAAATTATGTTATGCTTGAACTTGGTCAGCCTATGCACGCATTTGATATTGACAATATCGACGAAAAGAAAATTATTGTTAGAAACGCAAAAGACGGCGAAACAATAACAACTCTTGACGGGGTTGAGAGAAAGCTTGACTCATCTATGCTTGTTATTTCAGACTGCAACAAAGCTGTTGCTGTTGCCGGAGTTATGGGTGGAGAAAATTCGATGGTTACCGAAGGAGCTTCTGCAATTCTTTTTGAATCGGCGAATTTTAACGGGCCAAACGTTCGTATTACTGCAAAGAAACTTGGTATGAGAACAGATGCTTCAAGCAAATATGAAAAAGGACTTGACCCAAATTTGTCTGTTGAGGCTGTTGACAGAGCTGTTCAGCTTGTTGAAATGCTCGGTTGTGGTGAAGTTGTTAAAGGTATGGTTGACTGTTATCCAAACAAACGTGAAGAATGGTCGGTTAATTATTCAACTGACAGAATTAATGCACTTTTGGGAACTAAGCTTTCAAAAGATGAAATGATTGAAATTTTTAAACTTGTTGAAGTTTCGGCAGACGGCGAAAAAGCTGTTATACCGACATTTAGACCGGACCTCGTTTCGGAAGCTGACCTTGCAGAGGAAATTGCAAGATTTTATGGATATGATAAAATTGAAACAACTTTGGCAACGGGAACTCCGACTGTTGGAAAGAAAACAAAAAAACAGATTGTTGAGGACATTATCAGAGACACTATGGTTGCAATGGGTCTTTCGGAAGCGATGAATTTTTCTTTTGAAAGCAACAAAGCTTTTGATAAACTTTGTATTTCAAAAGAAGACAATCTTAGACAAACCGTTACAATTTCAAATCCTCTTGGAGAAGATTTCAGCGTTATGAGGACAACTACTTTAAACGGTATGCTTGGTTCATTATCTTTGAATTATAACAGAAGAAATCCGGAAGCAAGTTTATTTGAAATTGGGAAAGTTTATATTCCAAAAGCTCTTCCTTTGACAGAACTTCCGGAAGAAAAACCTGTTTTAACTGTTGGTATGTATGGAAAGTTGGATTTTTATGACGTTAAGGGGATTGTTGAAGAACTTACGGAAGTTCTTGGAATTGGAGACAAAACGGAATATTCACCAATTAGCAACATACCTTATATGCACCCCGGAAGATGTGCTGAAGTTTCAATTGGCGAGGAAAAGCTTGGATTTTTGGGAGAGATTCACCCGAAAGTTTGTGATAATTATGAAATTGGAACAAAAACTTATGTTGCAGTTATTTACATCGATAAACTTTGCGAAAACGCAACATTTGAAAGAACGTACAAAGCTTTACCTAAATTCCCTGCGGTTTCTCGTGATATTTCAATGCTTGTTAAAGACAGTGTTATTGTTAAAGATATTGAAAATATTATTAAAGAAAAAGGTGGAAAGCTTGTTGAAAAAATTCAGCTTTTTGATGTTTACAAAGGAAAACAAATTCAAGACGGTTTTAAATCGGTTGCATACAACATTTCTTTCAGAGCTGCAGACAGAACTTTGACTGATGAAGAAATTGCTGGACCTATGAAAAAAATTCTTAAAGAACTTGAAGAAAAACTTGATGCACAGTTGAGAGATAAATAAAATTTTTAGTAATTTCGATTAAAACACCTTCAATTCAGATTAAAAATATAAAAATCTGTTTTGAAGGTGTTTTTTTACAAAAATTATGTTTATAATATTCGTTTTATTAAAATATTGTATAGAATTATTAAAATCTGCACCTATTAAAAAAATCAAATCTGCATCTTTATTATATATTACTATGGTGTTAAAATTAAATTGTAAATTAAATTTTACGTTGAATTTTCATTGAAATTTATGTATACAGACGATTTTATTGAATTTTTAAACAAAAAAATGGACTTTAACTGTTGATTTGTTTAGCTGTTTGATATATGTATTACTGCACCTATTGAAACTATATAATTTAAGTTTGTTAAGGAAAGGGATATATATGATTAACTTGGAACTTGATAAAGAATCTTCAGTGCCACTTTATGTTCAGCTGTTTGAGCAAATTTCCGACAAAATTCTTAACGGAATTATAAAAGGGGGAACGAAGCTTCCGTCACAACGAAAGCTTGCATTAAAACTTAATGTATCGGTTAATACGGTTATTAATGCTTACAATATGTTAATTCAATATGAGTATGTTACTTCTTTAAACAGAAGCGGTTATTTTGTTAATGAAAGAAATTGCAAGGAAGAAACTTTTTTTGAAAAGGGCTGGCAAAACAATTTTCCTTGCAAATATAATTTCAGCAGAAACGGCGTTGATTTAACGATGATTGAGCCTTTTAAAAAAACGTTGAGGCAAACGGCGAAAATTATTACCGACCAAAATTTTAGTTATCCGGATTATATTGGCGAATATGAACTTAGAAAACAAATTTGTTTGATGCTTAACAAATGTTGTGAAATTAACTGTTTGCCAACACAAATTATTATTGGAGCGGGAATTAATTATCTCTTGGATTTGCTTATAAAAGTTATTGGAAATGATAAAAATTATGGTTTTGAAAATCCAACATATTATAAAGTTCAAGATTTTATAAAATTGAGTAAATATAAAGCATCTTATTTGAACGTTACAACGGAGGGTATCGGTTGGACAGAGCTTAACGGTTTTGATGCAGATGTTTTGTTTCTTATGCCATATCATCATTATCCGATTTCTTCAACGTTATCGATTGAGCAGAAAGAAGCTGTAATTGAATGGGCGAAAGACGGCAAATATATTATTGAATGCGGTTATGATATGGAATTTGTTTATTCAAAGTCTAACAAGTCGTTATTCTCTATGACAAATAACAAAAATGTTATTTTTATGGGAGATTTTTCAAAAACGATTTCTCCGAGTTTGAGTATTGCTTATTTGGTTTTGCCGGAGTCACTTGTTAGGCGTTGGAAAGAGTTGTATTTAAATTTCCATTCATACAGTTCAAGATTTGAACAGATATTTGTGAGCGAGATTATTAAAAACGGCAGTTATTATCGCAATTTGAACAGGCTTAAAAAGAATTATTATTCTAAACGAAATTGTGTTATTTCTGAAATTAAAAATCATCGCATTGGAAACAGGATTGAAATTAAAAACAGCGATGCGGGAACGTTTTTGATTATTGAGCCGAAAACCGTATGCAATGCAGATGAATTAATTATTGAATGTCACAAAGCGGGTGTTAAAGTTTCATATATAAAAAATGCACTTGAGCAACCGAATAATCTTATTTCGTCGAGGTCGTTTATTTTGGGTTTTGGCGAACTTTCGGAAGAAGAAATAAAAAAAGGGATTAAGTTACTTCTTGATACATGGGAAAAAATTATGGATAGAGCCGAATTTAAAAAAATTAATAAATAAATTTTATTTTTAACTTTTGAAAAGGGTTTAGTGATGTGTTGTTATAATAATTTTTTTAATATTGCAGAGGGAGGAAATGAAATATGAAAAAAAGCATTTTAAAAAAAATCATTAGTACGATGTTGATGTTTTCTGTTTTTTATTGCAATACCTTTGTTTATGATGTTATTGCGGGAAATGTTAATATTCAATCGGCTGAAGACGGCGTTTTTATTATTGAAAGCAAGGGCTGGCACGAAAGTGCTTATGTTAAATGGGAGCCTGTTGCAAACGCAGAAAGTTATAATGTTTATTACAAGGTTGTTGGCGGAAGTGATTATATTAAAATTGACAGTCAACTTATCAGAAAATACGAAAATTATTTTGTTGCTGATGTTATTGGAATTCCTGCGGGAAAGTATATCATTAAAATTGTTCCTGTTTTTGGAGAAAACGAACTTGAAACATTGGCAACGGAGACAAACGAAGTTATTGTTGACAACTATGTTAGAGAGGGATTTGCTTTTTCGCCCAATTCTCCGTATGGATATACAACGGGGGCATATAACAAAGACGGCTCGATTAAAGAAAACGCCGATATTATTTATGTTACAAATTTAAACAAGGATTTTGTTACGGTTGGCGGTGATGAAAGTCTTGGTATTGGATTGACTGAAATTTTGGCGAAAAGAGAAAGCAGTAAAAGCGAAAAGCCTCTTTCTATACGTTTTTTGGGGAAAGTTGAAATGCCCAAAGATACTGTAAATTATATGGTTGCTTTGAGAAATACAAAAAATGTTACCATTGAGGGAATTGGCAATGATGCAACAATTCACGGATATGGTTTTACTGCGAAAAGGGCTTGCAATGTTGAGTTTCGTAATTTTGCGATTATGTGGTATGGCGGAGGCGGTGATGGCGACAGTATTTCGCTTGATACAGAGAATAAAAATGTTTGGATACACAATGTTGAATTTTTCTATGGATATGGAAAAGAAGCCGACCAAGCAAAGGGCGATGGCTCTATAGATTTGAAATCAAAAACAGACTATGTTACTATTTCTTATTGTCATTTTTGGGATTCCGGAAAAGCTCTTGTTTTGGGAGGACCATGGGAAGTTAGCAATTATACAAAGCCGGAAGCGAAAATTTATGCAACATATCATCACAACTGGTTTGACCATTCGGATTCAAGACACCCTCGTTGTGTTTCGGGCAGTGCACATATTTATAATAATTATTATGACGGTGTTGCCAAATATGGTGTTGGTGCGGCGGTTAATTCTTCTGTTTTTGTTGAAAACAACTATTTTAGAAATTGCCCGAGACCTATGCTTATTGCAACTCAAGGAAGTGATATTTATGAAAACGGAAGTTATAAAACAAAAGGAACGTTATCCGGTCAGAATGGCGGAATGATTAAAGAATGCGGAAATACGATAATTGGTGCAAAAAGATTTTATACATATCAAACAACTCCTGACGAGGGGCAGTTTGACGCATACAGCGTTGAAAATAAAAATGAAACGGTTCCCGAAACGGTTGTTGCACTTAAAGGCGGAGCAACTTATAACAACTTTGATACAAATTCAAACATAATGTATGAATATTCAGCCGATACAGCTGAAGAGGCAAAAGAAAAAGTTATTTTGGAGGCGGGAAGACGTAATGGCGGAGATTTTAAATATACTTTTGATAATTCAATTCAAGATTCAAACTCTGATGTAATTCCCGAATTGCAAGAAGCGGTTATAAATTATACTTCAAAATTGATTTCTGTTCAGGGGATTTCCAATGTTATCGGAGAAGAAATTTCTTCCGAAAGTACAAGCGAAAATAATGTTGAAATGGAAACAAATAATGAAAATATATTATTTGGAGATTCTGACAATAACGGAGAAATAAATGTTAACGATGCTTCGATTTTACTTCAAAAAATACTTGATGACAATTATATTTTGCCGATTGAAAATATAACAAACAATTATAAAAATTATTTAGATGTTAATTCGGACAACGAGTTGTCGGCACTTGATGTTTCTTTTATTTTGCAAAAAGCTTTAAATTTTGATTTTGTTATGCCGAGTGAAGAGAATACGGAAAAATCAACAGAAAGTGAAACTTTGGAAAGCGACAGTGAAACAACAACTTGGCAAGAAGCTGTTGCTTTGGGCGATTGGAACGCAGACCAAGATGTTCCGAGCTGGCTTGATATTACAGGGGCAACAATTGGTGCTGTTAGCAACGGACATACTGTTTTTCAAAATTCCGAAAGCAGTATTGCGGGGCAAAAAAACAGATATACTGTTCCGAAAAAATCGACAATAACGATTGCGTTGAATTCTAAATCAACCGTTAAAGTTTATATTGCGGGAAATAATAATTCTGACGGTAAGGGAACTGTTTCGGCGGAAATTGACGGAAAAAATGTTGGAACATATTCTATGCCGGGAAGGCAGAATGCCGATGCACAGCCGTTTGTTATTAATACTTCCGCAGGCGGAAATCTTAAATTGACAAATACGTATGACGGACTTTTGTATAAAATTACTGTTGGTGGAAGTTCACAACAACCGGCGAAAAAAGAAAATTATGATGTTACATTTAAAATTAGCAATAATACAGATATTTCAACCGATGTTTTGATTGGCAAAAATAAAATTAATGTTTTGGCGAATTCTTCTAAAGAGGAAACGATAAATCTTGAACAGGGAAAACATTCGCTTGGTGTTTCCGGAACAAAAGTTAAACTGAATAAATCGGAAATAAATGTTACGGGCAAGGAAACAGTTGAACTTAATATTGATGAAATTTCCGAAAATGTTGTTGTTTTAAACGGACAGGGCGGATATGTTGACGCATTTGAAACAATTTCAGATGCACTTTCTGCGGATTCTACTGTTTCGGGAAGCGTTATATCAATTAATTCGGGATATTATAACGAAACTTTTGAAGTTTCTAAAACTGTTACTTTGAAAAAAGCAGAAAACAGTGACGGAGAGGTTGTTATATATTCTTCGAACGGTTCTTATGGTGGGTCTATGAAAGGAATTATAAGAGTTTCGGCAGAAAATGTTATTTTTAAAGATTTAACTCTTCTTAATAACACAAATGCTTCCTATAAAGATGTTCAAGGTGTTTCTTCAAACGGAACAACTGCGGCGGCGTTGATTGCAGACGGAAATAACAGCATTTATGAGGGGTGTAAATTTATAAGTGTTCAAGACACTGTTAATACTGCACATTATTCAAAGGGTAAACCTCTTTTGAAACAAACTTATAACGATTGCGTTTTTTATGGAGCAACCGATTTTATTTGCGGTGCTTGTGATATTGATTTTAATAATTGTGAATTTAGAATTTTTTCAGGAACGCTTTCCGAGAAAAAAGATGCTTATGTTTTTGCACCAAATACAGAAGCAAAATGGAGAGTTAATGGCGGAAAACTTATTAACGATGAAAATTCTGTTGTTGAAAACTTCTTTTATGCAAGAGCATGGGAATCGAATTCATCAAACAGCCAAACTTTGGATATTTTTGGAATGGAAAATAATTTAAAAATGGGCAAAAAAGGACTTATGGGATTTGGAAGTTCAACAGGAGGAGGAGCATCACATTCAATAGATGAATTTCAATTTAATGTTTATGAGGGAAATGACAAAAATTCTCCGTTAATTGCAACTTCAAACGTTACGGGAATTGATATTTTTGAATTAAACGAAAATTCGGTTGTTAAATTTAAAAATAATGGCTCGGCAAATTTGATTGTTGGTAACTTTGGAGGCGGGCTGAGCGATAAATTTATTGAAAATATTCTATCTGATATAGTTGAAATTGGATTTGTTGGCGAAGAAAATACTTCTTCTGGTGCAATTTTGGATGCAAATTCGATTAAAATAAAATCGGTTTATAAAAATTTGACAGCCGGTGAAAATTCGGAATATGATTTTTCTGAAAATATTTCTGCAGACAGAGGTTTTTTGGGCTGTGGAATTTTAAGCGGAATTGAAAGTGAACGGGTAGTTAGACTTGTTCCTTATGTTAAATATGACCCAATTACAGACAGCAGTAAAAATGTTGACAAGGATTATATTTATAAATTTGGAAAAGCTGTTGAAGTTACTGTTTTTGGAAACGGAATTGACGGAAATGTTTCAAATCCTGACGGAGAATTTGCAATTTTTGAAACAGGTGTTTTGGATACGCCGTTTTTGCGGGGGATTGGAGAAAATATTTTTTCGGGAGTGTTTGCTGATTTGAAAGAGTAGTTGTGAAGAATTGGAAAAAAAGTCATAGCAATCTGCGGGGAATTAATTGATATAGCAATAAAACAGAAAGAGATTGCTATGACTTAAATTTAAAATAATAAAATGTTAATTTAGGAAGGCAAATTTCAGAATATTTTAAATTTAAAAAGCGATAGTTTGAATTTAGAAGTTTAAAACATTTGCAATGTTTGTATAGGATTTTGGCAATTTAAACTATTAAGCAGGAAAATATGTTTTTTTGCTTGGGACGCACTTGAGGTGGTAGTATGTTAAAAAGGTAGACTTTTTTTTGTGACAGTTAAGCTTGCAATTTTTAAAAACTGAAAATTGCAATAGCAAATAGGACACATCATAGCATCAAAATATAATATTTAA
>CAZHGC010000008.1:59083-97283 GCA_964531385.1 uncultured Lachnospiraceae bacterium | reverse complement strand
GGCAACAACAAAATATATTTTACACTCTTTTTTCCTCTTTGTCAACCCCTTTTTTTATTTTTTCTAATTTTTTTAAAATAGTCCAAAACACCCCATAAAAAGCCACCTTCAGCACAAAATCAACCAATAAAACTTTCATATAAAAAGCAATGGGAGCATAAAAACTTTTTTTATGCTCCCAAAATCAACTATCCAATTTCACTTTTCAAATCAAAACTCAACAACTTCGTCTTCCGCCGTAAACGATGAAAAAGTAGCAGTTGCGTTTTTAAAAAACAAAACTTGCGTATTATCATCATTTTCATCATACATATTACGAAGTTCCGGATATGCGTCAAGCATAGCTTTTTTCGCAGAAACTCTGTCATCATTTTCAAGTTCGCCAAAAATCCTAAGCCAAACCCCCTCTTTAAAAGCACAAATTTCAACATTCGGATTAATTGAAATTTGTTTTGAAACAGGTTTTCTTTTTCCGGTTTGAATATAAAGTTTGCCTTCAAAAATATTAGCTGTCCCAAAAGGTCTAACTTTCGGCAAATTTCCGTCAACAGTTGCAAGATAATAAGTTCCAACATCTTTTAAAAACTTACAAACTCTTTCCATTTAAAAACCTCCCAAATATTTTTTAATTTCCTATAAATTTTCTTCATAATGAAAGAACTCCACCAAAGCAAATCTTTCATATATAACTATATCACATCACAAACCCATTATCAAACAAAATATTAAAACGCATAAAAAAAGACCGTTGCAAAGCAACCGTCAAATTTCAAAAAGAACGGAGAAGGAGGGATTTGAACCCTCGCGCCGCTATTAACGACCTACTCCCTTTCCAGGGGAGCCCCTTCAACCACTTGGGTACTTCTCCAAAAGGTCTACATTTCCATTTTAAAACAAAAAAATAACGGAGAGGGTGGGATTCGAACCCACGGCCCCTTGCGGAGTCACTGGTTTTCAAGACCAGCTCCTTAAACCACTCGGACACCTCTCCATATGTATCTCGCAATCATCTCTTGCGAACAAATAATATTATACTATCAAAAAAACGTTTTGTCAACACTTTTTTCAAAAATTTTTTTATTTTTTTAATCACCGAAAAAACACTGAAAAACTCACACTTTTAATATATTTTCAAAATCAAAAATTAAATTTTAAAAAAAAATATATAAAATTATCAACTAAAAACACTGGATAAAATTTTTCATTCGTTATATTATATAGAAGATAAAAATAATTTCAAAAAGGCAAACTTTGCCTAACTAATAAAAATTCAAACCTAATGCCTAAATTAAATTTGGGTCATTTTCTAAAATTATTAATATGCAAAAAGGAGCTAAAAAATGGACGAATACACAAATTACGCAAAAAATCTTTTCATAGATTTGGTAACCCAAAACACGCAATCGTCAGAAACTTCCGAAACCTATCCATCAACAGCAACACAACTTGTTTTCGGAAAGCATCTAACAACCCTCTGTAAAGAAATCGGGTTAAACTCAATAAAACAAGATAACTACGGCTATATAACCGCAGAATTACCAAACGGCGTTCCAAACACGCCAAAAATCGGCATAATTGCCCATATGGACACAAGTCCGGACTACAGCGGAGAAAACATCTCACCAAAAATACACGAGAATTATGACGGGAGCGACATAAAATTAAAAAACGACATAACAATTTCACCAAAAGAATTTCCCGAATTGTTAAACTATAAAGGCAAAACAATAATAACTGCTGACGGAACAACCCTTTTGGGAGCAGACGACAAAGCCGGAATAACCGCAATATTAACCGCAATGAAATATTTCATAGATAACCCAAGCGTTCCCCATAAGCAAATAAAAATCGCATTCACGCCCGATGAAGAAATTGGAAAAGGTGTAGAGCATTTTTCAACAGAAGAATTTTCGTGCAACTATGCCTATACAATTGACGGTGGCGAAATCGGCGAATTAAACTACGAAACATTCAATGCCGCTCGTGCAATTATAACAATAAAAGGAAAAAACGTTCACCCCGGCAACGCAACCGGAATAATGAAAAATTCAGCACTAATCGGAATTGAATTTGCAAAAATGCTTCCAAAAAACGAAACCCCGTCAAAAACAGCAAATCGAGAAGGTTTCTATCATCTAACATCAATAAACGGAAACGTAGACAGCACAACGTTAAATTATATAATACGTGATTTTGACAAAACAAAATTCGAAGAACGAAAACAAACAATAAAAAATGCCGTTGCCAAAATAAATTCGCAATATGGCAACATAGCAAAATTAAACCTCCACGATGAATATTATAATATGTATGAAATTTTAAAAAACAACCCCGAACCGATAACCGTTGCAAAAGAAGCAATGCTAAAAGCCGGCATAACACCAAAGGAAATCGCCGTTCGTGGTGGAACCGACGGCTCACATCTTTCATTCGAAAATTTGCCTTGTCCAAATATATTTGCCGGTGGCCACAACTTTCATGGCCCTTATGAATACGTTCCCCTCGAATCAATATTAAAATCCGCCGAAGTAATCGTAAACATATGCAAGGCATAATCCAAAAATTTTGCTTCCTTATTTAAATGTATAAATACAAACAATTTTCAAGCGAATTTATCAATATACGAAATGTAAATTGATAAATTCGTTTTTTATTTGTACCCAATATCCGTCACCCCCCATATGGTACAACTATATTTTATATTTTATATTGTATTTGTATTGTCACATATTGAAAATTTTAGCAATATAGTTTAAAATCCAACTAAAAACAAATGTTTTTTTATTACAAATTATTTTTTACATAATAAAAAAGGAGCGTGATTGTATGAAATTCAAAAAAGTAATCGGTTTTGGAATGTCAATTTGTTTATTATTATCAAGCATTAATTTTGCTTTTGCTAATAATAATGAGCAAAAATTTTTAAAAATATCATCAACTGACACATCAACTACCAATTCAGCTATCGACACATCAACCGAAAACATAGCCTATGCCGTTGAGGGCGGAAACATCTATTTCAACAGTAACACAGGAGAAATAGTCGATGCCGATGAAAGTATAACCTCTGCCGTTATCCCTAATGAAATTAACGGCGTTGCAGTAACGGGAATTGGCAAATATGCGTTTTACGATTGTGGCAGTTTAACCGGCATATCAATCCCCGAAAGTGTAACAAACTTTGGAGAATCTGCATTTAATGGTTGTAAGAATTTAAAAACAGCAGGTCCAATAGGCAGTGGTTCTAATTATGAATTTGGTTGGACAAACTCCATACCGGATAATGCGTTTTACGATTGTGGAAATTTGATCAGCATAACAATTCCTGATGATATAACCGCAATTGGAAGTAATGCGTTTAATAATTGTGGAAATTTAAGTACTATAACATTTTCGAAAAAATTAGAAACAATCGGCAATGGTGCATTTGCTTTTTGTGCCACTTTAAACAGTGTAACTCTTCCTAACACCCTAACAACAATTAACACAGATGCATTTTACCTCTGCCTCAATTTAAAAGATGTATATTATACCGGAAGTGAAGAAGAATGGAACTCCATTAGCATTGGCACTTCTAATGAATATTTAACAGGTGCAGAAATACATTATAATTATACAGAGCCAACCTCTGAATCAACTACCGATTCAACTACCGATTCAACTACCGATTCAGCCTCTGATTCAACCACTGAATCAACCTCCGATTCAACCTCTGAATCAACCTCCGAAGATGATAGAGTCGGAGATGTCGATAACGACAACGACATTACAGCTAAAGATGTTGCATACATTCTTCAAAAAGTGTTAAATGCAAATTTCAAATTGCCAATCGAAAAATTTATTTCGGATTATCTGAAATTTGCAGATGTTAATAAAGACGGAGTTATTACAATTGATGATGCTTCAATGATACTTCAAAAGGTTTTGAATAAAGATTTTACTTTTCATAGTAAAAAATAACCTTTTGTAACAATTAATTTTAAATAAAAACAGCCGTAAAATTTTGAACCTGCACCAATGAAAGTTAGATCAAAAACTAACAATTTGGTGCAGTTCAAAATCCCCCTCGGCTGTTTTTTTAATCCCATAATCAATTTTTTTAATACCTGCTAAAAACCAACCCCTCAAATATAAGCCCCGCCGCAAACCACGCAGGTGCATAGTCCAATCTGATAAGCCCATTAATATTAAACCTTGCCCCATTATAGTTCCAAGGGCAAACGCCAATTTTGGTCAAAACAAGGCCACAAAAATATTCTGTGGCAAAAATAAGAATTGCATAAATCCCTCCTCGTAAAAAAATAGGCAAATCAAATATAACATCATATAACGGTTTAAGTAAAATAGCCATGCCATAAATCGGAAACATCAAAATAGACGTAGTCGAAATCATTTTCAAATCACCGTTAATAAACGACCAAACGCCCGTCCATAAAATTTCCATAACCCAACCTATAATTCCGCATAAAAAAAATCCTTTAATCATAATTTTTATTATGAACAAAATAATTTTTTATATTCAAAATAAAATATTTCGCTTTCAAAAGCTTAACAACCCTTTCTCGTTGCAAAAAACTCTTTCCCTGTTATCAACTCCATTTTCCCAAAAAATCAACCGCTTCTCCAACTCGCCCAACTCCTCCAAAATCCCCTTTCACTTTGCTCCCCTCTTTCCCTCCTCTCCCCTCCTTGCTCCCCTCTCTTTTCCCAAAAAACATCAACCCCTCTTCTTCCTCTTCTCCCCCCTCTCCAAAACCCTCCCCTTTCTCCCTCCTCCTCTTCCCCCTTTTCCCCTCCCGCCCAACAAAAAAATGCACTTGTCATAACAATCCCGCCCAACGGAAAAGTAACAACAAATGCACCAATCTCGCACCATAATTATATAAAAATAAAAAACTCAATCTCTCTCAATCTCGGTTTTAATAACCCGATCAAGAAATTCTCCAATATCCTCTCCAAGCTCCTCCAAAGTTCTCGTAATATTGCTTTTTGCCGTAAATCCGGGGTTTGTGTTAACCTCAATAAAATAAACCTGCTCTTTGCAAACAATAAAATCAACACAACAAAGCCCTCTGCATTCGCAAATATAAAAAACTTTTTTGGCAATATCCTCAATCATATCTTTCAAAAATTCCGGCAAAGTCGAAAATCCAACTTTCGCAGAATTGTCAACATACTTTGCATTGTAATCATAAAATCCGCCGTTCGGTGAAATATCCAAAACCGGCATAACCTTAAGCCCCTCGCCATAATCAGCAACAACGCAAGTAACTTCCCGTCCGGAAATGAATTTTTCAACAATAACATCATCGTTAAATTGTCTGAAAATTTCATAAATCACCGCTTCTGCCTGAGAAATGTCGGAAACAACCGAAATGCCAATGCTTCCTCCGCCGTTGTTCGGCTTAATAATAAGAGGAAAACCAAGCTCTTTAATTCTTTCTTCAAAATCAATAATGTCTTCGCCGTTTTTAATAAAAACTTCTTCGCAAACAGGAACACCGCTTTCCTTCAAAACTGCTTTGCAAATGTGCTTGTTCATACATAGTGCACCCGAAAGAACACCACTGCCAATAAATTTAATTCCAAGACATTGTAAAAGCCCCGAAACAGAACCGTTTTCGCCGTCTCCCCCGTGAAGCAAATTAAAAAGAATGTCCGGCGAAAAAGCCAAAATCTCATCAACCCAATTCGAGCATTTTTCTTTCGGAACTTCAATAACTTTAACATCATAAGTATCTCGATTAATATATTTAACAACCTCTTCGGCAGATTTTAAAGAAATCTCTCTTTCAAAAGAACTGCCCCCCGCCAAAACAGCAAGTCTAATTTTCATCAAAAAGTCACCCTCTAAAATTATTTTAAAAATAATGCCTAATTTTTATCAACATCAATTTGTTTAAGAACATTTGCCGCCTTTTCGGGCAAAACAGAATTTATGTAACAACCCGTTGAAAATTCAAACCCCGCCATATGCCCAATCCTCGGAATAATTTGAATGTGAAAATGTAAATATTTCGAAAAATCATCATCAAAAAATTCTTTTTTCGGCGAATTAAAAAAACAAATATTATAAGAAATCCCCGCATACATCGAAGCCAACCTCTTAACACAATGCTTTAAAATGTTTCCCAAATCAAAAACTTGTGCTTCGTCAAAATCAACAATATTTGAAATGTGCTCTTTCGGAATTATATACATCTCATAAGGGAATTTCGCATCAGTAGGAACATACGCCAAAAAATTGTCGTTCTCCTCAATAATTTGCTCGCCAAGATTTTTTTTCAAATGGCAAAAATAACATTCGCCGTTTTCATCATAATATTTTTCAAGAACATTTTTAATTCCTTGATATTTCGGCGGAAAAACCGATAACGCCGCAATCTGCCAATGTGAATGAGATTGGCTCGCCCCCGCATCAATTCCGTCATTTTTAAAAACTTGAACATATTCAATGTTTTCGTCGTTTTGAAGATATTCAACCCTGTTTTTTAAAGTTTTAATAAGTTCGTTCATATGCTCGTCAGAAAATTTGTAAAGTCGCTCGTCATGATTTGCCGTATCAATAACAACATCGTGAATACCATAATGAGTTGAATCGTTTCTTGAAATAAAAGGATATTTGTTCGGAACAATCCTAATTCTCCTGTCATGTGTCGAAAAAACCTCTTTCGGGGTCAAATTGTCGTTTTCAAGACAAAAAGGACAAAAAGCACTCGGCGTAGATTGAACGTGAAGTTTTCTAAAATTTTGCGGTCTCTTCGCACGCTCTTCCGCAAAAAATATAAGCTCACCCGTCAAAAAACATTGTCTAACCATATAAAATCTCACCTCTTTAGTTCTAAATAAAAAAGTCGCCGTAAAAAAATCATTTTATATACCACTTTTGAATATCATTGTAAATGTTTGACCTGTTCGGATTTTTCTCTCCATCAACTTTGTCGCTTGTCAAAACAGCCGAATATTTAAAACAAATCCCCGTACAAGGAATTTCGTCTGCAATAAATTGTTGAAGCTCCGCCTGTGCTGCCAAAAAAGCATCGTCGCTCGTTGCCCCCTCAACTTTGTTAATAAGTTCGTCCATATGTTGGTTCGAATAATTAAAATAATTAATCCCCGAAGTTGCCGAAAGACTCAAAAGAAGTGGCTTCAAATCTCCTGAATTTGAAAGCTTAACTCCACCAACAAACATATCAAACCCGTCAGAAATCAAAAGACTTTGATATTTGTCAAAAGGCTGTCGGTTAACAATAATGTTAAACCCCGCCTGATTAAGCCTGTCTGCAATAATCGTTGCCGCCTCACATCTCGACTTATTCTCCGAATTAACAAGAATTGAAAACGTTAGTTGCTCCTTTGTATATCCCGATTGTAAAATAAGCTCTTTTGCTTTTTCAAAATTATATTCAAAAAGTTTCAAATCGTCTTTTGCATATGCTCGGTTGGTTGGGTTAACAGGAATAGAACTTGCAACGCCATGATTTAAATAAACGCTTTCAACAATGTTTTGTGTCGGAACAGCATAAGCAATCGCACGTCTGACAACAATATTTGAAAGAATAGGATTTTTAAAATTGTATCCCAAAAATTCAAAATCGTTCGTATCAAATTCGGTAATATTTATTTTCTTCCCCGCACTATATTTTCCCCATTCACTAACGTCCGATTGAATAACATCTGTAACCGATTGCTCAAAAGCATACAAATCCGTTTGTCGGTCGTCAGTAACAATAACCGAAATTTTTTCAATGTAAGGGCTCGCTCCCGAAATCCCCTGACATTTTTCAAGAATAAGTTCGTTTGCAAGCCTGTAAGAAGAAAATTTAAAACTCCCGCTTCCAACAGGTTTAAAACTAACATCGCTGTCAATCGCCGTTTTTCCTTTGTAATAATTTGAAGGTATAACAGGAAAACATAAATTATAAATGCCATAATAATAAGGTTTTGAATATTTAACAGTAAGAACATCTCCGCTTGCGGAATAAGAAGAAACGTTTAAAAGGGCATCTTTATAAATCGAGTTCGCCCCCTGAGCCTTAATTGTGTCAAGCGAAAAAACAACATCGTTCGCCGTTATGCTCTCGCCGTTGTGCCATTTAAGCCCGCTTTTAATTTTAACGGTAAGAACATCGTTTGCAAAATTATAGCTTTCGCCAATGTTCGAAACAATCTTTCCTGAATTATCAATTTTAAAAAGTGGCTCAAAAATTAATTTCAAAGCATCGTCAACAGTCTTGTCCTGATTTACAAGGGGATTTAAAGTTTTCGGAATACGCATAGATATTTTAAGCGTTCCGCCAAAAGCGGGCGAATTGCTCTTTTCCTCTTCAGAAAAAACCTCAACACTCTCCGGCTCAAAATCATCATAACCTTCGTTTTCAACAGCCGAACCCGAAACTTTCTGCATATCAATATTTTTCTCACACCCGCAAAAACAAAGCGAAAAAATAATAAAAAGAATAAAACAACCTTTTTTCATAAAAACCCTCACTTTAAGTTTAAGTAATTAAAAACTTTTAAAATGTATTTATAAAATTTTTCAGCAGAAATAACTTTTTTAACATAATTGGAAGTTTCTTCAAAAGGGATAACGTCCAAAGTTTTCCCGTCTTTCGAATATTTGTCGTCAGAAAGCCATTTTGCAACGTTCCCGCTGCCGGCGTTATATGCCGAAAGAATAAGAGTTTTGTCGTTGTCATATTTGTCCGAAAGCCACGCAACATACCAACAACCAATATGAATGTTAAGCTCCGGTTCAAAAATATTGTCAAAATCATATTCTGAAATCCCCTCGCTGTTCGCCGCCCAATCAGAAGTTGTTTTCATAACTTGCATAAGCCCCATAGCCCCTTTCGGAGAAACTTCCCTTTCCTCAAAACCGCTCTCAGTATTAATTATTGCACAAATAAATTCCGGACGCAAATTATATTTTTCAGAATATTTATTTATAATATCTAAATGTTTAACTGGATAAAAATAAATAACCGAACAAAAAACAAAGAAAATAATAACAATAACAGCAATAAATGTCCGAAACCAGTGAAACCGCTTTTTTTTGCAAACTTTTTTCATCAAACATAACTCCCTAAAAATTTTATTTTAAAAAAGAGTAATAAATCAATTTCCAAGCGTAAGTTTGGAAAGGACTTCGTTTTCAAGCTCAAATAATGAAATATTGTCGTTTTCAATAATAACATCGGCAAATTTAATAAGTTCGTCTTGCGGTGTCTGACTGCAAAGCCTCTTTTCTGCATCCTCAAAAGAAATTCCGTCACGCAAAACAATCCTGTTCGCTCTTGTGGAAAAATCCGCACAAACAACCCAAACTTCATTAACAATCATATTAAGCCCCGTTTCAATAAGAAGAGGTGCATCAATAACAATATATTTGTATTCTCTTGAATTTTCCAATATTCCGTTTATCTCGCTGTTTATCTCCGCCAAAATATATTTAAGAGAAATTCCATTCAACAACTCAAGCTTTTCCTTGTCCGAAAAAACAATTCCTCCAAGCTTCTTCCTGTCAATTTCTCCGTTTTGAAGAAGAATTTCGTCACCAAAAGCATCAATAATTTCGTTATATGTGCTTTTTCCAAATTTCATATTCTCGTGAGCAATTTTGTCAGCATCAATAATATATCCGCCGTTTTTCGCAAAAACCGCAGAAACAGAACTTTTCCCGCTTCCCGAATTTCCTGTAAGCCCAATTATCTTCATAATCAATAACCTCGTAAAACAAATTTATTTTGCACTATACCAATCATTACCACAATGAATATCAACAACAAGCGGAACTTTAAGATTAACCGCATTCTCCATTTCTTCTTTCAAAATTTTTTCAACAGCTTCCCTCTCGTCTTTAAAAGCTTCAATTAACAGCTCGTCATGAACTTGAAGAATAAGCCTCGATTTAAAATTCCCCTCTTTAAGACGATAATAAACTTTAACCATAGCAATTTTTATAATGTCTGCGGCAGTCCCCTGAATTGGCATATTCATAGCAACTCTTTCGCCAAAAGACCTCTGCATAAAATTCGATGCGTTCAATTCCGGAATATTCCTCGTTCTGTTAAAAAGAGTTTTTGCAAATCCCTCTTTTTTTGCAAAAGAAACAGCATCGTCCATATAAACTTTAACGTTTGGATATTTTTTAAAATATCCGTCAATGTAATTGTCAGCATCTTTTTTGGAAATCCCCAAATCTTGACTAAGACTAAATCCACTAATTCCATAAACAATACCAAAATTAACAGCTTTTGCGTTGCTTCTCTGTGCCTGCGTAACCTCCTCAAAAGGAACGCCAAAAACTTGAGATGCCGTAAGCCTGTGAATGTCCTGTCCCTCTTTAAAAGCATTAATAAGAGTTGTGTCGTTCGCCATATCCGCAAGAACTCTAAGCTCAATTTGTGAATAATCCCCGTCAATAAAAACAAAATCTTCTTCGGGAATAAAAACTTTTCTAAGCTTCCGCCCCTCTTCAATTTTAATGGGAATGTTCTGCAAATTCGGCTCCATACTGCTAATTCTGCCCGTTGCCGTAATCGCTTGGTTAAAAGTTGAATAAATTCTGTTTGTTGTCGGGTCAATAACGTTTAAAAGCCCGTCTGCATATGTCGATTTAAGCTTTGTATACGTTCTGTATTCAAGAACTTTGTCAACAATTTCAATTCCTCTGAGTTTCTCCAAAACATCGGCAGAAGTCGACCAGCCCGTTTTCGTTTTCTTTCCGCCTTTAAGACCAAGCTTTTCAAATAAAATAACACTAAGCTGTTTCGGCGAGTTTATGTTAAATTCCTCTCCGGCAAGTAAATAAATCTCTCCGGTAAGTTTGTCAATTTTCTCGGAAAGTTCAAAACTGTAATTCTCCAAAGCTTGCCTGTCCGCCAAAATCCCCGAAAGTTCCATATCTGCCAAAACAAAAACCAAAGGAAGTTCAACTTCAAAATAAAGCTTTTCTTGATTATTTGCAAAAATTCGTTCTTCCATAACTTTTTTAGCACGAAAAGAAACATCGGAAGTTTTGCAAACAAAATCCAAAAACTCATTTTGAGAAAGTGAGCAAATTTTCTTTTTGCTCTTTCCCTTTCCAAGAATTTCTTCCTCCGATAAACAGCTTTCGTTCAAAAATTCCGTCGCAATATCATCATAATTGTAAGTGTCTCTTGTCGAATCCAAAATGTATCCAGCAAGCATCGTGTCAAAAACAAGATTTTCAAGGGTAAGCCCAAATTTTGAAAGTATGTGAATATCTCTCTTTGCATCGTGTGCAATTTTAGGATTTTCTCCAACAAAAAAGTCCTTTGCAAATTCAAAAATATCGTTTTCAAAAAGTTCGTCAGAAACCGAAATAAAACAACCTCTTTCACTTTCATAAGAAAAAGCAATCCCCAAAAACTCATTTTCGTCAATAACAATGTGATAAGCAACTTCTTCCCATGGGTTTAGCTCCAAAAAGAAATTTTTCGCTTCTCTTTTTGTGTCAATAATTTTATATCCAATAACTTCTTGTTCGCAAATCTCATTCAAATCAAATCTGTTGTAAAAACTCTTAAACTCAAGCCTTTTAATAATATCATAAGCTTCTTTGTTAAAAATGTCAAAAATAAGTGTCTCGTCAAGTGAAAAATTAATGTCAGCATCTGTTATAATTGTAACAAGCTCTTTGCTCAAAAGTGCTTGTTCGCTAAAATTGGCAAGATTTTCTGAAGCTCTCTTAGGCTTAATCTCCGAAGCATTCAAAATTGCCGTCTCAACATCTTTATATTGTTGAATAATTTTAATAGCTGTTTTTTCGCCAATCCCCGGAACTCCCGGAACATTGTCCGAACTGTCGCCCATAAGTGCTTTAACTTCAATAAATTCTTTCGGCGTAACTTGATAGCGTTCAAAAACGTCCTTCGCAAAATAATCTTCAACTTCCGTTTTTCCGCCCTTTGTTTTCGGAATGCGAATTTTAATCGTGTCCGTTGCAATCTGCAAAAGGTCTCTGTCCCCCGAAACAACAACAGGAATAACACCAAGCTTTTCGGAAACGTTTGCAATCGTTCCAAGAATGTCGTCAGCTTCAAACCCCGCCTTTTCAAAAATTTTAATGTTCATCTTTGTAAGAACTTCTTTAAGAATTGGCATCTGTGACGCAAGCTCGTCCGGCATACCTTTCCTCGTTCCCTTATAATCTCCAAATTTTAAATGTCTAAAAGTCGGAGCTTTAACATCAAAAGCAACCGCCACATATTTCGGGTTTTCCTCGTCAAGAAATTTGAAAAATATATTTAAAAAACCATAAACCGCATTCGTAAATTCTCCGTCCTTGTTCGAAAGAAGCGGAACACCGTAAAATGCTCTGTTTATAATACTGTTTCCGTCAATTATCAAAATTTTATCAGGCATAATATCCTCCAAAAAAAACAATAAAATCCTATATTAATATATTAACCCAAATTGAATAATAAATAAAGTCTTTTTGAAATATTATCAAAACTTTTTTCAATCAAAAAATTCCCCCTCTCTTTTTTAACTCCCCTTTCGCTCCAAAGAAACTCAAGTCTTCCAAAAACACCCCTTGAACCTCCCCAAATTCGGATTTCCGACCCTCCTTCCCTCCTCCCCAAACTCCCAAACCCTCGGGGGTGCAGGGGTTTACCCCTGCTCGTTTCAAAGGGTTAAGGGCTGGTCGTAAAGCTTCGCTTTACTGCTCGCCTATGCAACCAAGGGGAAATCGAAATCCCCCACGTTTTTGGTACTTTTTGTGCCAAAAAGTACAACTCCCTAAATAGAGATTTCCAAAAGGCTCCCCTTTTGCCCCCAAAAAAACTACAGCTCTCCAAGGAACTACCCTTTTGCCCCAAAAAAACTACAACTCTCCAAGGAACTACCCTTTTGCCCCAAAAAAAACTACAGCTCTCCAAGGAACTACCCTTTTGCCCCAAAGAAAACTACAGCTCTCCAAGGGACTACCCTTGAACTATTCAAACTACAGCTTTCCGAAAATCTCCCCTTGAACCCCCTCAAAAATAAAGACTTCCAAGAACTCCCCCCAAAACTTGTTTTGACAATAAAAAAAGCCCCCTCACTTTCGTGAGGGAGCCTCCCTAAAACCCTAAAAGGATTTAAATTACTATTAACCGTTGTAAGTAGCTGTTCTTGTATCAGCATCCCAACCAACATTTACGTTGATAGCAGTACCGATAGCTCTGAAAGGAACAAACATTCTTCCGTCAACGATTTCAGCTTTAACACCGTTTTCCATAGGAATAGAAGCACCGTTTACAATCATAGTGTTGCTTCCTGCAGTAAACTGAATAGTAGTCATGTTAGTACCAGCTGCATAGAAGATTGTAGCAGTCTTAGTATTAGCATCGAAAGAAACTTTGTTAGAATCATCGAAAGAACCAACATTGTCAGAGTCAACACCAAGAGCAACCATAACGAATCTCAAAGGAACCATAGTAGAGTTGCTTTCAGTCTGGATATAAGGAGCAACGTCCATATCAAAGTTCTGTCCGTCAACAACGATAGTTTTTTCACCGATAGTTACTTTAACAACTTTGTCAAGAGTACCAGTTTCAGTTACAACGTCGATGTAGTTAGCAACTTTAATTGCTTCGTTATCATCGAAGTAACCAAGACCTTTTTCGCCAGATTCTTCACCTTCGTCAACAGCACCTTCAGAGTAGTTGTTGATGATAGCAGAACCGCTAACTTTAAGACCATAAGAACCGTAAGGAATAGAACGAGTTGTACCAATCTTAACGTTCTTAATAGTAATCTTAGAAGCGTCTACAGATGCAGAATCAATATCAAATGTGATAGCACCTTTGCTTACTTTGAATTTAGTAATTTTAAGGTCGCCTTCAATTTCGTAATCCATATCTTCATCAGCGAAACCTAATTCGTCTTCACCGTAGATAGAATCAAGAGCGATTTTAACTTTACCATTTTTAACTAAAACGCCGCCTTCAGCTTCTGTAAGAACGATGTCAGCAGTGTCAATTTTCTGGTAACCCATGTTAGTTTTAGTTGAAGTAGTTTCAACAGTAACAGGAGCAACAGCTTTAGCAATAACAACGTCTTCAATGTCACCTGAAGCAATTCCGCCACCTTCAACAGAAAGAGCGATGTCGCCTTCATAGTTAGCATCAACAGACAAGTTCAACTGAAGTTCGAAAGAAGAAGCTTCGTCAGCATCTACAGAACCACCTTTAGAAAGGTCAAATTCAAGAGTGTGTCCGTCGTTTGTGATAGAAGCAACTGACTCAAGTTTACTGCAGTATTCTTCTTCATCAACTTCGAAATCATAAATTTTAGCTTCATCAGGAACTGTGAATTTAAGTTTTCTGTTCTGGTTCCAGCTATCAGCTGTAACTTCAGCAAATTCAACAGTTGCAGACAAATAATCGTCTGAATCATATTCTCTTGCAGCATCTTCGCTGATGTATGAATCATAGTCTTCATTGTCTTTGTATTCGAAATCTTTTACAGTGCTGTAAGAGTTTCCGTCAACATCGTCATAACCTTTACGTCCAGCGTAAATAGTAGTTGGGTCTTCAACAGCTTTCATAGTAAAGCCATAGTCACCACGTTCACCAACAACGATAGTTTCTTTAGTAACACCTGCGCTTGAACCGCTAACAGTAAGTTTAACTTCACCATAGTTGTCATCATCTTCTGGAGTTACCCAAAGACCTTCAATTTTGATTGCAGCTGGTTTTTTAGACTGGTCGCCTGATTCATCAGTATTGATGTCAGCTGGCAATTTGAAAGTAATTGTGTTTTCATCAACATCAGTGATTTCATAATCAGCAAATTTAGCGTTGATACCTGCTTTAACAGTAGCAACTTTGTCTTTTCTGAATTCAAAACCAGAGTTAAGTTTCAAAGTAATTGTTTTGTTAGGTTCAAAAGTACCATAAACAGTTTCTTTGATTGTAAGTGTTCCAAGTTCAAGGTCGTCGCTTCCAACTTTAACATCGTCAATAGTTGTAACAGTGTCTCCTGAACTGCTTGCTGAGTTAGCAATTGTGTAGCTAACGCCGCCTCTGATAGAAGTACCGTTTGCATCAACAGTAACTGTTACATTACCTGTTCCGTTTGCTGTGAAAGGAAGAGGAATTCTGTATGCTGGTTTGTTAACGTCAGCATATTTTTCTCCTGCAATTGAATCAGGAAGAGCAAACAATGTAACTTCCAATTCTTTCTTAGTTGTTCTCTTCAAAGTGTAAGGAAGGTCAACTGTTTTGTATTCTCTCATCAAAGAATCGAAAACATTGTCAAATGCTTTTTCATCAGACATGTCTTTGCTGTATTCTTCGAATTCGCCTTTCAAATAATCATAAGTGTTTTTGTCACCCAATGATTTGTAAGCATATTTTTTGTCCAAAGCTTTCTGAACATCAGCACCTCTGTCCAAACCTGCAGCAGAAACAATATCATCTTCGTCAAATTCACCGTTTTCAATAGTAAGAGTGATAGTTGAATCCATATCAACTTCCTCACCTGGTTGAATTTTAAGATAAACTTCATCATTAAAGTCGTCATCTTTAACAGTAACAACTTTGTTTACGCTGTTTGAAGAATCAGCAAAAGCTGTAACAGGAACCATAGTAGCTGTCATAACAGCAGCCAATAAAATAGCTATTTTCTTTTTCATTTTACTTTTTTCCTCCTTAAGAATTTTTTTAAGTGTGTAGAGGGGCTAAGCATAAACCACCTCTTTTACAAAGAGTATTATAACACCGTAAAATTTTTAAGTCAATAAAGATTTGAAGATGTAACAATACTGTAACATTTTAGGTCAATCATAAAAAACTCTTTGTTTGCCTTGCAAGAAATAATATAACACGACAAATTAAAATAATCAAGTGTTTTTTTTAATCTGTAATAGATATGTAACAATTGCGATATTTTTGTAACATATCCCCCTCACCCTAATTCCACCAACCCCCAAACCCTCCCCTTTCACTCCCCTTTGCCCTCCCAAACTCGGACTCCCAAAAGTCCCCCTTTTGCCCTCCTCAAACTACCGCTTTCCAAAAGCCACCCTTTCGCCCCAAAACAAACTACCGCTTTCCAAAAGTCCCCCTTTTGCCTATAAAAAAAATTAGAACTTCCAAGGTCTCCCACTTTGCCTCCAAAACTCCCGTATTCCTCTTTTTCCTTCCCCTCCCCCCAAAACTTCCAACCCTCGGGGGTGCAGGGGGTTACCCCTGCTCGTTTCAAGAGGTTAAGAGCTGGTCGTAAAGCTTCGCTTTACTGCTCGCCTATGCAACCAAGGGAAAATCGAAATCCCCCTCGTTTTTGGTACTTTTTACGCCGAAAAGTACAACCCCCCAAATAGAGATTTCCAAAAGGTCTCCCCTTTTGCCCTCCTCAAACTACCGCTTTCCACCCCTCCTTCCCCTCCTCAATAAAAAAAGCCCTTCCAAGGCAATCCAACTTCACCTTGAAAGGACTCTTCAATTTAAAAATAACTTTCTTCGCTTTCAGCGTCTTCGGCGTTTTCCTTATCAACAAGCTTAAGGTCAATCTTTCGGTATGTGTTCATACCTGTACCCGCCGGAATAAGTTTACCAATAATAACGTTTTCTTTAAGACCAATAAGAGGGTCAATCTTTCCTTTAATTGCCGCTTCCGTAAGAACTCTCGTTGTCTCTTGGAAAGAAGCTGCCGAAAGGAATGATTCCGTTGCCAAAGATGCTTTCGTAATACCAAGAAGAATTCTCGAACCGTTCGCAGGCTCAAGCCCTTGCTCAATAACTCTCTTGTTCTCGTCCTCAAATTCAAGCCAGTCAATAAGACTTCCCGGAAGAAAATCTGTGTCGCCGTTTTCTTCAACTTTAATTCGTTTAAGCATCTGTCTAACAATAACTTCAATGTGCTTGTCGTTAATATCAACACCTTGTAAACGATAAACACGCTGAACTTCTTGAATCATATAATCCTGAACGCCTCTAATGCCTTTAATTCTTAAAATATCGTGAGGATTAACACTACCCTCTGTAAGTTCGTCGCCGGCTTCAATAACATCGCCGTTAAGAACTTTAATACGTGAACCGTAAGGAATAAGATAATCTTTGGTTTCTCCGTTTTCCGCTGTAACAGTAACTTCTCGTTTCTTTTTGTTGTCTGTAACCGTAACCCTTCCCGCTGTTTCGGAAATAATAGCAAGACCTTTCGGCTTTCTTGCCTCAAAAAGTTCCTCAACACGTGGAAGACCTTGTGTAAGGTCGTTTCCGGAAACACCGCCGGTGTGGAAAGTACGCATAGTAAGCTGTGTACCGGGCTCGCCAATTGACTGTGCCGCAATAATACCAACCGATTCACCAATTCTAACAATTCTGCCCGATGCCATGTTCGCACCGTAACATTTCGAACAAACGCCTTTTCTTGCTCGGCAAGATAAAATCGTTCTTATAAGAACTTTTTCAATTCCCGCCTCAACAACAGCCTCTGCTTGATCCGGAGAAATCATAGTGTCTGCCGCAACAATAAGCTTTCCTGTTTTCGGGTCATAAATGTCCTCAACAGAAAATCTTCCTCTAATACGATCAGATAACGGCTCAATAACTTCCTGACCGTCCATAAATGCACTAACCCACATACCCGGAATTTCGTCTTGTCCCTCAGAACAATCCCATTCGTGAATAATGATTTCTTGAGAAACGTCAACAAGACGACGAGTAAGATACCCCGAGTCGGCAGTTCTTAAAGCAGTGTCAGAAAGACCTTTTCTTGCACCATGTGCAGAAATAAAGTATTCCTGAACAGATAATCCCTCTCGGAAATTAGCTTTAATAGGAAGTTCAATAGTTTCACCCGAAGGCGATGCCATAAGACCACGCATACCCGCAAGCTGTTTAATCTGTCTGTTAGAACCTCTGGCTCCTGAATGTGCCATCATATAAATATCGTTATATTTACCAAGACCTGCAAGAAGTGCGTTTGTAATCTTGTCGTCGGCAACTTCCCAAGCCTTAATAACTTTTTCGTGTCTTTCTTCGTCAGTCATAAGACCACGTCTGTACATCTTAGTAATTTTGTCAACAACTGCATCGGCTTCCGCAAGGAATTGCTGTTTTTCCTTAGGAATTTCCATATCAGAAACGGAAACAGTCAAAGCACCTCTCGTCGAGAACTTAAATCCAAGACTCTTAATGTTGTCAAGAACAACCGCCGTCTCCGTTGCAGTGTGCCTGTTAATACATCTGTTAATAATTTTTCCCAAGCCCTTTTTGTCGGTGAGGAAATCAATTTCATATTTGAATTTGTTTTCCGGAATGCTTCTGTCAACAAAACCAATGTCTTGAGGAATAATTTCGTTTATAATAATTCTTCCCGCCGTTGTGTCAACAATCTGAGATTGCTCAACACCGTCAATAGTAAGAGTACGTCTAACTTTGATTTTTGCGTGAAGACTGATAACGTGATTGTCATAAGCAAGCAAAGCTTCGTTTTCGTCTTTGAAAACCTTGCCTTCGCCCGGCTCGCCCTCTTTTTCAAGAGTAAGATAATAAATACCAAGAACCATATCCTGAGAAGGAACAGTAACAGGCTCTCCGTCAGATGGTTTCAAAAGGTTGTTCGGAGCAAGCAAAAGGAATCTGCATTCAGCTTGAGCCTCAACCGATAAAGGAACGTGAACAGCCATCTGGTCGCCGTCAAAGTCGGCGTTGTAAGCGGTACAAACAAGAGGGTGAAGTTTCAAAGCACGCCCCTCAACCAAAACAGGTTCAAAAGCTTGAATACCAAGTCTGTGAAGAGTCGGAGCTCTGTTAAGCATAACAGGGTGCTCTTTAATAACGTCTTCCAAAACGTCCCAAACCTCTGTTTGAAGCCTTTCAACCATACGCTTTGCCGATTTAATGTTATGTGCTTTTCCGTCCTCAACAAGCTTCTTCATAACAAAAGGCTTAAAAAGCTCAATTGCCATTTCCTTAGGTAAACCGCATTGATAAATTTTAAGATTTGGTCCAACAACAATAACCGAACGTCCGGAATAGTCAACACGTTTACCAAGAAGATTTTGACGGAAACGACCTTGCTTTCCTTTAAGAAGGTCTGAAAGAGATTTAAGGCTTCTGTTTCCCGGTCCGGTAACAGGTCTGCCTCGTCTTCCGTTGTCAATAAGTGCATCAACGGCTTCCTGAAGCATTCTCTTTTCGTTTCTAACAATAATGTCGGGAGCGTGTAAATCAAGAAGTCTCTGCAAACGATTATTTCTGTTAATAACCCTTCTGTAAAGGTCGTTAAGGTCAGAAGTTGCAAATCTTCCGCCGTCAAGCTGAACCATAGGTCTCAAATCAGGAGGAATAACAGGAATAACATCAAGAATCATCCATTCCGGCTTGTTTCCCGAAACCCTAAACGACTCAATAACTTCAAGCTTCTTTATAATTCGAACACGTTTCTGTCCGTTGCTGTTTTTAAGTTCCTTTTTAAGTTCTACGGATTCTTTTTCAAGGTCAATGTCCTGTAAAAGTACTTTAATCGCTTCCGCACCCATTCCAACTTTAAAAGTATCTCCATATTTCTCTCTTGCGTCTCTATATTCTCTTTCTGTAAGTAAATCTTTGTAAACAAGGCTTGTGTTTTCGCCTGGGTCAAGAATTACATATGATGCAAAATAAAGAACTTTTTCCAAAGCCCTCGGTGACATACCAAGAATAATACCCATACGGCTCGGAATACCTTTAAAATACCAAATGTGAGAAACAGGGGCAGCAAGCTTAATATGCCCCATTCTCTCTCGGCGAACTTTGCTTTTTGTAACCTCAACGCCACATCTGTCGCAAACAACGCCTTTGTAACGAATTCTCTTGAATTTACCGCAGTGACATTCCCAGTCTTTGCTTGGTCCAAAAATTCTCTCGCAGAACAAACCGTCACGTTCCGGCTTCAAAGTTCTGTAATTTATAGTTTCAGGCTTTTTAACTTCACCGTATGACCATTCAAGAATTTTTTCAGGAGATGCCAAACCAATTTTAATAGAATCAAAAGTTATAGTTTGTTCGCTGTTTTGTGTACTCATAGCACAATTTCTCCTTTCTATTCTTCGTCATCTTTTAATATATTTTTTATATCAACTTCATCAATATCCGATTCATCAAATCCAACATCGTCAAGATCCGATTCCGAAATAACAATTTCGTCAAGTTCAACATCGTCCAAATCGTTGAAAAGTTCATCATCAAGGTCAATGTTGTTTTCGTCTTCATTAATAAGAATATCGTTTTCCGCAGGGTCAATATCGTCCTCGTCAATTTCAAGCTTATCAAGAATTTCCGGATTATTTAAAACCGAATCAACAATGTTTATGCTTTCTTTTTCAAAATCATCGTCTTTTTCAACGCCTTCAATATTAACGTCAATAACACCCATATCGTCATCATCAAGGTCCTCACGAATTTCAACCTCCGTTGAATCCTCGCGTAAAACCCTAACATCAAGACCAAGAGCTTGAAGTTCTTTAAGAAGAACTTTGAACGATTCCGGAACACCCGGTTCAGGAATATTCTCACCCTTAACAATAGCCTCATAAGTTTTAACACGTCCAACAATATCGTCAGATTTAACAGTTAAAATTTCTTGAAGAGTGTAAGATGCACCATAAGCCTCCAAAGCCCAAACTTCCATTTCTCCAAAACGCTGTCCGCCAAATTGAGCTTTTCCGCCCAAAGGCTGTTGCGTAACAAGTGAATAAGGGCCTGTCGAACGAGCATGAATTTTATCGTCAACAAGGTGGTGAAGTTTAAGATAATGCATAAATCCAATCGTTGTCGGGTTGTCAAATTCTTCTCCCGTTCTTCCGTCACGAAGTTGAATTTTGCCCGTATGATTAATCGGAACACCTCTCCATTCTTCACGATGAGCCTTGTTTTTATCAAGATAATCAAAAATTTCAGGGTCAAGAATGTCTTTCCATTTGCTTTCAAAATCTTCCCAAGAAGAATTTGCATAATCGTTTGCAAGTTCCAAAGTGTCCATAATGTCAACTTCTTTTGCCCCGTCAAAAACAGGTGTCGAAACTTTCCAATCAAGAACCTTTGCCGCAAGGCTCAAATGTATTTCAAGAACCTGACCAATGTTCATACGTGAAGGAACGCCAAGTGGGTTAAGAACAATGTCAAGAGGACGACCGTTCGGCAAAAATGGCATATCTTCAACAGGAAGCACTCGAGAAACAACACCCTTGTTACCGTGACGACCTGCCATTTTGTCACCAACAGAAATTTTTCTTTTCTGTGCAATGTAAACACGAACAAGCTGATTAACCCCCGGCGGAAGTTCATCATTATTCTCTCTTGTAAATTTTTTAATATCAACAATTATACCGCTCTCGCCGTGAGGAACACGCAAAGATGTGTCCCTAACTTCTCTCGCCTTTTCGCCAAAGATAGCACGCAAAAGACGTTCTTCTGCGGTAAGCTCCGTTTCTCCTTTCGGAGTAACCTTACCAACCAAAATGTCGTTTGGTTGAACTTCCGCACCAATGCGAATAATACCTTCTTCATCAAGGTCACGCAAAGCATCTTCGCCAACGTTCGGAATATCTTTTGTAATCTCTTCCTGTCCAAGCTTAGTGTCTCTCGCTTCCGCTTCATATTCCTCAATGTGAACAGAAGTGTAAACATCGTCAGCAACAAGCTTCTCACTAAGCAAAACAGCATCTTCATAGTTGTAACCTTCCCAAGTCATAAAACCAATAAGCGGGTTCTTGCCAAGAGCAAGTTCGCCGTCTTTCGTAGAAGGTCCGTCAGCAATAATCTGACCTGCCGAAACTTTGTCGCCTTTAAAAACAATAGGACGTTGATTCATACAGTTAGATTGGTTGCTTCGTTTAAATTTAGTAAGTTTATAACGGTCTTTAGCCCCGTTTTCAGTCGCAATAACAATTTCGCCCGCATCAACTTTTTCAACAACACCGGAATTTTTTGCAACAACAACAACGCCCGAGTCTTTCGCCGTTTTGTGTTCCATACCCGTACCAACAACAGGAGCTTCCGTTGTCAAAAGCGGAACAGCCTGACGTTGCATATTAGAACCCATAAGAGCTCTTGTAACGTCGTCGTTTTCAAGGAAAGGAATAAGAGCTGTCGCAACAGAAACAAGCTGTTTCGGCGAAACGTCCATAAGGTCAATTTTGTTTGCGTCCATTTCAACGTTGTCCTCACCAAGACGAGCTGTAACCTTTGCGTTAACAAATTCACCGTTTTCGTTAAGAGGTTCGTTTGCCTGTGCAACAACATAGTTTTCCTCTTCGTCTGCGGTAACATATATAAAATCATCTGTAACTCTCGGAACATCTCCGCTCTTATCAATAATTCGATAAGGTGCTTCAATAAAACCATATTCGTTAATTCTTGCAAAAGTCGCAAGAGAGTTAATAAGACCAATGTTCGGGCCTTCAGGAGTTTCAATAGGGCACATTCTTCCATAATGAGAAGAATGAACGTCACGAACTTCAAATCCCGCACGTTCTCTAGACAAACCGCCCGGTCCCAAAGCAGACAAACGACGTTTGTGAGTCATTTCGCTAAGAGGGTTGTTTTGGTCCATAAACTGAGAAAGCTGAGAACTTCCAAAGAACTCTTTAATTGCAGCAGTAACAGGCTTAACATTAATAAGAATCTGAGGAGTAATCGTGTCCATATCTTGAATTGTCATACGTTCACGAACAACCCTTTCCATTCTCGAAAGACCAATTCTGAACTGATTTTGCAAAAGTTCACCAACAGCACGAATACGGCGGTTTCCAAGGTGGTCAATATCGTCTTTGTTTCCAACACCGTAATCAAGATGCATAACATAATTTATAGATGCCATAATGTCTTCCAAAGTAATGTGCTTTGGAACAAGCCTGTGAATATTGTCCAAAATTGCATTTTTAATTTCTTCCGAATCGTCAGAAGAATTAAGAATTTCAGAAAGAACCGGATAATAAACTTTTTCTTTAATTTTAAGCTCTTTCGCCGAAAGTCCAAAAGGTTTAATAAATTCGTCGATAGCAACCGTAAGATTTGATAAAACCTTAACTTTTCTGTCCTCAACGTAAATCCAAACAGCCGCAACACCGCTGTCCTGAATTTTTTCAGCAAGCTCCATAGTAAGTTTAACGCCCTCTTCAGCAATAATTTCGCCTGTCAATGGGTCAATAGCGTTTTCAGCAAGAGCATATCCTTTAATTCTGTTTTTAAAAGCAAGTTTTTTGTTGAATTTATAACGACCAACTTTCGCAAGGTCGTATCTTTTCGGGTCATAAAACATATTATTAAGTAAAGCTTCCGAACTATCAACCGTTGGAGGCTCGCCCGGTCTAATCTTCTTGTAAATTTCAATAAGACCCTCTTCACGAGTTTTCGTTGTATCTTTTTCAATTGTAGCCAAAATTTTCGGCTCTTCGCCAAAAAGTTCAATAATTTCAGCATCACTGCCAATTCCAAGCGAACGAATTAAAACAGTAACAGGAACTTTTCTTGTTCTGTCAACTCTAACATAAAAAACGTCATTTGAGTCCGTCTCATATTCAAGCCAAGCCCCTCTGTTCGGAATAACTGTCGAACTCAAAAGATTTTTACCAACCTTATCTTTATCTATAGCATAATAGATACCTGGAGAACGAACAAGCTGGCTAACAATAACACGTTCCGCACCATTTATAACAAAAGTGCCCGTATCAGTCATAAGCGGGAACTCACCCATAAAAATTTCCTGTTCTTTAATTTCGTCAATTTCTTTGTTGCGAAGACGTGCCTTAACTTTAAAAGGTGCAGCATAAGTAGCATCACGATCTTTACATTCCGGAATAGAATATTTCGGTTCAGAACTAAAAGAAAAATCTGTAAATTCAAGAACAAGATTACCGCTGTAATCGCATATAGGCGAAATATCTTCAAAAACTTCCTTGAGGCCTTCCTCTACGAACCATTTATAGCTGTCTTTCTGCAAAGCAAGCAGGTTAGGCATTTCCAAAACTTCGTCTATTTTCGAATAACTCATACGAACCACATCACCAAGCTTGACAGGGCGTATTCTGTTTTTCTCCATGGCATCTTCACTCCTTAAAAATAATATAAATAAACCAAAAAGGTTATTTTTGTAAAAATAAGAACAACGCAAAAAATCGCCGACAACCCCAAATCAAAAAAAATCGGGATTTCGGTTTTAAAAAAACATCTTGTGCCGGCTTCACAAAAATTTTTACAAAAAAATGTTGAATTTCGTAAAAACATATGTTATACTATATAAAAATTAATGTAAAGACAGGCAAATTTCTGTTAAAAATCTTTATAATAAAACAAAAATATCGCCTTTTCTTCATAAATATTTAACTCAAATTCGATATTTCTGCACTTATCGATACATTTATTAATAATACCATAATTTAAAAGAACTGTCAAGTTCTTTTTTGTTTTGTCGCAAATTTTAAAAATCGAATTTTAAAATCAACTCTGCAAACCACAAACTTGAAATTTTGTTTATTCTTTCCTAAAAATAAAACTACAATCTCCCCGTTTCCAAAAATTGCACAACATTTGCCAAAAGCAAAGTTAATTTCAAACAATCATTCGTCAAAATGCCATTCAAAAAAATACATCTTCGCCGTTTTCCAAAAACCTTTTTGTTGCAATTTAACAAATAATATGTTAAAATTTCCTTATCACTTGTAATAATGTCAACACAGACCATATAAAAAGCCAGCTCAACAAACAACATCTCATAAATCGCAGGTAAGCTCTCATAAACCCAAACAGCTTATACCAAAAGCCCAAGTTTCCATATGACAGCCCCCCTGTAAGCTGTTGCATAATTACAAATTTTGCACAATCATATGTTGCAATCAAAAAAACAATAACATAAGGAGTGATAAAATGAAAAGATTTAAAAAAGCATTGGCATTAATCCTTACCCTAACAATGACACTAACAGCTGTGCCAAATATCATTTTGGCAGAAAGCACAACAGATGTCCTTGCATTCCCCGGAGCAACCGGTGGCGGAAAATATTCAAAAGGAGCACGAGGAAGTGAAACCATCGAAGTCTACCACGTCACAAATCTAAACGATGAGGGCGAAGGTTCTCTGAGAGATGCACTTTCAAAAGAAGGAAGAATTGTCGTGTTCGATTTAGACGGAGCAATAAAATTAAACAGCACGTTGTACATTCCTTCAAACACAACAATACTTGCCCAAACAGCCCCCGGTGAGGGAATTACAATAACAGGCTATGACGTTCAGGCGGCAGACGGAGCAAAAGATGTAATCGTTCGTCATCTAAAAGTGAGACCAACCGATAAAAACGGAGCCGAGCCCGATGGTCTCGGAGGCAAATTCGGAACAAGAATTATATTCGACCATTGTAGCACTTCGTGGTGCGTAGATGAACTTTTAACGCTCTATGCCGGTTCCTATGAATCAACAAGTGAAACAAAACCGCATGGCTCATATTACACAGTTCAAAACACACTCGCAAGTGAAAGTCTCCGAATGAGTAGCCATTTCAAAGGGGCTCATGGTTATGGAGCAATTTGGGGAGCAGATATGGCAAGCTATCACCATAACCTCCTCGCCCACCATGACAGCCGAAGCCCAAGGCTCGACCGAGAAATGAACAAAACCGAAGTATCAAACAACATAATCTATGACTGGGGTCAAACAAACTCCGCATACGGTGGCGAACCCTATTCAATGCACGATAAAAGCCGAAATCCAACAAAGGTTAATTACAGAAATAATTACTATAACTACGGTGCATCAACAAAAAGCTCAATAAAAAGCAAAATTTTCGATTTCACAAACACTCATTCCGATGAAATAAAAGGCGATTATTACGTTTCCGGAAACTATGTATACGGCGACAGTGCCGTAACAAGCTCAAACGAAAAAGGGTTAAAAAATCCGGGTTACGCAAATCTTTTAAGTGAACCAATCGATTTGGGAGAATACCAAATAACTCCCGAAACAGCCGAAAACGCATATTCAACAGTTCTTGCAAACGTTGGAGCAACACTTCCAAAAAGAGATGCAATCGATGCAAGAATTGTAAACGATGTAAAAAATTTAACAGGTCGTGTAATAAATAACACCGATGAAGTTGGGGGCGAAATCGACCTAAACCTCGGAACAACCGAAACGAGAACGTTTACAATCCCCGAAAGCTTCAAAACAGAAAACGGCTTAACATCTTATAAAGAAAATGAAATAATAACAGACGGAACTTATAAAGGCTACACATTAATCGAAAGCTATGTAAACGATTGGACAGATAAACAACCCGCCCCAACAAATGCAATGATAACCGTTGTTTCTCCCGCAACAGCCGGAATAACAAAAACAGTAAATGGAACAACTGTAGACAGAGGAACGTGGAAAGTCGTTTCAGAGGGCGAAACCGTAAACTATCACGCAATAGCTTCTCCCGTTGGCAACACAACAATAACAAAATTCGAACTCTACGATAAAAACACATTAATAAAAGATTACGGCAGTGTTTCCGAAATAAACGATAACATAACACTTCCGGCAGGAACACATTATTTAACAAGTCGTGCCTACAACTCAAGAGGCGAAAAAACACAAAGTACAGAAGCAATAGTTTATGTAAAGAAAACAGGCGGAGACACAGGTAATTTCAAATTCACCGAAATAGGAACAGGAAAATTCAGCGGTCAAGGTGGCGTTGCTGTCGATTCTTCCGGAAACTACACATTATATGGTTCCGGAACAACAGGAAGTATGAATTCCTCAACCCACCTCTCATCAAACTCGCAAGATTCCTGCTCATACCTCTATAAAGAAGTTAAAGGAAACTTCGATATTCGTGTCAAAGTAAATGAAGTGCCAAAATTTGAAAATCAGCAAATAAATGGTCTTATGTTCAGAGAAACTCTCTCTCCAACATCACGAATGGCATTAATAAGCGATGGTTGGTTAAAATATGGCGAAAATGAACGTATAATAACAAGAACAACAACAGGAGAAAAATCGGGCGAATACTATTTCAAAAATAAAAATGGAACAAGCGTCGAAAACTCCTCAAGCGGAGACAACCACGCAATAGCACCATATATGCGAATAGTTCGATATAACGACACAGTCTCTCTCTATGTTTCCGAAGACGGCGAAAATTGGAAAAATAACGAAAGACAACCCGAAACAGTAACGTTCGAAAACCTCCCCGAAACAGTGTATGTAGGCTATGCAACCGACTCTGCCGACACAATTTCAACAATCCCATATTTTTCAACATCAACATTCTCCGAACTCTCAATAATTGAGGGCTCCGATGTAAAAGACCCCGCCGATGAAGATGACGGAAGCTACAAGCCAACATATGTAAATCACGATACAGCAAATGGATTTTCATATAGTGAATCATTCCTCATGAAAGACACAGAAAACGGTACAAGTGTTGGAAAATGGATAATCTCCGCCGACGGAAGCTATGAAAAATGTTTCGAAGACGTTGAAAATATTTCAGGAAACGAAACACCAAAAATTTCGTTGGTCGATAAAGCTGTTCAAATCGAAATCCCCGAAAAATATCAAAGTGGAAAATATAAAGTTGATTTCGATTTTCTAACAACAAACACAGCCGCCGCAGGGCGTTCTTTCCGTATATACCTTGATAATGCAGTCCACCCCTATAGCGAAACAACAGGTCAGGCAACCGAATTCAATGCAGATAATGCGTTCGTTCACATAACCGATTTGGCAAATAAAGTATATAACACAACCGATGTTGCCGACATCTCCGCAAAATCAGCAACTGCCTCAATGAACGAACTCTATGACCTTGAAGCAAACACATGGTACCATTACACAATAACAGGAACAAGCGGAAGTGATGATTTAACTTTAACCGTTTCAAAACATGGAACCGATGGAAAATATAACCCAACATCTCTTTCTGAACCCGTCTACAATGGAAAAATCAGTGCAACAACCGGAAGAGAAACAACGTTCAAACAATTAAAATTTATGAAAACAGCCGGTGGAAATTTATATTTCGATAATATATCTTTCGCAAATTTGGACATCGAAACTCCCGAAACATCAACTGAGTCTTCAACAGAAACATCAACCGAAGTTTCAACCGACTCATCAACAGAAACCGAAACAACATCACCTGTTGAAAAAAACGGCGATGTTGACGAAAACGGATTCTTAACAGCTTACGATGCTGCGGCTGTCCTCGAATATGTTTTAAATCCAACCGATGCTACGAAAAATAAATTTAACCTCGAAAAAGGTAAGATTTGCAACGGTGAAGAATTAACAATAAACGATGCTGTTGAAATTTTAAAACGTGTGCTAACCACTGCAACAAAATATTAATTTTGAAATTTTAAAACGTGTCCAACCTTTGCCAATAAAATATTAATCTTTTAAAAAAATGCTGTAAAAATGGAAATCATTTTTACAGCATTTTTATATAAATCCCTTTCCTCCCCCAACTTCTCCTCCTCTCGCTCCCCTTTCCCCTTAAAAAAACTCAAACCCTTGCTTTTCTCGCTCCTCTCTCCCTTTTCCTCCCCTCAAAACCTCCTAACTTCTTCTCCTGTTCTCCTTTCTTCCCCAACCCACCAACCTCCTCTCACTTTCTCCCTCCAAAAACCTCCCAACCCCCCTCTCGCTCTCTCTCTCCTTGCTCCTCCCTCTCCCCGCTCCCCCCCCCAAAAAACTCAACCCCTTACTTCTCCCGCTCCCCTTTCCCCTCAACCCCCTCTCACCCACCTAACTCTCCCCCTCCCCGTTACTTTTTGATACTTTTTGTTATTTTATGTTACTCCCTCTCGTGCTATTATAATTTCGAAAACAAAAAAATTTCAAATTTCAGGAGGGATTAAATGAAAAAAATAATTTGTATCGATGCAGGCCATGGCGGAACCGACTCCGGAGCTTGCGGAAACGGAATAAAAGAAAAAGACCTTGTCTTAAAAGTTGCAAAAGCAGTCAAAAACGAATTGTCAAAACAAAATTTTGATGTTGTCTGCACAAGAATAACCGATAACTTCGTAAACCTCGGCGAAAGATGCCGAATTGCAAACTCGCATAACGCAAATTTGTTTGTAAGTATCCACGCAAATTCGGCATCAAACCCCCAAGCAAATGGAATTGAAACGCTCTGTTATTCAAAAAATAAAATTTCGGAAATTTTGCAAAAAAATCTCGTAAATTCTCTAAAATTAAACAACAGAGGAATAAAAGAAAGAAAAGACTTGTTTGTCTTAAACGGAACAAAAATGGAAGCCGCTTTGGTCGAACTCGGTTTTCTAAGCAGTAAAATCGATTCATCAATTATGCGAAAAAATAATTTTGAAACCATTTCAGCAAACGCAATAGTCAATGCAATTTGTGAATACTTCGGAATAAATCAAACGCAAGAAAATGAAAAAAAGGAGAATTGGGAAATGAAAAAAATAATAAATGTCACAATCAATGGTAAACAAGATTATACAGAGGGATATTTTGCCAATAACAAAAATTTATTCACAACCGATTTTATAAAAAAACTCGGCTTCGATGTTGAATACAATCCAGCAAGCAAAGTTGTAAGCTTCAAAAATTCCGATGTAAAAACAATAACCGCAATAATAAACGGAAAACAGAAAGAACTTTCGTCAATATTCCGAAACAATCTAAATCATATAACATTGCAAGATTTAAAAAATCTCGGACTTTTGAATGTCGAATATAAAAACGGCATTGTATATATAAATTCAAAATAATAAAAATATATAATTCCAATCGGTTGATAAAAAACATTTTTTACGTCAACCGATTTTTTATTTTTCAAAAATCCGTCAAAAACTTGACAAAAATAAAAATTTGTTAAATAATAATATTTAATTATCTTAAAATAAAGGTGACAAAAATGAACTTCTTTAAAAATAAACAAATGTCAGAAAATTATTTAACGGGAATTTTGCTTGCTCTCGCAGGTGGCTACCTCGATGCCTATACATATATATCAAGAGGTGGTGTTTTTGCAAATGCCCAAACGGGAAATATAGTCTTGCTCGGCGTAAACCTCGCAAAAGGTGATTATAAAACAACGCTCTATTACCTTTTTCCAATAACAGCTTTCATAATAGGCGTTTTTCTAACAGAAATAATAAAATCAAAATATAAGGAAAATAATAAGCTCCATTGGCGACAAATCGTTATAACCGCCGAAATAATAATGACCGCAATCGTCGGCTTTCTCCCCGCCAATAACTATAACGTCTTCGCAACAGTAATAATTTCTTTCGTCTGCTCAATGCAAACAAAAAGTTTTAGAAAAATAAACGGCAATGCCGTTTCAACAACAATGTGCACCGGTAATTTAAGAAGTGCATCAGAACTTTTCTATGCCGGTCTAAAAGAAAAAAATAAAAAATTAATTTCAAACAGTATGCAGTATTTCGGAATAATCGCATTCTTCATATCCGGTGGTGCTTTGGGTGCGGTTCTAACAATCAACTTTTCAACTCAATCAATATTTTTCGTCTGCATAATTTATGTAATTGAGTTTTTAATAATGTTTAAAAAAGAAACCCAATAAATCAAAAAAAGAGGAGCAAACCCGCCCCCCCTTTTAATTTATAAAAAATAACGTAAATTTTGCACCTAAAGCCTCCATAGCTTTTCTATGGAAATAAAATCATTTCCCACTGCTTCCAAGCTTTCCGTCTCCTCTTTTTGAAGGAATTTCTTTAAGCTCTGAAAAACTGATTTCTTTGCTTTCAAATTCATTGTGAACACAATGTAAAATGCCTTGAAATAAAGCTTTGGAATAAGGATAAACAACAAACCCGCTTTTAATAAGTGTCCTCGCTGTCGGCTCAAATTCGTCAATGTCTTTCTTTAAAATAACAACAGGTTTATCGTTTGTGTTCGTCGTTGCAAGAAACCACTCGCCTCTGTAACTCGAATCGATAACACCGGCACTGTATTTAATTCCTTTGCTCCCGCTCGAACCTCTCTCTTGAATTTGAATGTAAAATCCCTCCGGAACAGCACTTGCAATCCCTGTCGGAACAAGAACTGTTTCGTTTGGATAAATTATCAAAAAATCCTCATCAAAACAAGGATATATATCAAAACCGGCATTCCATTTTTCCTTTGTCGGAATAACAGCGTTTTCCCTAACTTTCGCAAAAAATATATTGTTAAATTCGTTTTCCATAAGATAAAAACTCTCCTAAAGTTCATTAAAAATTTTTCAAAAGGGTTGCAAAATCATTCACAACCCCTAAAAAATCAATATTTTCCAAAATCTTTAATTTTGTCAAAATCAATATTGTCAATATCGTAAGTTTCAGCCTTTGCAGATGTTGCCGAAACAGAAATCGGCTCAGAAACAGGCTTAATCGCCGGTGCAGGTTTCGAAACATTTTCGCTTTTCGAAACAGAAGTTTTAACAGATGTTGTGCCAACATTCATAGAAACCGGCTTTTCGGGTTGAATTCTAACCTGCTTCGGTTCAAGCTTTGGCAAAGGTTCTGTTTCTGTTCTCTTTCTTTCTTCAAAGGCAACCTTCTTTTGCTCAATCTGACCTTTCAAACCGCTTTTGAATTTTTCAATAAGTTCCAAAAATTCATTTATGTTTTTGTCAAAATCCTGAGACGCTATTGCCGTCTTTCCAACAGAAGTAATCTCTCTTGCAATTGTATCGATAATATCAATATCTTGAGCCAAAGCTTTAATTTCAAGGCTTTGTTCATAAGAAATTTTCGAAGTATTTTCAATAATTGAAGAAATATTATTAATTTTGTTAATTATGTCAGAAAGAGATGCCGCTGTATTGTGAGCAATGCTCGAACCGTCAGAAATCTTCGCAATCGAACTTTCAATAAGAGCAGTTGTCTCTTTTGCAGCCTGCTGGCTTCTTGCCGCAAGGTTACGAACTTCTTCCGCAACAACAGCAAAACCTTTTCCGTGTTCGCCTGCTCTTGCCGCCTCAACAGCCGCATTAAGAGCAAGAATATTCGTCTGAAAAGCAATGTCGTCAATAACTTTAATAATGTTTGAAATGCTGTTCGAAGCATCGTTTATTTCGTTCATAGCCGAAAGCATATTATTCATCTGTTCGTTTCCAACAGATGCACTCTCTTTCGCAAGACCTGCAAGCTCATTTGCGTCGTGAGTACTCTTTTCGTTTTCGGAAGATTGCTCCGAAAGCTTCGAAATTCGTGAACCAAGGCTGTTAATAGCACTTGTCTGGCGAACTGTTTTTTCCGCAAGAGTCGAGCTAAATTGAGAAACGCTTGTTGTTTCGGAAATAACCTGTTTCGCAGCCCCCTCCATACTTAAAACAAACTGTTTAAAATTGTCGGCAATATTCGAAATAAAATCTTTAACTTCTTTAAATTCGCTTTCGCCATAATTCCCAAAGTCAATGTTAAAATCGCTTCCTGCCATTTTGTTCAAAGCATTTGAAATTTCTTTCAAATCTCTCGCAAAATTTGCAAAAAAGTTGTTTATGCTATCTTTCGCAACTTTAAAATCTCCGTCATAACTTCCCTTAATTGAAATGTCCGAATTCCCCAAATCCGAAAAAGCCACCGAAATCTCATCAATAGGAAGTTTAACCGACTCAATAAGTTGATTAAATTTAACAGCTGTTTTGTTAAATTTCCCAAAATATTTGTCAGCATTAATGCTTGCCGATAAATCACCGTTGCAAGCTGAAGAAATACCCAAATCCAAATCATCGAAAAATTCGTTCATCGTGTCGCAAACATCGTTAAAAGAACTTTCGGAAGAAGTTTTAACAAAGTTTCCGCCGGCAAAATTTTGGGCTGTTTTCAAAATATCATCATTTTCTTTCAAAAGGCTCGAAATAAGTTCATTAACGTTCGTTGCAGTCTTTTTAAATTCACCGCAATAAGCATTTTCGTTAATTTTAACGTCTGTTTCTCCCGTCTGAATTTTTCCAGAAACATCTTTAATATCATAAACAAAATTTCCGAGAGTTTCCGTAATGTCCGCAATTCCGTTGGAAAGAACATCAATATCGGAAGAATCGTTTGTTCTAAAAGAAACGTTAATATTTCCGTTTGAATAATCAAAAACTTTTTCCGAAAGAGTTTCTATTTTTTGGGAAATAGAATTTGGCATAACAATTCCGCAAATAAGTGAAGCCAAAGCCGCAAAAATATTAATAACACAAATAACAATTCCAACAACAAAAGAACTCGCAAAAATCGCCGAAACAATTCCCGAAACAAACAAAATTAAAGCAATTATAATAAAAGCCGCTCTAATCCCGCCTCCTGAAGATTTACCTCTGTGTTCTGTCATTTAAAATTACCTTCCTTTCTGTTTTTTTTAAATACCGAAAAATCAGCATTTATAATAAACCGCCAAACGTATAAAACCCAATTTGAAAAAACGCCCCCCAAATAACCTTCAAAAAATATTTTCTTCGCAAAGGAAGTCCCCCGCATAAAATATCAGCACTGCCTTAGGTAAAAATAACGTTTTTCCCAAGTTTATACGTATAAAAAAACATTTTTTATATATTTTATATAACGGCTCATTAATTCTCTTAAAATCATTATAAAATAAATTACAATTTAATGCAATAATTAATTAAAATTTATGTCAAGAAATTTAAAAATAATAAATTTTCCAAAAGCAAAAACAACTTAAATCCCCCAACATAACTGTAATTTTCAACCTTCCTTTGCTCCGTCAAAATCTCTTGTACTTCAAAAAAAAATGTCATATAATAATCATATAATAAAAAAAGAAGGAGGATAAAAATGAATATAACCCCCGACAGCATAATTTTCGACCTTGACGGAACGCTATGGGACGCAACCGAACCATTAAGCCGAATTTGGACTTCCGTAGTCTCCGCCCATAACGAAATAAAAAGAGAAATAACCGTAAAAGAATTACAAAGTGTTATGGGAAAAACACTCGAAGAAATCGGAGAAATTTTTTTTCCGGAACAAACAAAACAAATGCAGAAAAAAATTGTGCTCGAATGTTGTCAAAAACAATGCCCAATTTTAGAAAAAGAAGGAGGAAAGCTATATCCTCTCGTTCCCGAAACAATAAAATATCTGTCAAAAAAATATAAACTCTTCATCGTGAGCAATTGCCAAAATGGCTACATTCCCGCATTCTTAACCGCCCATAAGCTCAAAGAATATTTCACAGATTTCGAGTGTCCGGGAACAACAGGGCTTTCAAAAGGTGAAAACAATAAACTTATAATTCAAAGAAATAATTTAAAATCACCCGTTTACGTTGGCGACACAGAAAGCGATTTTCTTTCCGCAAAATTTGCAAAAATCCCCTTTGTTTTTGCCTCCTATGGCTTCGGAAAAGTTTCTTCTCCAAACTTCACAATAAAAACTTTTTCCGATTTACAAAAAATATTTTAAAACTCGCAATATAACATCGCCCAACAAAAATTTTCGGGGGAATAAAATGCCCCTTGCCCAAAAAAGCCAAATTTCAAACAAATTTTATAAAATTATAACCAATAATAAAAAGGAGTGTCGGTTTATGAATGAAAAAGTTGAAGAAGTTTTCAGCTTCGACGATAAAATTATGGAGTATGTCTCCGTTGACGCCCTCGTTGCGTTTCTGATAAAATTGTTGCTTTGCGTAGTTGTTGTCATAATTTCCGCAATATTAATAAAATTTTTAAAACACATAATAAAAAAATTAATCTACACCCACAAAGGCTTCAGCGAAAGAAAATCAAAAACATTGTTCACAGTTTGCTCAAGTACAATTCGATATGTAATCTATTTCTTTGCAATTTGCCAAATTTTAAGCATATTCGGAATAAATGTAATGTCGTTCATAGCTGTTGCCGGAGTTGGAAGTATAGCAATAGCGTTCGGTGCCCAAAGCTTGGTTCAAGATATAATAACAGGAATGTTCATACTTATAGAAGACCAATTTGCCGTTGGAGATGTAATAACGCTTGAAGGCTACACCGGAACAGTTGAAGGAATAGGAATAAGAACAACAAGAATAAGAAGCTCCGATGGAAATTTGTTCATAATTCCAAACGGTCAAGTAAAAATTGTAACAAATATGTCAAAAGGCTTCAATCGTGCTGTTGTCGATATATCCGTTGCCTATGAAGAAAATGTGGATAAAGTCATCGCCATTATGAAAGATGAATTAAAAAAATCTTTCGAAGAAAATAAAATAGCAGGGCTTTTAAAAATCCCCGATGTTCTTGGAGTTGTCGATTTGGCCGATTCCGCAGTAATAATTCGAATAAGTGCCGATTCCGCAGTTGGCGAAAATTGGGCAATTGAACGAGAAATCCGCCGAATTATAAAAAACCGATTTGATAAAGAAAACATCTGTATTCCATATCCGCAAATAGTTTTGCATAAAACAGATGAAAAGGAGGCATAAAATGGACTTTTCAGTCGGAGAAATTGTAATTATGAAAAAATCCCACCCTTGCGGAAACAATGAATGGGAAATTTTGCGTATAGGAGCCGATTTCCGAATAAAATGCCGAGGTTGTGGCCATATTCTTATGCTCCCTCGTGTAAAATTTGAAAAATCCGTAAAAAAACGTATTGGCAACGTCAATTAATAAAAAAACAGCTGTCAAACCTATCTATAGGCTCAAAACAGCTGTTTTAATTTGCAAAATTTCAATTTTTTCAAACCGCAACATCAACATTTCGACCTTGCATTAAATATCGATTAACCAATCTTTCGCCCCTATTGTAAGGGTTTGTTGGAGTTTCGTCAAGCGTTGTTTTCATAGTTGTTCGTGTAGTTCCTCCGGAAACATAAGATTTTCCGCATTCCGGACAAACTGAAGTTTTAAGCGAAACACTAACGTTCAAAAGTTCTTTGCCCTTTTCGTTTCCCTCGCTAACAGCGTTTTTAACGTGCTCTCTCTCGTGAGACGCAACAACTGCCGCCGATGATTGTGGCGAAATATGCCCCGGCGTTTTAAATGAAACGTTTCCCTCATCAGATCCGTCAACATACTTTCTCGATTTGCAAGTTTGACACTCCGTTTTTCCCGTCTTTCCCGTTTCGCCAACCCTCTGCGTCAAATCTCTGTTAATGGCAAAATTGTTTCCATAATAAGAATTGTTGTATCCTGCCGAAATTCCGTTTATCATAAAATCACCTCCAAATAAGTTTTTTCGCACAAGTACACTTTTTTTAATTATATCAATCTCCCAATTAAATTTCAATACCAAAATAAAAAATTTAATCCTCCCCTATTTCGCCCCAAGGCAAACTCCCACTCTCCAAAAAAACTCCCCTTTCGCCCCAAAGCAAACTCAGATTTCCCAAAAACTCTTTCCAAAATCCTCCAAACTTGCGTATTCCTCATTCCCTTTTTCCCTCCCCCAAAAAACTTCCTCTTCCAAAAACTCCCCTTTCGCCCCCACAAAAAAACAGGTATGCCAACTCCTGTCAGCATACCCATTCATCATATCCCTATATCAATTCTATCTCTTAGCTGTAACAAATCTTCTTATAATCGCCGCAATTTCAGCCCTCGTTGCACTGTCCAGCGGGTCAATCGTGCTTTCGCTCTTACCAACAATCATACCGCTTCCAACAGCATATTGCATAGACTCAATAGCATATTCCGAAATCTTATCATAATCCGAATAAGAAAGAATATTCGTGCTTTCGCCAACCGATACGTCATATCCCATATGCTTTGCATAACGGTGCATAATTGCTGCAATTTCTTCTCTCTTAATGTTTCTGTTCGGAGCAAATTCAGTCGGTGAAATACCTTTAACAATTTTGTATTTCTTAGCCCAGCCAATAGCGTCTGTATAATACAATCCGTCGCCAATGTCGTCAAAAGTATATCCTTTAACAACTTCCGGTTCGCCCGCCGCACGATAAAGAATTGTAACAAACATAGCACGTGTAATAGGCATTTTCGGAGAAAACTTATTTGTCGATGTTCCAAACATCAAGCCATTTTCATAAGCAAATTTAACGTCTTCATAGAACCAATCCGGCTTTTTAACATCAGTAAAAGGATTATCCCAATCGTCTGTAACATCGTCTTTGTCTTTTCCGTCTTTGTCTTTTCCGTCTTTGTCGTCGTCAGTTTTGTTGTTTTCGTTTTCGTCATCGTCTCCGTCGTTCCATTTTGCATAAAGCGTCAAAGTGTCTCTAACAATATTCGAAAAATCATATTTTTCAGCCAAATTCTTGTCAGAAAACCAACCGCCAAAACTATAACCGTCTTTTGTCGGGTCTTCAGGTTTTCTTGCAGTGTCGTTTTCGTCAACTTGCTGTCCGGAAACTTTGCTTCCGCCGTTGCTTTCAAATCTAACGGCATAAGTTCTCTTAACGCTTCCCGATGATGAAGAAGAATAAAGTCCAACGGAAACAGGTCCTTGAAGTGCCTCATAATTCGAATCTGTCGGAGTAAAAATCATCTCTTCTTCGCATTCTTCGTTAATTGTCTTCTTTCCGTCAACCCATTCAAGAGAACCGGAAAGAACTGTAATTCCGTCAACACCCAAAATTCCCTCGTTTTTAACGTTTGCCGAAGATAAAAGATTTCCTTTTCTAATCTTAGCACTAACCTTGTCGCCCAAATTGCCCAAAGGCTTTGCTTTTCCAATCACAGAAGTAATTTTAACAGGCTCCGTTTCAAGATAATCGCCAACAACTCTGAACCAAACATCATATTCTCCTGCGTTAAGTCCCTCTGGAAGTTCTGCCAAGAAATTTTCGCCGTCAAGGCTATATTGCATCTCGCCGTCGGTTGTTGTTCCCGCCGAAACAAGTTTTTGGTTTTTAGCGTTGTAAACAAGGCCTGAAACAGCTGTTGGTGCAGTATAATTCGCAACATTGCTGAAAATAATCCATTCTTTCGAAAGGTTTGTTCCGCCTGTCAAAGTATAATTTTCGTTGTCAACCGTTGCAACTGTTGCTGTATATTTTCCTCTTTCCGTTGCCGAAAAATCTCCGCCGAGAGTAAGATTAACAACATCGTTCAAAACCTTGTTTGAAACAGTTGCCGAAACGCTTTTAACAGTTCCGTCATACATAATAACGTCGTCTGCTCCGCTCCAAGCTATATTAACAGGGAGTTTCGCAATGCTAACATCAACGCTTTTCGCAACCGAATTGTTATAATTTGAATCTCCAAAAATTTTAAACCAAACTGTATAACTATCCGCATTCATCGCCTTTGGAACACTCTCGCTGTAAGCCGAATCGTCTGTCGGCTC
>CAZHGC010000008.1:0-58983 GCA_964531385.1 uncultured Lachnospiraceae bacterium | reverse complement strand
CCAAACTGTATAATTTCCCGCATTCATCGCCTTTGGAACACTCTCGCTGTAAGCCGAATCGTCTGTCGGCTCTGTAGCGGAAACAGCATATTTAATTGTTCCTCCGTTTGCCGTTCCCCCCGAAACAAGCCCTTGTTCGCTTCCGTTATAAACAAGACCCGAAACAGCTGTCGGCTCTGTCGTAAATCCCGCATCAATCTTTGCAATGCTAACATCAACGCTTTTCGCAACCGAATTGTTGTGATTGCTGTCTCCAAAAACTTTAAACCAAACTGTATAATTTCCCGCATTCATCGCCTTTGGAACACTCTCGCTGTAAGCCGAATCGTCTGTCGGCTCTGTAGCGGAAACAGCATATTTAATTGTTCCTCCGTTTGCCGTTCCCCCCGAAACAAGCCCTTGTTCGCTTCCGTTATAAACAAGACCCGAAACAGCTGTCGGCTCTGTCGTAAATCCCGCATCAATCTTTGCAATGCTAACATCAACGCTTTTCGCAACCGAATTGTTGTGATTGCTGTCTCCAAAAACTTTAAACCAAACTGTATAATTTCCCGCATTCATCGCCTTTGGAACACTCTCGCTGTAAGCCAAATCGTCTGTCGGCTCTATAGCGGAAACAGCATATTTAATCGTTCCGCCGTTTGCTGTTCCCCCCGAAACAAGTTCTTGTTCGCTTCCGTTGTAATCAAGGCTGTTTGCTGTCGGCTCTGTCGTAAATCCCGCAGTCGCCTTTATAATTTTCCAAGTTGCGGTTAAATTTGTAACGCCGTTCAACGTATAATTTGTATTATAACAATTTTCAATCGTTGTAGAATAATTGCCAACATCTTTTTTATCTATATCTCCTGCAAAGGAAAAACCAACTGTGTCGCTTCCAACTAAATTGGTAACAGTCGGCGTAATATTTTTAGTCGTTCCGTCCCAAGTAAATTCCGTTGTTCCCCAATCAATCACAACAGGTCTCGGTTTAATCTCAAAAACCTTTTCAGCAGTACCTGTATAATTTCCTTTTCCGGTAATTATAAGTTTATGTTCTTCATCGGCAACTCCTTTTCCGGTGTTATTGCTAATTTCATAATCATCAGACGAAAGCTCAATACCTTCATATTCAACTTTTTCAACCGTTTGAGTAAACACCGTTCCGTCATAAGTGTGTGAAGGTCCAAGGAAAACTTCCGTATCATATGCAATATTACACGGTAGAATAGTTGCCGTAACGCTTTGTGCCGCCGAGTCCGAGTGATTTGAATCTCCAAAAACCTTGCACCAAACCGTATAATCTTTCGCATCTGCTGCCATAGGAGGGTCATCGCTATAAGCCGAGTCATCTGTCGGCTCCGTATCAGAAATTGCATATTTCAACGTTCCCCCGTCATAAACAGCAGTTGAAGTATCAAGAAGCATAATTTCCGAACCACCGGTTCCATGTTGATATGTAAGCCCCAACTCTGGCGTTGGAAGAGCAGTAAGAGTTGCCGGAACTGAAGAAACCAAAACTTTAACTTTAATGCCTGTTAAAACCGGAGCATATTTTAAACTATCAGTAGGTGTAAATTTAATATCATACTCTCTTACTCCAACATCACCAACAGACGTAGTATATGAAAGCACCCAATTATAATACCCCGGAACATCTGTCTCTGCTCCAAAAACAGTCGCTTTCGCAGTAGCAACTTCTGAAATTTTGCTTGCAATATCTCCAAGTGTCTGTCCATAAGTTGCCGAAATTGTTGCATCTGTCGGAATAGTAACAATCGTCTCTGCTCGAGAAGGAGTATACGTCCAACTCCTAACAATTTCATATCCGTCAAGGCTCATTTTGCAAGTATCCTTCTTATAAGTCGTATCACTAACATCAGGCGAAATTTTGCTTGTTGTATTAGCAAGTGTTTGAACTCCGCCGTCGCTGAAAGTTCTTGTCCATGTATAAGTAATGTCATTGGCAGAATATCCGCTTCCAACTATCGGATTTTCAATTCCAATTTCAAATTCCTGTCCATATTTAGCTCCGCCCTCCGGCACACCCTTTTCGGTAAAACTTTTAATCGGAGCTTCATAAACATTTACCCAACTTTCGTTAATACCCATCAAACTTTTAGGGCTCACCCATTTATTGGTATTTTGTATTTTAAAAGCATATCCATCTTCAAGCAAATCATCCAAATATAAATTACTTAAAACAGTTGAATCTTTCACTAGTTCAAGAGTACGAATTTTTCCACCGGATATTTTACATTTACTGCTGAAACTCTGTTCAGACTGATTAGGAATTACATTTATAGATAAAGTACCGTTAAATTCTCCACCCGTAATTCTATATTCTGCATTTCTATATTCTACATCTTCTGTGTCTTCTATAAACTTAACTCCTTTAGTAAACTTACCTCCGTTAATATAACAACTTCCATAATTTTGAACTTGTAAATTTTTAAAAGTACCGTCTTCAATAGTAAGTTTTCCTCCGTCAACTAACAAAATGTATCCAACAGCTTGACCCGGAAAATCACCACCCAAAATTGTAACATTTCCACCGGTCATCTTAATACTTTGAGTAATCGAAACACCTGTTGCCGCTTGAATATTAAAAGTTCCGCTTGTAATATTCAACTGTTCGGTTAAATCTGCCGTAAATGTAAGTGTACACCCCTCATCGGCTTGTGCCGCAGCAAGGGCGTCTGAAATGTCCGAATAATTCGTGGTTGTTCCTCCAATTGTAACCGATGCAACTGTATCAGCAAGCAAATTAACTTGATTGTTAAACCAATTAAAAAGTTCCTGAAAAACATCTGCTCCAACAATTTTCGCTTTTTGTTCTTCCGTCAAAACGTCATATGCGTCATAAGCATCTTGAACTTTGTCATAATCGTCTTGTGAAATCTCCTCAAGCGTTGGCAAATTGTTAATCATATTTTGAACATCGGCAACTTTGTCGTCAGTTGTAGAACTTCCCTGCTTAGAAGGCTTCGGAATTGCAATTTCAGTTGTAGTTTCTGTCTCTGTCTCAAAAACAGAAGTAACCTCTTCTTCAACCGCCTCCGTCGTTTCCTCTGCCGTTGTCTCTTCGCCCTCGTTCAAATCAAGGTCGTGCATATGCTCCTCTTCGTCAAAAACCCCTTGCTCGTGAACAATATTTTTTTCATTTTCTGCCAAAATCGGAGCAGGAATACTTGTCAAACACATCTCTGCCGATAAAACAAACGATAAAACCTTTTTTCTTTTCATATTTTTAAAATCCCTCCCAAAATTAATCACTTTCTGTTACCCCAAGTTCAAAATCAAATTTCATAGCAAGTGCTTCAAAAAGCTTGTGTAAAATTTGACTCGAAACTTTTTTAATATCAATACCACAAACAAAGTCAATTGCTTTTTCAATCTCCTTTTTCGGAACATTATAAGCCCTAAGACTCATTGTAAGAAAAACAATAATCTTTTTTTCAAAAGTAAAATATTGGTCACATTTTCTTGCCATATAACTTCGCATAATTCCTGCCGATCCAATTTCAAGTTCGTAAAAATCGCTTTCCAAAAACTCCGGATTGTAAACAGAAAAAATCTTTGCAAGCTCCTTTGCTGTATGTCGATATATATATTCCGCCGAAACAGCATTGGAATATGCCTCGATATAAACTTCCCTAACGTTTTCGTTAAGTTCCGTAAGTGCCATTTGTATGGCAGTCTCCGTTGCATAAACATAAATCGGGTTTATGTTTTCTTTGCTAACAATTCTCGCCATTTCAAATTGGCTGTCAAACATAAATTCCGTCAAATCAAGCAAAACACCGTCTTTTGTGCGAAATATGTTTTGAAATGATGAAAAAGAAACTCCCGCTTCCTTAACAATCTGCGAAAGAGTTGTTTTATAATACCCTTGTTCAATAAATAATTTAACGCACACTGAAAGTATCCGCTTTTTTGTTGCAATTTTTTCTTCTTTCCTTGTCATTTTTTGCTCAACCTCTCGCAAAAAGTCTAAACGTCCAAATTTATAAGCTCTCCCCGCAATATCCTAAGTCTTTATATAACTCATAATAAATTCGTGGTAACCTAACCAAAATTTTATCATATCTTTATCATAAAATCAATACATAATATGTAATATTAATGCGAATTTAACAACAAAAAACACCCACTCCCCTTGCATAAATCCACCCCCCTTAACCTCCCCCCGCCCCTAATATTTTTTTGAATAACACATAAAATAATTAGTGCTTACATCACCCTCAGAAGGAGGATTTCAATTTTGAACAATTTCATAATCTCAAATATAAATCAATTCGGCTATTTCGGCATTTTTCTGTTGATATTTTCAGAAAATGTCTTTCCTCCAATCCCCTCTGAAGTCATTCTCATATTCGGCGGATTTTTAACAACATATACAAAACTTAATATCTTCGGCGTCATTCTCTCTTCGCTCTCCGGAGCAGTTTTCGGAGCAATTTTTTTATATTATGTTGGAAAAATTTTAAACAAGGAACGCCTTGAAAAAATCGTTTCCGGAAAAGTCGGAAAAATTCTGCATCTTAAAATAAACGATATTGATAAAGCAGAAAAGTGGTTCAAAAAAAGAGGCGGAAAAGCTGTGTTTCTCTGTCGGTTTGTTCCGCTCATAAGAAGTTTAATTTCTGTTCCTGCCGGAATTGCAAAAATGCCAATTTCAAAATTCTTGTTATACACAACTTGTGGAACATTAATTTGGAATTCGATTTTAATATTAATTGGAAGAGAATTTGGAGAAAAATGGGAAAGCATCGCAGCAACAATTGAACAATATTCAAGCATTTTCGGCGGATTTTTAGGAATTTCCGCAATAATCTGTTGCCTAATATTCTTCTTCAAACGTAAATCGTAAAAATAATATAAAAACTCTGAAATCACCCAATTTTGAAAACTTAAAAACATTCTTGCTCCCCAAATAAATTAATTTTTCGAAAAAATAAAAAAACTATTGACAACGGTTAAATTATTTTATATAATTGTCTCATAGCAAACGAGGGCGTTTCAATGATGATTATGCATTGGGGCGCTTTTGTCATTTATGCCAAATTTCAAAATATTTACGTTCGGAAGGAGATTTTCAAATGCCAAAGTATACAAAGCAAGATATTATGACAATTATCGAAGAACAGGACGTTAAATTCATAAGACTTCAATTTACAGATGTTTTGGGTTCTCTCAAAAATATCGCTGTAACAGTTTCACAGCTTCCAAAAATTTTGGAAGACGGTATGATGTTCGACGGTTCATCAATCGAAGGTTTCGCAAGAATTGAAGAATCTGATATGTACCTCAAACCTGACCTCGATACTTTCGTTATCTTCCCTTGGAGACCACAACATGGAAAAGTTGCAAGATTTATCTGTGATGTATACACTCCGTCTGGTGAACCTTTCGCCGGAGACCCAAGATATATACTTAAAAAGACTTTAGCCGAAGCAAAAGAACTCGGCTATGATTTCAACGTTGGAAATGAATGTGAGTTTTTCTTGTTCCAAACAGATGAAAATGGAGTTCCAACAACAATAACAAACGATGAAGCAGGTTACTTCGACCTTGCCCCTGTCGACAACGGCGAAGATGCAAGACGTGACATTTGCCTAACACTTGAAGAAATGGGCTATGAAGTTGAAGCATCACATCACGAAGTTGCCGAAGGCCAGCACGAAATCGATTTCAAATATGACAACGCCTTAACAACAGCTGACAACGTTATGACATTTAAGCTCGTTGTTAAAACAATTGCAAAAAAATATGGCTTGCACGCAACATTTATGCCAAAACCAATTTTCGGAATAAATGGCTCCGGAATGCACACAAATATGTCATTGTTCAACAAAGACGGAAAAAATGTGTTCTTCGATGAAAAAGGACCTTTGCAGTTAAGCAACACGGCCTATAGCTTCATTGCCGGCGTTTTGGACCACGTTGCCGGAATAACAGCTGTAACAAACCCTCTTGTAAATTCATACAAACGCCTTGTTCCTGGCTATGAAGCACCTTGCTACATCGCTTGGAGTGCCTCAAACAGAACAGATATAATCAGAATTCCCGCATCAAGAGGTGCAGGAACAAGAGTCGAATTAAGAAGTCCCGATCCGTCAACAAATCCATACCTTTGCTTGGCTCTCTGCCTTGCTGCAGGCCTCGACGGAATTAAAAAGAATATGAATCCGCCTGAAAGCGTTGACGGAAACATTTTTGAAATGTCGGCAGAAGAAAGAAAAGCAAAAGGCGTAACAAATCTTCCGGGAAGTCTTCGCGAAGCCCTCAAAACAATGGAAGCAGACGGGCTTGCAAAAAAAGTTTTGGGCGACCACGCATACAACGCTTTTGTAAATTGTAAAAAAGCAGAATGGGACAGCTTCCGAACTTTCGTAAGTCAATGGGAAATTGACGAATATATTTGCAAATATTAATTACAACGTTATCAACGGTTGAAAACAACCTTGTAAATTTCCAAATTCCTAACAGCAAAGGGGCTGTTGCAATCTGCAACAGCTCCTTTTGCCTTTTTAAGTTCCCCGCAAATTCGCACCCCGAAAGGAGCGTTTTTATGACAAATCATAACATTTTGGTTGCTTTCTCAAATCCAAAAATTTCCGAAACCGTTGCAAAAATGTTGACATATGGCAACTTTCGCCCGTCATATATTTGCTCAAGTGGCTCCGAATTAAGAAAACAAATAAATTATTACCATAACGGAATAATAATCTGTGGCTATAACCTAAAAGATTGCTCAATAATACAACTTGCCGAGGATATTCCGCAAAATTTCAGCATCGTCCTAATCGGAAATAAATCGCAAATGGAACTTTTCGAAAATGACCGAATATTTAAACTTGCCGTTCCTTTGCATAAAGAAGACCTGATATATTCCGTTTCAATGCTCTTAAATATGGAAATAACCGCAAACAAACATTATACAAACATAAGAAATGATGAAGACCAAAAACTTATACGTCTCGCAAAAGAAAGCCTAATCGATACGTATTCAATGACAGAAAACCAAGCCCATAAATATATGCAAAAAAAGAGTATGGACTCAGGTAAAAAACTCGTTGATATAGCCAAAATAATCCTAAATTAAATATAAACTTCACATAAATATAACTGTTATTTAAAAATTTTAATATTCCCCTAAATTTAAAAATCTTGTGCAATAATAAAATTAACGCACAAGATTTTTTGTCTTCCCAAAATAAAAAACTCCTGTATTCCTCTTTTTCCTTTCCAACCCTCGGGGGTGCAGGGGGGTACCCCTGCTCGTTTACGGGGGTTAAGGGCTGGTCGTAAATCTTCGCTTTACTGCTCGCCTATGCAACCAAGGGAAAATCGAAATCCCCCACGTTTTTGGTACTTTTTGCACCAAAAAGTACAACCCCTCACTCAATCTTCTTAAACTTCGACAACATCGCCATAAATTTTTTCGTTCCAACCTCCGAAAACTCAACCGTAACCTCATAGTCTGCCCCCGCCGGAACAATTTCCCGAACAACCCCAATTCCGTATTTGGCTTGCCTAACCTTGTCGCCAACACCAAAATCAAGTGTAACGCCTTTCGGAGCCAACATCTTTGAATATGAAGAATAATTGCTCCCTTTGTTTGAAACATATCCGTTTTTTCTTCCGCCAAAATCGTTTCCAAAATTTCTTTTCATCTCGTTTTTCGGCTCAAAAACAATGTCCTCCTCAATAAATTTCTTCGGAAGTTCTTTAATAAATCGTGACGGAGCATTCGAAATATATTGCCCATGTTGCATACGTGTCTTCGCACAAGTAATGTAAAGCTTCTTCTTCGCTCTCGTAATTCCAACATAACAAAGACGTCTCTCTTCCTCAACAGCAACCGGACTCGGGTCCAAAATGCTCCGATAACTTGGAAAAATCCCCTCTTCAAAACCGGCAATAAAAACAGTCGGAAATTCAAGCCCCTTAGAACTGTGCAACGTCATAAGAACAACTGTGTCGTCGTCCTCCGAATAATTGTCAATTTCGGCAACCAATGCAACTTCCTCAAGAAAAGCCGATAAATCCGCACGCTCCGAGTGTTCTTCAAATTCCGTCGCTTTCGAAATAAGTTCGTTCAAATTCTCAATTCTTCCAAAAGCCTCCTCGGTTCCCTCTTTTTCAAGCTCTTCCTTATACCCCGTCTTAAATATAATCGCTTCCAAAAGGTCAGAAATGTTAAGGCTCAAAACGTCCTCACGTAAACTTTCAATAAGTTTTGCAAATTCCGAAAGCTTCTTTGCTCTGCTTTTAAGCTCGGAAATTTCCCCAACACGTAAAATTGCATCATAAACAGAAACCCCGTTTCTTTGTGCAAAAACCGAAAGTTTCTCAATGGTTGCATCGCCAATCCCCCTTTTCGGAACGTTTATAATTCTCTTAAAAGCAACGTCGTCCGCAGGATTGTATAAAACTTTTAAATAACACATAATGTCTTTAATTTCTTTTCTGCTGTAAAAAGGTACACCGCCCAAAAGCCTGTAAGGAATTGAATTTTTAACAAGCCTGTCCTCAATAACTCGTGAAAGAGCATTGTTTCTGTATAAAATCGCAAAGTCTTTATATTCCAAACCCCGCTCAACACCCTTTTCAATCTCCGAAGCAATGAATAAAGCCTCTTCAAGGTCGTTGTCCGCTTTCTTAAATCGAATAAGCTCTCCGTCTTCGTTGTCGGTCCAAAGCTCTTTTTCTTTTCTGCTAAAATTGTTTTTAATAACAGAATTTGCAGCATCAAGAATTGTCTTCGTTGAACGATAATTTTGCTCAAGCTTTATAACAACAGCATTTTTAAAGTCTTTTTCAAAATCAAGAATGTTTCTGATGTTTGCCCCTCTCCAGCCGTAAATGCTCTGGTCATCATCTCCAACAACACAAAGATTTCGATACTTTGAAGCAAGTTGCCTAATTAAAGTGTATTGACAAGTGTTCGTGTCTTGATATTCGTCAACCATTATGTATAAAAATTTTTGACGGTATTTGTCAAGAACATCAGGATTTTGAGCAAAAAGTTGAACCGTTTTAAAAATAAGGTCGTCAAAATCAAGAGAATTGTTTTGTTTAAGCCTCTTTTGATATTCGGTATAAATTCTTGAAATAACACCCATTCTGTAATCATCGCCAATGTTCTCTTTATATGCCTTTGCGGAAATAAGCTCGTTTTTTTGATTGCTAATTTCCGACATAACCGATTTTGCAGGGAAATTTTTGTCGTTTATGTTGAATTCTTTCAAAATATCTTTAATAAGTCTCTCCGAATCGTCCGAATCGTAAATTGTAAATTGAGAAGTATATCCAATTCTGTCAATGTCTCTTCTCAAAATTCTAACACAAGAAGAATGAAACGTGCTAACCCAAACGTCTTTTCCAAAAGGCGTAATTTTTTCAACACGTTCCTTCATCTCTTTTGCCGCCTTGTTTGTAAAAGTAATAGCCATAATGTTGTATGGTCTAACTCCTTGCTCAATTAAATACGCAATTCTGTGCGTAAGAACTCTCGTTTTCCCCGAGCCTGCCCCCGCAAGAAGTAATAAAGGTCCCTCTGTGTGTAAAACAGCCTCTCTCTGCATAGGGTTCAACCCCGCTGTCAAATCTGCCATAACAAAATCTCCTCACATTCTAAAAGTGTAATAAATATTGCCTAATTTTTAAACTTCATAATAATTTTTTTGCAAAACGTCTCGCAAACATTAAATTTCCGACAACTGTAACAACACCAACAACAACCCAAATTGCCGTTTTAAAAAAATCACCATCAAAGCATAAAAACTTTCAATAACAATAAAAATGCCAATCGGTAAACATAAAATGCTCGTTGCCAAAGCCGGTATATATTTTCGTAAAATAATCGATTGAATAATGTGCACAATAAAATGTAAAACGCAGGCAACAACCACTCCAAACCATAAAAATTTCCCAAAATCACTCGTAAAAGCAACAATACAAAATAAAATGCAAACAATTAACTCTTCAAAAACCGCAAGGGCAAATTCTTCTGTGCAAAAATCGTCACATTCCCCAAAAAAAACGTGGATATTTTTTTACAAGTGTGCCTTTGTTTTTTCCAAACCATATCGAAAGCCCGATAATTTCTTCCATATCGTGAAAAATAAAAATAACAGGAAACAACCAAATAAATTTTTCCATTTCAAAAAATCCCTCTCTTTTCACATTTTCAAAATCAAATTCATTCTTCCGTTATCATTTTTTGAACCTTCTTGCTAAAACTAAAAAACACTGTCTCATATGCTTCGTCAATCATAACAATTAAATCGTCATCATTAAAATCATTCAAATAGATTGTGTTCCAATAAGGCTTTTGAACATGCGGACAGTGATAGCCCGAAACAACTTTTCCAAAATACACCGAAGATAAAACAACCCTCTATCCGCTGTGCATTTAAGCGTAATTTTAAAGTCCTCAGGGTATGGATAAAGCTGTGCAAATATTTTCCCGTTCAGTTTATAACATATGGGAATATCACCAAAAGGATATTCTTCGGTTGCCTTGTGCTTGCCAATGCAGTATTTCCTAATTTCTTCAACTGTCATACCTCGTTTTCCCTCACTTTGTCAGCAATTCAAGATTTTTCTTCGCCTTTTCGTTTCCCATATTCGAGCTTTCAAGCCAAAGCTCAGCCGCCTTTTCGTGGTCTTTCGAAACGCCAAGCCCTTGAAAATACATAACCCCCAAATTAAATATACATTCCGAATCTTTAAGATTTGCACCTTTCTGCCACCAAGCCGCCGCCTTTTTATAATTCTTTTCTGTGTTAATTCCTGCATAGTATATTTTCGCAAGGCTGTCAATTGACGGAATGTGCCCGCTTTCCGCCGCTTTCATAAACCAGCCAATGGCTTTTTGAATATCTTTCGAAACGCCAAATCCCTCCATAGATAAAATGCCCATATTGTATTGAGCTTCGCTGTGCCCTTGCTTTGCCGCAATAAGCATATATTTAGCCGCTTTTTCGTCGTCTTTTTCAACGCCGTCACCAAGAAAAAACATACTCGCCAAATTGTAAGAAGCGTCAGAATGTCCGCAATCCGCACACTCTTGTAAAAGCTTTGTCGCTTTTTCCAAATTTTTTTCAACACCCTCACCGGAATAGTATAACCCCGCAAGATTAACTTTCGCCTCAACGTTCCCCTCTTCCGCACATTGTGAAAAAAGTCCAAAAGCCTTTTCTGCGTTTCTTTCAACACCGTCACCAAGGAAATATTTACAAGCCTTTTCAAAACGTTCGTTTGAATTCAATTAAAACACCTCTTCATATTCATTATAAACGTCGCACAAAATATACCTTAAAATCCGTTTCGTAAAATTGTGCGACATTGCCATATTCATTATAATTGAGTATACCTTGTTTTTTTAAATTTGTAAAATAAATTTTTAATTTCATAAACCGCTATACAATTGTATAACTTAAAAATTCAGCTTTTCGTTAAATTCAAAACAAAAAACAAACTTTCCCTTTTCCAAATCGAAAAATTTGTCGTTGAAAATAAAATTTTTTTGTGCTAATATTATATGCAATAAATGCTGATAATCGGTTAAACAAGGAGGAATAAAAAATGGGATATAAGCTTGTAGCAATAGATTGTGACAACACCCTTCTAAACAGTAAAGGCCACATACCGCCGGAAAATAAAAAAATAATCCAAACACTAAAATCAAAAGGAATTGAATTTGTAATCGCAACCGGCAGAAATGACCTTCTCGTAAGTGATTATATAAATGAACTTGATATAAAAGCCCCCGTAATCGGTTGCAACGGTGCATCAATAAGAAATCTAAACGAAAGCAACCTTTTAAGCTTCAATCCAATATCAAAAAAATCTCTAAAGCTTATATTTGATTATTGCTCAAATAATGAAATTCCGTTCAAGGCTTTCACAATGAAAAAAGGCTTCGCAAACGATAAAGTTGCTGTCGAACAAGGTTTAAAACAAATTTTGTCAAGCTACACAAAAGAACTTTCAAAAAATATAAGCTATGAATATACAACCGACACAAAATATTTAATCGAAACTCAAGAAATAATTAAAGTTGTAATAGTGAACAACAACCCCGACTACATAAAAAAATATCAAAACGATATAAAAAAAATCGAAGGTATAGAAATATGTCGCTCCGCAAGAAATTGCCTCGATATTATGGCATCAGGCGTCTCAAAAGGTAATGCCCTAAAAAAATATGCCAATATGTTAAAAATCCCGCCCGAGCAAACCGTTGCATTCGGAGACTCCGAAAACGACCTCTCAATGATTGAATTTGCAGGAATGGGCGTTGCAATGGAAAACGGCGAAGATGGCATAAAAAAATCAGCAAATATGATAACTTGCTCAAATGATGATTGCGGAGTTGCAAAAGCATTGAAAAAAATTTTCGAAGATATTTTAAAATAATTCTCTCCTTTTTCGGCTTAATAATTAATTCATTAAAACACTTCTTGAATTTACAAAATTAAAGTGTTAAAATAATTGTAACAATGTATACAACAAAAATTATTTTTCTCAAACTAATGAAAAGAGGTGCATTTTTTGAACGATAAATTAAAAACTCCCGCTTGCGATATGCTTTTCTCAGCAATTTTAAAACTTGAAAATATCGAAGAATGTTATAATTTTTTCGATGATATATGCACAATAAATGAATTAAAAAGCCTTGCCCAAAGGCTTGAAGTTGCAAAAATGCTAACCGATGGCGAAACATATAACATAATCGCAAATAAAACAGGTGCATCAACCGCAACAATAAGTCGTGTAAACCGTTGCCTAAATTATGGAAGTGACGGATATAAAACCGTTCTTTCAAGAATTAATCAGCAATAACTCCAGTCTAAAAAAAGGGGGTGTGAAAATTTCACACCCCCTTTTTCTCCCAAAAATCAAATCTTCAAAACCTGTCCGCTCTCAAGCCTCGTTTCTTCTTTCTCAAAAAAAACAAAACCGCAAAACAGACATAACTAATTATTTTTCGAATTTTGATATTCTTCCAAAGCCTTTGCAAGCTGGTCAGGACATGAAGTTCCCTTAAATCCGCAATTAATCCCGTTCAGCCTGTCAATAACTTCCGAAACCGACATTCCCTCAACAAGCTTGCCAATCCCTTGAAGATTTCCGTTGCAACCGCCCAAAAAAGTCACATTGTAAACCTTTCCGTCAATAACATCAAAATCTATTTTCTGAGAGCAAACTCCCTTTGGCTTATAACTGCTCATATTTATCCTCCTTTGCTTTTAAAATTTAAGAGCTGTTGCAACCCTTTCAACCCTCGGCAACAGCTCTCACCAACACAAATTTATTATTCTTCAATATCAACATATTTTGACAAAATTTCAGCCATTTGCTTTTCGTCTTTGCTTGAAGGAACGTTTGTTTCTTCATAAAGTTCCCATTCTTCGTCAAGGCTAATATCTTCGCCCGGTTTAAGAATTACAAATTGGCTCAAGCACTCAGCCTCAAGCATTTTTTCGTTTGTATATGTTTCATAGCAACAACCGTTGTCAGGATAAAATTCTCCTCCAATTTCAGGGTCAAAGAATTTAAAGAAAACTTGTCCTTTGTTGAAATAAGCACCCCAACCGTTTTCGTTGTTCAAACCAACTTTAAAAGCACAATCTGCGTTTTCGTCCTGTTTCAAAGAAATAAAATCTTTGCCCCAATAAACACGTTCGTCATTCATAACGCTATATGGCCATAAAACAAAACTTCTGTTGTGCAAATACCCTGTTTCACGCTTTGTTTGAGGAATTATTTCAATTCCGCCCTTATCCATTTGTGTTATAGACCAAACAGCAAGCTCAACGTCCCAAACACCACAGTTTTTAACGTTGTTTTCAACCATAATAACAGGCTCGTCTTCAGACATAGTAATTGTTAAGCTTTTCTGAATGTAGTTAATTTTTTCAACCGGAGCCGTAAACACAACACCGTTTGTAATTTTCTCATATTTAACCGGAGCATTGTCAGGATAATAGCAACGTGGCATTTCTTCTGGGCTTATCCAAACTCTGTGACCGCCATATAAACGAATTATATCTCCGCCATAACATTCCTGAACTTCGCCCAAAGATGTTTTGTCTTTGTCTTGATAAAACATATTTTCTTTTCCGCAAACGGAACAATGAATTACACGTGGTCCAAAATCTATGGTCACCATAACTTCAACAAAACCGTTTTCAATTTTAACGCAATTTCCAAAAACCGCATCTTTTACTTCAGAAATTTTAATTTTTGACATTTGTAAATCCTCCTGTGAAATATTATCTTACAACCAAATATTCTTTAACAGAATTATAAAAACCAAAATGGTTTCTATCATTAAAGAATTTTTGCATTTCGTCAATAGTACCAAAAGGCTGTTCTTCTCTGTAGCTTATAATTTCGTTTATAATTCCGTCTGTTATACCGTGATTTAATGATTTCAATTCTTTAACGGTTGCTTTGTTTATGTTTGTAAATAAAGCAGCGTTTGCATCATTTTCTGTCAGTTCGCAAGGAAGGTCAGACGAACTCTTCATATTTTGAGAAGCCGCAAGCTTCGGAGCAACCGTTGAAGAAAATCCAAATTCGGAAAGCTGTGAATTTGTCGCAGTATTAACGTTTATATATTCGCCCGCTTCGTCGCTTGTGTAAATAACGTTCTTAATCTCCGAATATTTTGTATAATCCAAATATTCGGCAACGTCAGATGCAGAGTAATAGCCTCTTTTTTGAATAATTTTGTTTGCAGAATTTCCAAAAACACTCTTCATTTCATAATCGGTTGCGTTGTTTATATCTGTCTTAACGTTCAAATTGTCTTCAAATTCGTTAACTTGTTGTTCAGTCAAACCAATTCCCGGAATTTTTGCAAGCTCACCCAAAGTTTTATATGTATAACCGTTTTTGCGATATTCAATAATTTTGTCAGCATCTCTCGTTGAAAGCCCTGCAGCAATAAGCTGGGTTTTGTTCGCAGTATTAACATTAACAACTTTGTCGTTTTCCGTAACATCAATTTCGTCTTTGTCATAAGTTGAAACAAAATCTTTAACTTTTCTGTAAGTGTTGTCGTCAACAAGCTTTTCGTTTTTCAAATCGCTTATGCTTGTTATCTTGCTGTGTTTCTTTCTGTAAGAAATTATGTTGTCAACTTCGTCCTCGCCAATGTTCCATAAGCTGAAAAGCTCTTCTTCATCAGCATAATTAACGTTTGTGCAAACGCTTAAAAGCTGTTTGTTAGAATCATAAAGATCCTTCGAAAAACCTTGAACAAATTTAATTTCCGAAACAGTGTTAAAAGGATTTTTCTCACGATATGTAACAATAGCATTTGCAACCGCACCCGTAATATTGTTCAAATTTTGAGTAAGCATTTCGGCTGTTGCAGTGTTTATGTTGACAATGTGCTTGTTTTTATAAGCAAGCTTGCCTGTATAAGTTATATTTCCATATGTATTCGTTGTTCCGTTCTCACGAACACCGTTTTCCCAAATTCCAATGTTGCCAACTTTGGCAACACGTTGTGCTGTCAAATATTCATTATATTCGCTTGCCGGCATATAACTCGGGTTTGTAACGCCATATCCCTTTTCAACCAAAATTTTGTTAACGTTCTCGCCGTTAAGCGTAACATACATATTGTTCCAAATTCCAACAGGTGTGGTTATGTTGCTGTCGGGAGAAACAATAACCGTTTGTCCAAGAAGATAGTCGGTTAAAAATTCAACCGCACCGTCATAGCCCTGAGCATCAACCCCAATAAGCTTAACCAATGCCGTATCGTTGCTTTGAAGCATTCTAACTTCAATCGCATCACCGTCAATAATTCTTATAACACTCGCCGAAGCAGAACCTCTTATTATAACGTTTTTTGCAGCAAAAGAAACGCAAGAAGATGATATTATTAAAGATAGCGTTATACAAATCGAAACCGCAAAAGAAAAAATTTTATTCAAAACAGCCACTTCCTTTCTTTGTTTGGCAAATTCAAAAAAGCCCAAACAACAAAAAATTCCGTTGCAAAAACTTTTTCAAAAAATTAAATATGCTTGTTTTCTGTGCCAAACCTCAAACAATTTTATTTTTGCAAAATCTCATACAATACTATTTTATATCAAAACAGAAAAATATTCAATAACAAAAAAGCAATTGTGTGTAAAATAAATTAAACAAAAATTATAAATTATGAACAAATAATAATTTAAAATCTCCAAAACAGTTAAAAAATTATAGGCTTATGAGTGTGAAAAAAATCCGCACTCAAAAAAGCCTATAAATTTTATTAAACGCCAAATTTTCAAAACTTTTTAAATCTTATCGATGTCTATTGTCGGTTTTTTCTTGCTTGGTCTGAAAAACACTATTTTTTTGCCAATAATTTGAACAACTTCCGAACGGGTTCTTTCTCCAATAGTTGTGCAAATATCGTTAATATCTTCAAGACAATTGTTTAAAACAGTTCCTTTAATAAGTTCTCTCGCTTCCAATGCCTCATCAACAGAGTTGACAACTTCCGGAGTAACTCCGTTTTTCCCAACTTGAAAAATAGGTTCAAGTTTGCTTGCAAGGCTTCTCAAATACGCTCTTTGTTTGCTTGTCATATAAATTTCTCCTTTGTATATTATTTGTAATAATCAAATTCCAAATCGTAAATTTTTACGGTGTCGCCCTCGTTTATGCCGGCTTCTTCAAGTTTGTCAATTATTCCTTTGTCCCTCAAATATTTTTGGAAGAACGCAAAGCCCTTTTCTGTGTCAATGTTTGTATAGCCAATCATTTTTTCAACACCAACACCCTCAACAATGTAATATCCGTCATCAACCATTTCAATCGTAAATGGCTCGTTGTCAGGTTTGTCATATTCAATATATTCCTCATAGTCTTCCTCAAAAACAATGTCTTCGGGATAATCTTTCAAAATCTTTCCAACTTCCGCAAGAAGTTCGTCAAGCCCGCTGTTTGTCGCCGCTGAAATAGGAAAAACTTTAATTCCTTTTGGCTCGTAAGTAGCTTTTATTTTTTCAAAATTCTCAGAAGCCTCCGGAATGTCCATTTTGTTTGCCGCAATAACAGTCGGCCTTTTTATAAGCTCTTCATTATATTTTCTAAGCTCTTCGTTTATCTTTTCAATGTTCTCAATCGGGTCAATCCCCTCAAGAGCCGCCGCATCAACAACGTGAATAAAGACTTTCGTTCGTTCAACGTGTCTTAAAAATTCGTGGCCAAGACCAACACCCTCGCTTGCACCCTCAATAAGTCCGGGAATATCCGCCATAACAAAATCCGAACCCCATTTGCTTCGAACAACACCCAAATTTGGAGAAAGCGTTGTAAAATGATAATTTGCAATTTTAGGGTTTGCGTTTGTAACCATTGAAAGAATTGTCGATTTTCCAACATTCGGAAAACCAATAAGCCCAACATCGGCAATAAGCTTCAATTCCAAAATAACATCATATTCTTTAGATAAACGTCCTCTTTCGAAATATCTCGGTGCTTGCCTTGTCGGAGTTGCAAAATGTTGGTTGCCTTTTCCGCCTTTTCCACCCTTTATAATAACTCGGCGTTCACCGTTTTTCGTCATATCCGCCATAATTTTTCCGGACTCTGCCTCACGAATTACCGTTCCAACAGGAACTTTTATAACAACATCTTCGCCGTCTGCACCGGTGCAGTTTCTTTTGCTTCCGTCTCCGCCCGGCTGTGCCTTAAAAATTCTTTTATAGCGAAAATCCATTAATGTGTTAATGCCCTCGTCCGCAACAAAAACAATATCTCCGCCCGAACCGCCGTCTCCGCCGTCCGGCCCGCCGTTTGTTATATATTTCGCTCTATAAAACGAAACAGCCCCGTTTCCGCCGTTTCCGCCTTTTATATGTATCTTAACTCTGTCAACAAACATAACCTCGCTCCTTAATGTTAGTTTTATTTTCAAAACAATATTTAATTTCTCCAAATTCAATAATAATATTCTAACACGCAAAATATAGCTAAGCAAGAGTAATTTTAACACTTTTTGCAAAACGCAAAATAACTAAATTCACTTCATCAATTTAAAATGTTGCTTTTTTAAACCAATAATACAGGTATAAAACTCAAAAAATGTGGTATAAAATTCCGCAAAAAAACAGTTTAATTTTGTAATCTAAACAATAAAAAAGTCGAAATAAGCAAGGATTTTTTCACACCACAAAATTGTGCAAATGGGGTTTTGTAAAAATGACGATAATTATATTTGTGTTGCTTTTGTTAATTTGCAACTATTACACGCTCATTTTTCAAGGAACAATTTGTTTCTTTTTCATATTAAATTTGCAATTAATACATTTTGATTTGTTTTTACAAAACATATATTATCTTATAAAAGAAATTTGACTTTAAAATTTCGGCAATTTTTTAAAAAATTATAGGAATTTTCAACATTGTTATTTTTATTTTTTGGGTGTATAATTATATGTAATTTAAAGTGTCTGGAATAATAGCTTCAAATTGTAGAAAATCCCAAATTTGCAAGAAACCACACCAATTCTCCTTGCAAACACATCGTGCAGACACAAAAACCGATAACACAAAAATCATCTAAAACATCTCAAATGCTTTAAATGATTAATTGTACTATTTTGAGAAGGGGAAATTTGAATGGAAAATGATTTAAAAAATGATGATGAAAGCCCCGGAAGAGAAATTTATTCCGCAGTTATTCCCGCCGGAATTGTCGAACTCAAATACACAGGTCCGGAAGAATGTTTAATTGAAAATGCAAACAGCTTTTTCTATGAAACGGCAAATTGCATCGATGAAGACTTTTTCAAAACCTACGGGTATAACTATCGCAAAATTATTCTTGACGAAGATTGGGGCGTTTTTCAAGAAAAAATTAAAGAAGCCTTAAACAGCAACGGGCTGTTTTGTTGCGAATATCGTGTTCGAGGAAAAACAGGCGAACTCTATTGGCGAAAAATCAACGCTTCAATTATTAAAACAAACGATAAAAACGACATAAGATTTTTGGGCGTTTTGTCCGATATAACCGATTTAAAGGCAGTTCAAAAAGAACTCGAAAAAGAACGTGAAAGTTTCTACACAATTGCGTCTCTTGCAAGTGCCTACTTGTTCGAATATGAAATCGATACAGACACAATCTACGACATTACCGGCGGAAAAATAAATAAATATTTAAGCGATTATTCAAATAAAATTTACGACCGCTCAAATCCAACGTTTTTCGAAATCGAAGATTGTGCCGAGTTTATCAAAAAACTGAGAAGTGGCGAAAAAGAAATTTATTTCGAATCAAAAGTTAATGTTCCTAATAAAAACGAAGAATGGATTGCCCTCTGGGGAAAAACAATCTATGACAAAAAAGGCAAGCCTTTAAAAGTAATCGGAAAAAGCCAAAACATCGATGAATTAAAGAAAAAAGAAAACATAATCGAAAATAGAGCAAATTTCGACAACCTAACAGGGCTTTACAACGGAAATTATGCAAGAACGCTAATTAACGAACGAATTAAAAAACAAACTTCCGAAAATTATGCAATTATCGTTGTCGATTTTGACAATTTCGAAAAATTGAATAATAATTTGGGGCATATTTTCTGCGATGAAGTTTTGTTAAACATAAGCAAAGGAATTTGCGAAATTTTCGACCCCGATGACATAATCGGAAGAATCGGTGGCGATGAATTCATAATATTCACAGAAAAAGCCTTGTCAAAAGATTGGCTCATAACCAAACTTGCAAAAATTAAAAATGTCTTCAAAGAAACTTATTCCGGCGAAGACAGCCTAAATCGCATAACAGGAAGCATCGGGGCGGCAATGGCATCAAAAAACGAAGATTTTGAAAAGCTTTTCGAAAAAGCCGATTATTCCCTCTATATATCAAAATCAATCGGAAAAAACGAATTCCATATCTTCTCGCCCGAAGATGTTCAGCCTTTCGAAAATAAAATTAAAAAATTCGAATCCAATATAGAAGAAAAATTTGTATACAAAAAAGAAATCAACGAAGAACGTGCGTTCAATTACGAAATATCCGAATTCGCATTCGATATTATGGAAAGCACAAAAGACGTTGACAGTGCCGTAAACATACTTTTAAACAAAGTCGGCAACTATTTCAATTTAAGCCGAATTGTAATTAGAGAACTCCATGCAAGCCTTGAAAAAACAAATATAACATACCAGTGGCACGATAAATCCGTTTTGCCAATTGTCGAAGAGCGATTAATTTCTTCCTATGAAGAAATTGAAAAGCTTTTCTCAAAATATGACTCAAACGGAATTTTCATCTATTCCGAATATCCCGGCTTCGAGCAAAACATCGCTTTCGCCGAAGCAATCGATGCCGATGTAAAATCAACTTTGCGTTTTGCAATTATGGAAAGCGGAAACTTCCGAGGTTCAATAAGTTTCGATGATTGCCACGTTCGTGTTTGGGGGCATGAAGAAGTTAAATCTCTAAAAATGATTGGAAAAATAATTTCCGCATACCTCCTCAAAATGCGAGCTTTCAAAGAAGCTCAGGCAACTGTCGAAAAATTAACAAAATATGACTCCGTAACAGGCGTTATGAAATATGACAAATTCAAAGAAGAAGTTGCAAGAGTTCTAAAAGGTGACCCAACCGGAATTTACGCTGTTGTCTATTCCGATATAAGCAATTTCAAATTTATAAATGAACGCTATGGCTATGAAGAGGGCGACCAAATTCTAAAAAATTTCGCCTCCGATATAGGCAAAAGAAAATATAACCTTGTTGTAACAAGCCGAATTTTCTCAGATAATTTCATTTCGTTAATCAAGCTTGACAACAGCATAACAAGTGCAAACATCGGCGAAGTAATCGATGATTACAACTCAAAATTCATAAGTGCACAGCGAAAAAAATACGATGAAATCAATTTCCACATCACATCGGGCGTCTATGTTATGATGAATCGTGAAGAATTTTCAAATAAAATAGAAGCTGTAAATAAAATAATTGACAACGCAAATATCGCAAGACGATATGCAAAAAATGTTTTTTCCGAAAAATGTATATTCTTCGATTCCGAAATGGAAAAAACAATCAAAAAACAAGCGGAAATTTTAACATCAATGGAAAAAGCTCTAACAAACAACGAGTTCAACATCGTTTTACAACCAAAAGTTGAACTTAAAGGCAACAATAAAATTGTCGGAGCCGAAGCGTTGGTTCGTTGGATAAAAAAAGACGGAAGAATTATTCCGCCAATGGATTTCATTCCGATTTTTGAAAAAAATGGCTTTGTTGTAAATGTCGATTTTTGTGTATATGAACAAGTTTGTAAATTTTTAAGCCGAAGAATTATCGAGGGAAAAAGAGTTGTTCCAATTTCCGTAAATGTTTCAAGGGTTCACCTCGAAAAAGATAATTTCATCGAAAAAATTGTAAACCTCGTAACAAAATATCGAATTCCACGTGAATTGTTAGAATTTGAACTTACAGAAAATGTCTTTCTCCAAAATTCGGATAAAGCAATCTACATTATGAACACTTTAAAAAACATCGGCTTCAAAGTGTCAATGGACGATTTCGGTTCGGGATATTCTTCCCTAAATCTTCTAAAAAAACTTCCTGTTGATGTTTTAAAAATGGATAAAGGATTTCTTGACAATGACGAAATCAAAGGAAATGACGAAGTCGTTATAACAAGTGTCATCGATATGGCAAAAAAAATGAAAATAACCGTTTTGTGTGAGGGCGTTGAAACAGAAAAACAAGCAAACTTCCTTCGTGATGCAGGTTGTGACCTTGCCCAAGGCTATTATTTCTCAAAACCTGTCAAAATCGATGAATTTAAAGAAATGATTTCAAAAAGATAAAATTAATTTCATAAAAATCACAAAAAGGGCTTGCAAAAGCCTTTTTTGTGTGTTATAATAATTAATTGTATGGATTGTTTGTCCAACGTCCTTGCTCTCAGGATTTGTTTGAGGGCCTAAAGTCCAAAAGGAGGTGTAACATAATGAACAAATATGAACTTGCTGTTGTTCTTAAACCAAGCTTAGACGAAGAGGCTTTAAAAGCTGAATTCGAAAGTATCAAAGAAATGATCGAAAGATTTGGCGGTACAATCGAAAAAGTTGATGATTGGGGTAAACGCAGACTTGCTTACGAAATTCAAAAAGTTAACGAAGGTTTCTACAGCTTTATTACTTTTGATTCTAACAGCGATACGCCTAACGAAATTGAAAGCCGTATGCGTATTAAAGAAAATGTTCTTCGTTATTTGGTCGTTCGTCAGGACGCTTAATTTCAGAGGTGATATTTTATGAATAAGGTTATTCTTATGGGTCGCCTAACTGCCGACCCCGAAGTTAGATATTCTCAAAGTGCCGAACCTTTGGCAATCGTGAGATTTTCTATTGCTGTCAACAAAAGATTCAAGCGAGAAGGTGAGCCGGACGCAGATTTCATCAATTGCGTTGCTTTCGGCAAAACCGGTGAATTTACAAGCAAATATTTTAAAAAAGGTATGATGATTTCCGTTGTCGGAAGATTACAAGTTCGTAATTGGGAAGACAACAACGGGCAAAAACGTGTTACAACCGAAGTTGTTATCGAAGAGCAATATTTTGCTGAAAGTAAAGCAGCTTTCGAATCAAGACGTTCAAGTGCCCCAACAACGCCTGCTCCTGCTGTTGAAAGTTCGGCTCCTGCTCCTTCGGGAAACCAGCCTGACGGGTTCTATAACGTTGAAGACAGCGTTGATGATGATGACTTACCATTTTAAAAATATTGTTAACATTTGTGTTTCGTATTTTATATTAAGGAGGTTTGTTGTTTATGATTAATAAAAAACGTGGCAGAAGAAAAAAACGTGTTTGTGCTTTTTGTGCTGAAAAAGTAAATACAGTTGATTATAAAGATGTTGCAAAACTTAAAAAATTCGTTTCTGAAAGAGGAAAAATTCTTCCTCGCAGAATTACAGGTAACTGTGCAAAACATCAAAGAGTTTTAACAGTTGCAATTAAAAGAGCAAGACACGTTGCTTTAATGGCTTATGTTCAAGATTAATTAATATAAAAATTAGTGCGTAAAAATCTCATTTTTTACGCACTTTTTTGTTTTCCAAAATCTTATCCCTTCCCTCAACCTCCTCCCCCCTCCTCCCGTTTTTTCACCTCTCCTGTTCAATTTCCTTTTCTATCCAACTCCTCCCCCTTTCCTCAAAAAACCGCTCCTCCCACTCAAATCCCTCCCAACCCCCCTCCAATCCCTCCACTAACCCCTGTGTCTCCTTTCCCCCTCCAAATTCGCTCCCTTTCCCCAACTTCCTCCTCCAATTCCTCCCCCTTCCCCAACACGCAAAAAAAGCGTGAAAAACATATGTTTTCCACGCTAAAACTTCAAAACCTTACTAACCCAATTACATAAATGCGTTAAACAATAACGCTGTATTTGAGTATCTATAGTAAGCACTAATATAATTATAAGATGTAGCCTTGTTAAAAGTGTTACTATAATCGGAATTAACTGCGTTAATCTCCTGTTTTCCCTCACGAGAAAGGAATCTCGTTGGGTCGTTATAAGCTTGCTTTGCAAGTCCCTCAAGCCTGTTAACAAAACCATAACTCATACCGTCTTTTGCATTGTTATCAAAGAATTTTTCAAGAGTTCCGTCCTCTGCCGCTTTGCTCATTTTGTCTTCGTCAATTTCAAGATACCCATTAGAATTCAAAGATACTCCAATTTTTGCAAAAGAAGCTGAATAAGTTTTCGCAAGAGATTTAACCCTGTTGCCAAGCTTCTCAGCACCTGAATCGTCAGAACCGTAAGCTGTGTCGGCAAAAGCATTAAACACATTAACCATTTCTCTCGCTTTGTTAATTGTCGTAAGTTTGTCTTTGTCAAAATTAATGGTTGCAGTTTTTTCAGTCTTTCCGCTCAAATTGAGTGTAAGCTCTTTGTCAACTTCAATTTTGTTGGAAGCCGAAGTCTTTTCTTCTCCGTTAATGGAATAAATTGCGTCTTTTGCAATCTCCGAAACTTTGTCAATTCCAAGAGCTTCCGCAAGATTTCCGCTAACAGCAAAATCGTTTCCGCTTCCGGTTTTGTCGCCTTTCAAAACAAGAGTGCTTGTTTTGCTCTTTTCGTCAGTTTCAATTGATGCCGTAACACCAATTTTCGCCTTGTTAATTTTGTCGGCAATTTTTCCAAGAGCTTTTTCGTCAGTTTCCATAATTGCCGGTGAATAATAGAAAGAATGAGTTTTTCCGTCGCTTGTGTTAATTTCAATTTTGTTCGCTTTTGAATAATAAAGACTTGAACTCATAGATTTCAAAGCGTTGCCCTTATTCGTTTGAGCTGTTGCAACTTGAGAAACATCAACTTCAATGTCCTCTCTTTTTTCTTTTCCTGTGTAAGTTGCCGAAACAGCTGAATTGTCGCTGTATGCTTTAATTTCCGAACTTTTCTTGCTCTTGCCCTTAATAGCATCAACAGTTGAAAGAATATCAGAAGCCGAATCTTTCAAATCAACAAGATAACTGCTTGTGCTCTCCGAAACAGAAGCTGTGTTCTTTCCGTATATAAGAGAGTACATATTCATAAGACTGTTTGCCGATGAGCTTCCCAAAAAACTTGAACCGTATGTCTGAGAAATTAAATTTGAATACATTGAATATTGATTTGTAACTGATAAATATGACATAACATTCACCTCCCTTAGTTAATTGATAAATCCCAAAAGGGCTGAAATAAGCACCATTCAATTAATGTCAAAAAACTTAAAACAGCCCAACTTAAATTATTAATATCTATGCCGTTAATTTTAATAAGTGAATTTATAAATACCGTCTATCTTTCCTCTTAATAATATATCGGCATAAATATAAAAAAACTTTATAGGTTAAAATCATTTTCAAAAATTAAGTTCAAAAATGTAACAGTCTCAAAAAATTATTCTTTTCTAAGCTTAAACCTTGAAACTGTCTTTTTAAGCATTTCAGCCTGTCCCGAAAGCTCTTGGCTTATAGCCGCACTTTCCTGTGCAGTTGCCGAGTTCGTCTGAACAACAGAAGAAATCTGGTCAGCCCCCTCGTTAATTTGCTTAATCTGGAAATATTGTTCTTCACAAGAGCTTGCAATATCTTTCATACTTCTTGCCGTCTCGTCAACGTTTGTAACTGTTTTAAATAAAACTTCCGCCGTTTCTTTGGCAATCTTCTTGCCTTTTTCAACAGCTTTAATCGATTTTATAACAAGCTCGGCAGAGTCTCTCGAAGCCTCCGCACTTTTTGAAGCAAGATTTCTAACTTCGTCGGCAACAACCATAAAGCCTTTGCCCTCGTCGCCCGCTCTTGCCGCCTCAACAGCCGCATTAAGAGCAAGAATGTTCGTTTGAAAAGCAATGTCTTCAATAACTTTAATAATACTCTCAATCTCGTTGGAAGTTTTGTTAATATCTTCCATAGCTTTAAGCATTTCGTTCATTCTTTCGTTGCTGTTTCCAATGTCCTCTTTAACACTTAAAGTCTTTTCGTTTGCTGTGTTTGCGTTGTTCATATTGTTCTCAACATTAACAAAAACTTCGTTAATCGTTGCCGCAAGCTGTTGAACAGATGCCGCCTGTTGGGTTGCTCCTTGGCTCAATGATTGAGCACCGTCAGCAACTTGCTCCGCACCCGTAAGAACTTGCTCCGATGCTGTTGCAATGTCCGAAAGTGACTCGCTAAGTCCTTTGTTAATTCGTCGAACCGAATATAAAACATCGGTAAAATCACCAATATATTTTTCGGTTGCTTTGCTTCGAATATCAAAATTACCTTCCGCCATAGCACTTAAAAGATAATCAACATCTTCAATAATTGTTTTAACTCCGTTTGTAACAATCCCCGTCGATTCTGCAAGCTGAGAAACTTCGTCGCCTGTGTCAATAACCGGAACTTCAGAAGATAAATCGCCCTCCGCCAAAAGATTAATTCTTTGTGCACATTTAACAATCGGGTCTGCAACTCTTTGAGCAACCAAGGAAGACACAATAATCGCACTAACCAATGCCAAAACAAGCAAAGCAATTGTAATAATAATTGCAACGTATGTGTCGCTCATAAATTGGCTTATAGGAGCAACAACAGCAATGCTCCAACCGTCAGTCCCCTCAATTGGGCTATATGCCATAATTTTGCTTGTTCCCCCGTAAGAATATGAACCAAAACCCTTTTCGCCGTTAATCATATTCCCCTCAAGCTCTGCCAAAGCCGCAAGAGAAGAATCTGTCTTCGCCATTTCTGAAGTATTTTCTTTTTGTTTAACATTGTCCGAATCTTTGTGGGCAATTGTAACACCGCTTTTATTCAAAATGTATGCAAAACCCTCTTCGCCAACATTTATGTTTCTAACAATATCGTTAAGATATTCAGATTTCGGGTTAAAGAAAATAACCCCTTGAACTTCGCCTCCGGAAACACCGTTTTTCCAAAGTGGCCCTGCAATATATGAAACAAGATTGTTCGCCGAATTAACGGTTGGCTCCGATATGTAAATTTCACCGCTCAATGCCTTTTTAAAAAATTCTTCTTTTGCATAATTTTTTGTGCTGTCCGTAAGGCTTGTCCCGTCAACACCAATAACATCACCGTCTGAATAACCGTTGTCTTCAACTTTTTCGGAAACAATTTCTTTTATTTTTCCGGGTGTAACCCCCTCAGCAAAAAATTGATTTTCGTGTCCAACATCTTTAACAACCGCTTTAAACGCTTCAATTTTGTCATAAACCAATTTATATGAAAGCTCCGCAACCTCGCTCATATCCGTTTCAGCAAGGCTCATAGTGCTTCGATAATTGAGGTAAATAGTTGTTGCCCCAACAACAAAAAGAGAAACTCCAACAAGGATTATAATTATTTTCATAATCTTGAATTTAAGTCCCCTAAACTTCTTAACTCCGTTTCCAACGTTAGCCATAATATCCCCACCTTTCAAAAAAACAAAACATAAGTTAAAAAATACGCTTCAGCAACTTGCAAAATCGCTTTTTCCGCCCTCCCAAATAAGTAAATTTTCGCAAAATTGCCAAATACAATTCAAAATTTATATTGTTCATTATATACTCAATCATAAAATTTGTAAATATTGATTTTGTACAAAAATGCTCATTTTTAAAAATAATTTTTTTTAAAACTTATGTCTAACATCTAAAAAAAATACCCAAACTTCAAAATTTATTGTTCAAAAATTTTTTCAATGTGTTTATTTTTTATTTTTGATAATTGAAAAAATCGCCCCAACTTCCTGCCTAATCTCTCCGGTAAAATAAAGAGCAAGTCCATAAACAAAAATGCCAACACAAAGCATAATGCAAAGCGATAAAATATTCATTCCCATAATCATTTTAATAACAATAATAACCGTCGCCATAATAAACGCACTAATTAAAATTCTTGCATAAACAATCGGCTTAACGCTCCATTTCATCTGCCCTCTTGTTCCAATTTTCGCAAGAACAAAATAAACAAAAAATCCGATAAATGTGCTAACAGCCGCCGCCTGATAACCAAAAAGCGGAACAAAAATAACGTTTATAATAATGTTTACAATCCCGCCAATTAAACTTCTGTAAAAAATAGCTTTTGTGTTTGCGTTAAGCTCCCAAGGCTTAATACAATATTCCGTAAGCCCAAGAAACATCATTCCAACAGCAACCCAAATCATAACGCTGTGCCCCTCAACATATTTGCTTTCAAAAAGCACAGTTGCCGCCGTTTCCGAAACGCATAAAACCCCAACAACCGCCGGAACGGCAATAAGTAAAAACATTCTGACTGCCTCCGAAATAAGGTTTGCCGAAAGCTCCTTTTTGCCCTCGCTCCAAGTTCGTAAAATCGTTGGATAACTCCCCCTCATAATTGCAGCCGAAAGCATTGTAAACGCCGATGCAACAATAGAATAGTTTGTTTGATAAATTCCGGCTTCCGCCTCTCCCTTAAATCCGGTAATAATATAAATGTCCGATTTGTTCAAAATCGATGTTGCAATAAGATTTCCCATAAGAGGAATGCCATATGCTTTAAGATTTGCCAAAATTTCGGGCGAGCTTTTTTTAACGTTAATATATTTATAAATTTTAAGTTTAACAACACCAATAACCGAGGAAATACCGTCAAAAACGGCATAGCTCAAAAATATCCATTCAATTTTTTTGCCATAATTTGTTGCAAGAAAATAAATCAACGCAATTTTTCCAACAACCGAAAAAACAGAAATAAACAAATTCGTTTTCGCCTTTCTTGTTGCGGCAAGCATAGCAATAATAAGCTGAGCCGTATTGTACGCAATAAACATAAGCAAAGCAAAAAGAAGAACTTGCGGTGTATAAACCTCCAAAAACTCCGAAACCGGCTCAAACCTTGAAAAAACCGAATTAACAAGAATTAAAGCCATTCCGCCAATAAAAATAACAATGATATTAACTTTAAGCCAAGCGGTAAAAACCGTTGTAAAAAACGTTTCCTGCTCGTTTTCAATGTCATATTTGTTAATATATCGCAAAACCGATTGAACAAGCCATTGAATTGCAAACATAGCAACCGTTGTAACAGCAATGTTAACCGTTGAATATTGACCCATCTGCTCGGGCAAAAATAAATATGACATAATCGAAAGGGTCAAAATCCCAACAACACCCTCAACACCTTTCGCAAGCATATAAACAACTGTATCTTTCGCCATAGTTCCTTTTTTAGTGCTCTGTTCCGACATAATAAAAATTTCCTTTCGTAAAACAAGTTTGCGGTATTAAAATCAAAACCTTCCAAATCAAAAAAACACAACAAAAAAATTCCCCCAAAAAAATCAACACCGCATAAATATATATTCAATTTTAAACAAAATTTAATTTTTTATCAATACAAAATTTAATTTTAGTAAAAATAAAAAAATGCTGTCGAAAAAACGACAGCAAAATTTCAAAACTAATTAACTCAATTAAAATGCTCCAAGACTGCTAAGATAGCCGATACCAATAGCAGCTAAAATTAAAATGATAACATAAAGAACAAGTGTAATAATTGAGCAAACAAGACCTGCAACAGCCATTCCTCTTCCGCCAGCATTGCTCTTCAAAGCAATAGCAGCCAAAACTATACCAATAATCGAAGTAAGAATTGGAAGATAAGGAATAAAGCACATAAGAACTAAAGAAGCGATACCCAAAACCATAGCCGCAATACTTAATCCTGCAGGGTTTTCATTTTTCATTGGCTGGAAATTATTTTCGTCCATAAATACAACCTCCTAAAATAATATTTGGCACAACTCGCATTCGCAAATAATGCCATAAAATGACAAACAAAATTATACCATAGTTATCGAATGTTGTCAATTATTTATAACAATAAAACTTATTTCTTTAATTTTCTAAAATCAAGCCAACACACCATATATTCCACCTATAACATATAACTCAATTAATATCACAATCAATCCGCATATAACAATATATGTATATCCTTAAAAAAAATTACAAAAAAAATTGCAATCTTAAAAGCATAAAAATATTTTCACGCTCCCAAAACCGCAATTTTTACAAAAACTCAAATCATTTTTTAATCAAACTGTTGTAAGCCAAAACTGCAACCATCGTTTTGCTGTCAACAATGCGTCCGTCAAAAATCATCTGAACCGCCTCATCAAGTGAGTATTTTTCAACCTCGATAAACTCGTCCTCATCAAGATTAAATTCGCCCTGTTCAAGATTTTGAGCAATGTATATATAAATCTGTTCATCGCAAAAGCCAATTGCAGAATACATCTTTGTAAGCAGTTTAACATCATCTGTTTTAAAAGAAGTTTCTTCTTCAAGCTCCCTCTTTGCACACAAAAGCGGGTCCTCACCCTCTTCAAGCATTCCTGCAGGAATTTCAAGAACGCAATCTTTCGCCGGGTGACGATATTGTCTAACAAAAACAATCTTCCCCTCTTTGTCAACAGGCAAAATAGCCGAAGCACTTCCCCTTTTAATAACTTCTCTAAGGGCAGTCCTTCCGTCCGGCAAAGAAATCCTGTCGTGATAAACGTCAATAATTTTTCCTTTAAAAACTTCATCGGAACTAACAACGTCCGCCTTAACAGCTTTGTTTCCGCTCATAAAATCAATCCTTTCAAAAAAACAAAATCACATCAACCCAAATTTCTCCAAAAAGCTCAAAATCTTTCCGCCCATAGGCATAAAAGCAAGGTCTTCTTTTCTAAGTCCCCTAATAAGTGCCATAGCAAGGAAATATCCAACAACACCAAAGCAAATCGAAATAATCGTTGAAATCGTATTCGAGCCAATAATATAATAGCACACCCAATATGAAAAATAGCAAGCCGCCGCCATAAACAAAGAAGCAATAAGCGGTTTAACAATAATTCCGTTATAATCGGGCTTTGCTTTCGTTGCCTTTGTCAAAGCTCTAAAATTTAAAAGTGATGCAACGGCATAACAAAAAATTGTACTGATAACCGCCCCAACAACGTTTATTTCCGGAATACTTATAAGGAAATAATTAAGAGGAATTTTAACAATCGCCCCAATAAGAGCATTAAAAGCAGGAACATAAACTTTCCCGAGCCCTTGCAAAATTCCCGTTGCAATCTGGCTCAAAGCAAGAAAAATAATGCTTATCGCTCCAACTTGCAAAAGAATACCGCCTTCCGAATAGTTCGGATAAAGCATCTGAAGAATTTGATTTCCCAAAACGCCAATACCAATAGCCGCCGGAATTGAAATAATCATAGTAACACGCAAAGCAACGTTTATTTTAAGATTAACGTCTTTAAAAGCCTTTTTGGCAACTCCCGCCGCAATGGTTGGCAAAACAGCCGTTGCAACAGCCGTCGAAATCGAAACCGGCAAAGTTGTAATTGTAACATATTTTCCGGTAAGCTGACCGTAAAGGCTGTTAATTTCGCTTTGCATAAAACCCGCCGCTTCAAGCCTGCTGTTAACCATCTGCATATCAATCAAATTTGTCATACTGAAAATAGCCGTTCCGGTAATAATAGGAATTGCAAGTTTAACAAGATTTTTAGCAATGGTCGTTGCCTTTTCGGTTTTGTAAAAACATTTGTCGTGATAAACTCTTCGCTTAATCGAGGGATATACAAGGTAATACGCAAAAACAATAAACAAAAGCCCCGCAAAAGCACCAATCCCCGTTCCGGCAGTTCCTCCCGCCGCCGCAAAAATAACGTCGTCAATAAAAATATAAGCAAGCCAAACGCTGAAAATTGCATTAAAAATTTGTTCAACAACCTGTGACAAAGCCGTTGGAACAGTTGTGTTCATTCCTTGGAAATAACCTCGAAAAACAGCCATAACCGAAACAATGCAAATCGTTGGCGATAACGTCAAAATAGTATAATAGCTGTCTGGGCTTCCAATAATTTCGCAAAGCTTTCCCGCTCCAAAATACATCAAAATAGAAAAAACAAGTCCAATAATAAATGCAACCAAAAGCGACACTTTAAAAATCTTGTGTGCCGCCGCAAATCTCCCAACGGATATTTTTTCGGAAACCATTTTCGATATTGCAACAGGAAGTCCCGCCGAACTCATAACAAGGAAAAAAGTGTAAATATAATATCCCGCACTGTAAATCCCGTTGCCCTCATCGCCAATCATATTTGTAAGGGGCACTCTGTAAAGGAAGCCAAGCACCCTAACTAAAATACCGGCAACCGCCAATATTGCGGCTTGCTTAACAAATGAAGATTTTCGAGACTTTCTTCCCATAAAGCTTTTTTCCCCTTTCCAAATATATAATCATAAGTTCAAAATTTTTGTTTTGTCGTTTAAAATCAATGCCCAAATTTCCGCAAACCCAATAAAATCACACTCAGTTTCTGTTTGCTTTTTTTCTTGCAACTGGGTCAAGAATTTTCTTTCTAAGTCTTAAATTAAGCGGAGTAATCTCAACAAGTTCATCATCAGCAATAAAATCAATACATTGTTCAAGGCTCATAACAGTATGTGGAGTAAGTTTCAAAGCATCGTCAGCCCCCGAAGAACGAGTATTTGTAAGCTGTTTTTTCTTGCAAACGTTAACTTCCATATCGTTGCTTCTTGAGTTTCTTCCAATAACCATTCCCGCATAAACTTTTGTTCCCGCCGGAATAAAAAGCTCGCCTCTTTCCTGAGCATTGAAAAGGCCGTAAGTAACAGCTTCTCCCGTTTCAAAAGCAACCAAAGAGCCTTGCGAACGGCTTGAAATTTCGCCCTTGTAAGGTTTGTAATCATCAAAAATAGAGTTCATAATGCCGTTGCCCTTTGTGTCTGTAAGAAATTCGTTTCTATATCCAATAAGCCCCCTCGCAGGGATAGAAAATTCAATTCTTGTATACCCGCCCTTAGACGGAACCATATTCGTCATTTCGCCTTTTCTTGTTCCAAGCTTCTCAATAACGTTCCCAACAAATTCCTCGGGAACATCAATTGTAACAATTTCCATAGGCTCATATTTTTTACCGTCAATCTCTTTGTATAAAACTTCCGGTCTTGAAACTTGAAATTCATAACCCTCTCGTCTCATAGTTTCAATGAGAATAGATAAATGAAGTTCGCCCCTTCCCGAAACTTTGTAAGCTTCAGCAATGTCTGTTTCTTCAACTCTAAGGCTAACGTCTGTGTTAAGTTCTCTAAACAAACGCTCTCTCAAATGTCTCGAAGTAACAAATTTTCCTTCTTGTCCGGCAAAAGGGCTGTCATTAACACTGAAAGTCATAGAAATAGTCGGTTCGGAAATTTTATTAACTTCAATAGGGATAGGGTTTTCCCTGTCTGCAATAGTATCTCCAATGTGAATTTCAGGAATACCGGAAACCGCAACAATAGAACCGATTGTCGCTTCTTTAACTTCAATTCTTTCAAGACCCTCATATTCGTAAAGTTTGTTAACTTTAACGTTTTCTCTTTTTTCTGGGTCGTGAATATTAACAATTGTAACGTCCTGATTAACTCTAACAGTTCCGTTTTCAACTTTTCCAATTCCAATTCGACCAACATAATCGTTATAATCAATCGTTGTAACAAGAATTTGAAGCTCCGCATCAGGGTCTCCCTGAGGTGCGGGAATATGTTCAATAATTGTGTCAAAAAGACATTTCATATCTGTTGCATCAAGAGCCTCTTCCGGTGTCAAAGCCGCTTTTCCTTGCTTTGCAGAAGCAAAAACAAAAGGAGAATCAAGCTGGTCGTCGTTTGCATCAAGTTCCATAAAAAGTTCAAGAATTTCGTCAACAACTTCGTCAGCTCTTGCCTCCGGTCTGTCAATTTTATTAACACAAACAACAACAGGCAAGTTCAAAGATAATGCGTTTTTAAGAACAAATTTAGTCTGTGGCATAGCACCTTCATAAGCATCAACAACAAGAACAACACCGTTCACCATTTTAAGAACACGTTCAACCTCACCGCCGAAATCAGCGTGTCCCGGTGTATCGATAATATTAATTTTTGTATCGCCATAATAAACAGAAGTATTTTTCGATAAAATAGTAATACCACGTTCACGTTCAATGTCTCCCGAGTCCATAACTCTCTCTCTAACAACTTGGTTTGAACGAAAAGTTCCGCTCTGTTTCAAAAGTTCATCAACCAAAGTTGTTTTGCCGTGGTCAACGTGTGCAATAATGGCTATATTTCTTATATCTTCTCTGTTAGTAATCACTTTCTTCAAACTCCCTGTAATAAATTTTTCCGCACCAAAAACTGTAAAGTACGGCACTATTTCATTCTATCAAGGTATTTTAACATATTTAAAATTATATATCAATAGTATTTTTTCAAGCTCTTCAAGGAATTATAATCTAAGGAAAAAATATTTTTAAAAATTGTAAAAAAACACTTTGACGAATTGTTGTTTTTTGTAAAAAAATCAAAAACGTTGTAAATTCAAAAAAATGAACATTAAAAAAAATTATTCTAATTGCCAAAATTTCAAAAACATTTTGGGCAATACCGCATAATTTGACAAAAAGAAAATTAAAATACTTTCAAAGTGTTATTCCATAAAAACAAATTTTACATAATTTTTTGTAAAATTCGCCAAAATTAAAAAAAAGTCGCAAATAAAATTACATATTTAATTGAAAAATATTGATGTATATGTTATATTTGTTATATTTATTAAATTTGTGTCCAACTTTGGTTTACAAAAACTCAAAAAATAACGGAGGCTCTTATATGGATAATATTTTTTCGTTAATCTTTGACCTACTCATATTCTTTAATTTCATATTTGCCTTTTTCGTTGTATTTTTCGAAAGAAGAAATCCGGCAGTAATTTGGTCTTGGCTAATGCTCCTAACAATTCTCCCCGGAATAGGCTTTCTAATATATCTCGCTTTCGGCTTTGAAGGAAGAAAACACAGTCGCTTTATGGAAAAAAACCAAAATGATGAAAATTTAAAAGAAAAATATTTCACAGAAATAGAAAACAAACCGAATTATAAAGAATATATGAGCATAACCGAAAAAAACGAACCATATAAAGAAGAATCCCATTATCAAGACATTTTCTATCTAAATCGTGTTTCGGGAAATAGCCCCCTTCGAACAGATAACTCCGTAACAATCTACAACGAGGGAAATTCAAAATTTGAAGCAATGCTAAATGACATAAAAAACGCAAAATCTTTCATTCACCTCGAATATTACATCGTTCGAAGCGATAACCTCGGAAAACACATTATACAGGCACTTGCCGAAAAAGCAAAACAAGGCGTTGAAGTAAAACTTCTATATGACGGAATGGGAAACATTTTCAACTCAAAACACTTCAACAAACCCCTAATCGATGCGGGTGGCGAAGTCGGAATATTCCTTTCGCCATATTCAATCCGCCTAAACTACAGAAATCATCGAAAACTTTGTATAATAGACGGAAAAATCGGCTATGTCGGCGGTCTAAACATAGGCGATGAATACCTCGGAAGAGTTAAAAGATATGGCTTCTGGAGAGATTCACACATACGCTTTGAAGGCAGTGCGGTCAACGATTTGGAACTTCGTTTCATATCCGATTGGAACTTCACCGCAAAAAGCAACATAGAAATAACAAAACGTTATTTTCCCGCTCCGCCAAAAATTCAAAACGGAATAAATATGCAAATTCTCTCTTCCGGCCCCGATTGTAAATGGAACTCAATTCAATACGGCTATTTCAAAATGATAACTGAAGCAAGCAAGAGCGTCTGCTTCCAAACCCCATACTTCATACCCGATGACAGCATATTGGAAGCATTAAAAACAACAGCACTTTCGGGGATAGATGTAAAAATAATAATTCCCGCCCACCCCGACCACCCTTTCGTTTTTGCGGCAAGCATATCCTATATATCCGAACTTTTAGACTCCGGCGTAAAATGCTACAAATATGAAAAAGGCTTTATCCATAGCAAATTTATAACAATAGATGACAAAATAACATCAATAGGAACAACAAATATGGACGTTAGAAGTTTAAAATTAAATTTCGAAGTAAATGCGTTCATCTATGACGAAATGATAACAAAAAATTTTAACGAAAGTTTCAAAAAAGATTTGGAAGATTGCACAGAAATAACCCTCGAATGGTACAATTCACAAAGTAAACTCTTCCGTTTTCAAGAGTCCGTCTCAAGGTTAATTTCGCCCCTTCTCTAAATCAAATAAATATTAAAGGATTGAACCAAAATGCCAACACCCTTGCTCGATTCACTCGTAAAATTAAAAAAAACCTCGCCAATTCCGTTCCATATGCCGGGGCATAAACAAAATCAAGATTTCATACCGAAAAATTTGCTTTCCCTCGATATAACGGAAATTGCAGGGTTCGATAATCTCCATAATCCAACAGGCATAATAAAAGACAGCGAAGAACTTTGTTCAAAAGTTTTCGGAGCAAATAAAAGTTTCTATCTTGTAAACGGAACAACATCGGGGATAGAATCGGCAATAACAGCACTCTGTTGCCCAAACGACAAAATTTTAATAAGTCGAAATTGTCATAAAAGTGTATATAACGGCTTAATTTGTTCGGGTGCCGTTCCAATATATATATTGCCCGAAACAACCTTTTTCGGAACAAGCGGAACCGTTTCGCCCTCTTCCGTAAAAAAAGCATTAATCGAACACCCCGATATAAAAACAGCATTAATAACATCACCAACATATGAGGGGCTTTGCTCCAATATCGAAGCAATCGCCAAAATACTTCACGAAAAAAATATTCCTCTAATAGTTGATGAGGCTCATGGGAGTCACTTCGCCTTTTCCGATGAATTTCCAAAAACAGCACTTTCGTGCGGTGCCGATGTTGTTGTCCAAAGCTTGCACAAAACATTGCCCGCCCTAACACAATGCTCTGTTTTGCATATAAAAAGCAACCTCGTTGATGTCGATAAAATCGCAAAATCCATTTCAATGTTCACAACAACAAGCCCGTCATACATACTAATGGCATCAATAGACAACTGTCAAAATATCCTTTTCGAAAATTCAAAAAAACTTTTCGAAAATTATACAAACTCCCTAAACCACCTAATCGACAGCACAAAAAATTTGAAAAACATAAGAATACTGACAAAATCCGAAATTCTCGAAAAAACAACAGCATTCGACAGCGATTTCGGAAAAATTGTATTACTTATCGATAATAAAAATGTAAATATTGTAGAAAAATATTTAAAAAAGGATTATAATATAAATATAGAAATGAGTGGACAAAATCACATTCTTTTAATGACTTCATTGTGTGACCCTCCCCTCTTCTTCTCAATTTTAAAAAAAGCCTTAAAAGAAATTGACCAACTCCTGACGCCCTCCGAAAACAAACAATCGGTTTTGCCAAAGGAAACAACACCAATATGCCCCCTTTCTCCAAGAGATGCCTTTTTCGCAAAAACAGAAAATTTCCCCTTTGAAGAAAGTATGGGTCTTGTTTCGGGAGAATTTATAATTCCATATCCCCCGGGAATTCCAATAATCGCCCCGGGCGAACTTATAACTTCCCAAACAATCGAAAATGTCCGCCTTTGCCAAAAAGCGAACATAGAAATAGTAGGCTGCCAAGATAAAAATTTAAACACAATAAAAATAATCTCCGAACAGCCAATTTTATAAAGGAGTATAAAAATGTCAGAAATAAATTCAACATACTTAAACGAAATTTCAGAAAATATAAATAACCTAACAATCTATAACACAATTTCAACCGACCCCGTAATACAATGTTTAAAAAATATATGCGAACAAAAAAATATCGAAACAAATTTTTCAAAAATGGTTATGTGCCTTGTCGAAAATGCCGAAAAATTCGGCTTTTGCGGAAACCTTTTCAAAAATCACATTTTAAATTTGTTTTTATATAATGAAAATAGGTTCTCGCTCTATTGCGAAAATAATACAAACGTTGAAAAATCCTCGTTGTATAACCTTGCGGAAAATGACATAACAATATTGAAATATTTAACAGAAATAGATTTGTCCAAACTTTCAAATAATACATTTGCAATAAACGAAATTCAAAATTACGTTCCCGTAAATAAAAACGAAAACGAACTTTTAACATATATGAATTCTGTTTCAAACAACTCCGACATACTAAATTCATTAATAAAATTCTACAACACATCGGGTTGCGGAGAAATCTCGCTATATCGCTCGTTCAAATTCAACGATGAAACCGGCAAAATAACACCAATCGAAAAGCCCGACCCAATAACGTTCAACGACATAATCGGCTACAAACCCCAAACAGAAGAATTGATAAACAACACCGATGCTTTTGTAAAAGGCTTTCCAGCAAATAATGTTCTTTTGGTCGGCTCAAGAGGAACTGGAAAATCATCTTCCGTAAAGGCCCTCGTAAATAAATATTTTGCCGAAGGTCTTCGCCTAATAGAAATAACAAAAGAACAAATTATAAAACTTCCGCAAATTCTTGCCGTTTTAAAAAATCGCGGAAGAAAATTTATAATATTTATAGACGACCTTTCTTTCGATGAACAGGAAATACAATATAAATATATGAAATCATTGTTGGACGGTGGCTCGGAAAGCAAACCCGATAACGTTTTGTTCTATGCAACAAGCAACCGCAGACATTTAATTCAAGAAAAATGGAGCGACCGCAAACATGGCTCTGACGATGCCGAAATCCACACGCAAGATACATTAAACGAAAAACTTTCCCTTGCCGATAGGTTCGGAATAACAATAACTTATCCAAAACCAACACCAACCGAATATAACGAAATGGTAAAAATTATGGCATCTCGCCTAAACATTCCGCTAAGCGAAGAACTCCTCGAAAAAGAAGCATTAAAATGGCAAATGAACCAAAAAGGAATTTCAGGAAGAACAGCAAAACAATTTATAAACAACTTGGTTTGGCAAACAAAAAATATATAAAACGGAGGTAAACTATGGGAAATATAGATTTTTCTGTAATAACAACAGATGACATTTTCTATGCGGCAATAGGTGCACTTTTGCTAACATGGATAATTCGTTTCATTTTAAAATTAAATAAGTTAATTAAAAATCCAACTGCAATTTTAAATCAAACAGAGGATATACGTCAGGTAATACAAAAATGTTATACGCTCTTCCCAAAAGAAATTGTCCAATTCAACGGAGAAACTTATAAAAGAGGAATGCAACTAAAAATCGTAACAGTCCAGAAAAAAAGCTTCGAGGGTGAGTTTATAGGCTGTAACGAAAAAAATATGCTTTGCATATTAACAAATAAATATATAATTGCTCATGAGCTTACAAACATCGAAGAAATCCAAATAATCGACAAATTGTAAAAAGCATAATTCAATTATTTTAAACATAACCGTACAACTTCCAAAATTTTGTCGGCATTTCAAGCAAATAAATTAAAATAGTGTTTGCTTTTGTCGCAAAATTTGATATAATAACTTTTAGTAAAATATATTTTTATTTAAAGGAGATTTAATAATGAATTACGTTCTTGGAATTGATTTGGGTACAAGCGGAGTAAAATGCCTTTTGGTTTCGGATAACGGTAATATAATCGGCTCTGCTTCAAAAAGCTATAAGCCTGATTTCGGCGAAAACGGCAACGTTGAACAAGCACCGTCGGTTTGGTGGGAAAACACAAAAGAAACAATTAAAACAATTGTTTCAAAATATCCCGAAGCAAAAGGAAATATAAAAGCGTTAAGTTGTTCCGGTCAAATGCACAGTTCCGTTTTTCTCGATAAAAACGGTGAAGTAATAAGAAAAGCAATCCTCTGGAATGATACAAGAACAACCCCGCAAACAAAAGAAATATACGAAAAAGCAAACGGTCTTGAAAATGTTTTAAAATCGGTCTATAATAAAGCACTTGAAGGCTTCACACTTCCAAAAATTCTTTGGCTTCGTGAAAACGAACCCGAAAACTTCAAAAAAATAAATAAAGTTGTAATGCCAAAAGATTACATAAATTATATGTTAACGGGAAATATTAAAACAGAAGTTTCCGATGCTGCCGGAACGCTCCTTTTCGATGTAAAAAATTCTTGTTGGTCAAAAGAAATGCTCGAAAAAATGGGCTTAAATGAAAATATTCTTCCCGAAGTTCTCCAGTCAACAGGTGTTGTCGGAGAAATAAAAGCAAACCTTGCCGATGAGCTTGGGCTTGCAAAAGATGCAAAAATAATTGCCGGTGGTGCCGACAACAGCTGTGCCGCTGTTGGAAACGGTGTCATAAAAAAAGGTCAGGCTGTTTTAAGCGTTGGAACAAGCGGAACAGCCGTTGCCTACCTTGATGAAATTTCAAGCAAAGTAACAGGCGATGTCCACCTTTTCAACTACTCAATGCCAAACAGTCTCTATGCAATGGGTTGTATGCTCTGTGCAGGCGAAGCGTTAAATTGGCTCAAAAGAACGCTCTTCGAAGAAACGTCTTTCGATGAATTGAATGCCCTCGCCGATAATACCCCTGCCGGAAGCAACGGAATTATCTTCCTTCCATACCTTTTCGGTGAAAGATGCCCATACTCCGATACAAACGCAAGAGGCGTTTTCTTCGGAATATCCGGTTCAACAGGAAAAGGTGAATTAATTCGTTCCGTAATGGAAGGCGTTGCCTTTGGCTTGAAAGACCTTTTCTCTCTTGTAACCGATTTTGTTGACGTAAATGAACTTTATATAACAGGTGGCGGAGCAAAAAGTAAAGTTTGGGGGCAAATAATTGCCGATGTCGTAAACAGAGAATTAAACGTTTTAAACATCGAAGAAGGCCCGTCTTTCGGTGCAGCGTTAATCGCTCTTGTCGGTTCGGAAATGTGTCCTGATTTTGAAACGGCAAAAGGTAAGGCTGTTAAAATAATTAAAACAATCAAACCGTCAAAAAATGCCGAAAAATATGCCAAAATCCACGAACTTTATTCCGAACTTTACAAAACAAACAAAGAAATTTTTGCAAAACTCCGCGAGACAACAAAACTCTAAAATCAAGGAGGTTTCTCAATGAAAAAATTCATTTTGAGCATAATGCTCATATTATCGGTATTTGCCCTTTCCGGCTGTGCCGATGCTCCGGTTGAAACAACAAAAACATTAACGCTTGCACATTCCTACCCACAAGATAGTATATCAGCAAAAGCTTGTGACGAATTTGCAAAGCTTGTTGAAGAAAAAAGCAAAGGTTCAATAATAATTGAAATTCTTCCGGAAAACAGCTATAAAACCGAAACAGAAATGTTAAATGCGGTTTCCGATGATAAATCAAATTTAAACTTTGCTTGCATAAATATGATTTCTTGCGAAAACATATCAACTGTCCCAACAAAAGTTGTTTTGCCAAATCTCTTCAGAAATAACGGGCATATGTGGCGTGCAACTGAGCAAATTTTAGGTCCTTCCCTAAATTTTGAATTATCTCAGAAAAACACAAAAATATTGTCCTATATAGACTCCGGTGCAAAATATCTTTGCACAACAAAACAAATAACAACTCAAAATGATTTTAAAGGCTTAAAAGTTATGCCGTTCGATAATTCCGAATTTTCTGTCGATTATCTTTCAATGCTTGGAACAACTCCAAAAAAGACAGATTTAACAAAAATAACAGAAGAATTAAAAACGGGCGAATTAACAGGTGTTGAAAACAACCTTTCAACCTATTACTCATCGGGAAATTATAAATATGCAAAAAATTTATTAAAATATGAATATAAACAAAGCCCCGATATATTTATAACAAATCTTTCCGCATATAATGCCTTAACAAACACCGAACAAGATATAATCTTCTCGGCAGCAAGCGAAGCTTGCTCCCATCAGCGAGAAGCTTGGGAACAATATGAAAAAGATATTGAACAAAAACTTAAAGCCGAGGGCTGTAATATAACAACCCCTTCCGATGAATTAAAACAATTTATGGAAGAACAAGCAGATGTTGTTTTCAAACTCTTCCCCGAACAAATAACCGAGTCCGAAGATTTTGTAAGCATATTAACGCAAGTTAAAGCGTTAAAATAATTAAGCAAAAAGAAATGCCCTGAAAAAAACAATTCTCTTGGCGTTTCTTTTGCTTTTTGCAAATTAAAAATTAAACCAAAACCATAAAATATAATTGTACGCCATTTTCCCAAAAATATAAAGTTTATTTTTTGTTCAAAAATTTTAAAATTTATGAAACTTTATAATAAAATCAACGTATATAAATGTATAACTTGAACTATATTTTTTAAGAAAGGATTTGTATTGTAATGAAAAGAAAAATTTGCTGTGCAATTTCAGCAGCTTTAATTTTTGCAATGACCTCAACATCTGTTTTTGGAGCAATAAGTGATATAACAATTAACGCAAATGGAATTTTAAGACCAATTCAAACAGGAATTATAAATCGCAACGGAAGCAACCTTGTCGGTCTTCGTGAAGTTTCCGATATTTTAGGTGCCGATGACGTTTTCTGGGACTCAAAAGCAAGAGCTGTAACAATTAAAAAAGACAACAAAAAAGTTGTTTTCTCTGTTGACACAGGAAAAGTAACAATCGATAATAAAGAAAGCGAAGCTCCCGTTTCCGCAGAAATAGTTGATGGCTCTGTAATGGTTCCGCTCCGTTTCATAAGCGAAATTTTCGAAGCCGATGTAAGCTGGGACGAAGTTAAAAAAACAATAACAATAACATCAAAAGATAAAGGCAATTACATTCTTCTCGATGTTAAAGATGACCTAACAGACAACACAAAAGTTTATTCCTATGATGAAGCACTCCAAGCCGCAATAAATAAAAATTCCGATTTAAAAAATCTCGATGACACAATCGCCTATTTAACCGAATCACGTGACGATTTGGGCAATAACATAAAAATAATGGACGATGCCTATGCGTCATACACAGCATTGGCAAACGGTGCGGCAAGTGGCGGAATAAGCGACTCAACAGCACTCCAGCTTAAAATAACCGATACAATCGGCACAACAATTCAAATTATGCAGGGAATGAAAGCTGCCGATATAAACAAATCATTAAAAGATGTAAATGCCGAAATGTTGCGTGACAGCACAGCGGTAACTTTAAAAAATTATCTCTCATCAATTAAAACAGCTCAAATGAATATTTCTCTTATGGAAGAAAACGTAAAATTGGGCGAAGAAAACATTAAAAATCTCGAATTAAAACTTTCTGTCGGAATGGAAAGCGAACAAAATGTAACAACAGCAAAATTGGGGCAAAAAGAACTTCAAGCAAGCCTCGAATCAACAAAACTTGCTCTTGAGAAGTTAAAACAAAGCTTAAAATCGTTCATCGGTGCCGACCCGAACGAAGATATAGTTGTTAATTACGAAATTTCGTTAAATCAGCTTCAAGACGTAAATCTTGAATCATATGTAACATTAAAAACTCAAAACGACCCATCAATTAAAACGTTAAAAGCACAACAAGAGCTTGCGGAATATAACAAACGAATAAGTGTAAATGCAACCGATGCCGAAAAAATTAATTTATCAAATTCAGTTAATACGGCAACAAGAACATTAACCGATACACAAGATGCAATGGCAACAAATATCCGAAACACATACAGTAGCTTAAAACAGCTTGAAGAACAAGACAAGTCTAAAAAAGCAGCCGTTCAAAAAGCAATCGAAACGTATAATAGCGTTGTTGTAAGTTATCAGGCAGGAATGGCAACATCATATCAAGTAAGTCAAGCAAGATTGGGAATTTTAAATGCTGAAGTTGCGGTTGAACAAAACGCACTCGATTACGATATGCTTGTTTTCACATTTGAAAGACCATATATGCTTGCAGGTCAAAAATAAATGAAAAAATTCAAACTAACAAAGGAAAAGGGGCTGTTAATAGCTGTCCCTTTTCTTTTTCTTGCCCTATACATTTTCATCAAATTTAATCTAAACGATATAGTAAATTCAATGCCAAAATGTTCTATATATTCAAATTTTAGAATATATTGTCCTGCCTGTGGCAACACACGATGTATAGTGGCTTTTCTAAATTTCGATTTTTTAGCGGCATTACAACGCAACCCGTTCACTTTCAGTATAGTCATTCTTTCAGTCCTCCTATACATTGAACGTTTTTTATTAAGCTTTTTCGGCAAAAGGCTCAAGCTTTTCCCAAGAAACAAGCTTTTTTTCATAATTGGCGGAATTCTAATCGGGGTGTTTCTAATCCTCCGAATATTCTTCAAGTTCCTCCGATAGTTTTTCTTTTTCCTCTTTTTGGGCTTCACCCAAACCCACTAACTTTTTCCTCTTTTTGGGCTTTGCCCAAACCCACAAACTTTTTGCAAAAAGTTTGACAAAAACTCTTGTGCAAAACTCCGTTTTGCTGACATCTACTTTTCCCCTCCAACCAAACTTCCCCTCTCTCTTTTTAAAGTTTTCGTCCACCTTTTTCTTTTGGGCTTTGCCCAAACCCACAAACTTTTTGCAAAAAGTTTGACAAAAACTCCTGTGCAAAACTCCGTTTTGCTGACATCTACTTTTCCTCTCCAACCAAACTTCCCCTCTCTCTTTTTAAAGTTTTCGTCCACCTTTTTCAAAAGGTGGTGGGGGTTGGGGCAACGCCCCAAGGTCTTCCTCGCTCAAAGAGTATTTTTGGAAGTTTGAAACCTTTTTGTTTTATGCCAACCTCCCAAACGAATAAAATATACTAAACCGTTTAAAACAAAAAGGAGACCACCAATGCGACCAATAATAGGAATAACCCATTCTTTTGAAGATAACTTTGCAAAACTTAACGTCAGCTATCTGAAAGCCGTTGCAAAATTCGGCGGAATAAGTCTAATAATCCCCTATTCCGAAGATGTAACAACAATATCAGAAATAACAAACGGAATAATCCTCTCCGGCGGTGGCGACTTAAGCCAACATTTATTGTCCGAAAAATTAAGTCCAAAAGCCACAAATATTTGCGAAAAACGTGATATATTCGAAGCAAAATTGTGTAAAATTGCCTATGAAAAAAATATTCCAACCTTGGGAATATGCCGAGGAATGCAAGTTATGGCGGCAGCTCTCGGCGGTAAAATATGCCAGCATATAGACAACCATATGCAACCTCCCGAAAAAATAACGTTCCACAAAATTACAATAGAAAAAAACAGCCGTCTTTTCGAAATTTCAAAAATGACCTCCGCAAATGTAAATTCGTATCATCATCAATGCGTAACTTCCGTTCCCCCTTGCTTTTCAATCTCCGCAAAAAGTCCAAACTTCACAATCGAAGCAATTGAAGCAAAAAACAAAAACTTCTTCATCGGTGTCCAATGGCACCCTGAAAAACTCCTCGAAATCGATAAACTCTCAAATTTAATCTTTGAAAACTTCATCTCTTCTTGCTCAAATAAATAGCCCCGCCCTTTGTCCGCAACCTCAAAGATTCCCTCTCTCCCCTCTAAAAACTTTCCCTCTCTTCCTCTCTCCTCAAAACCTCCCTCTTTCTCCTTTCCCGCCCCTTTTCTTTCGTCTTCCCTCTCCCCTTGCAATCTCCCCAAAAACCCCCCTTTCCCCCTCTCCCTCCTCAAAGCCTCTCCTCCCCCTTTTCCCTCCTTTCTCCCCTCTTCCGCTCCTTTCCTCTCCTCCCCCTTTTCCTCCCTCGCAATCTCCCCAAAAACTACTCCCAAAACCCCCAAAAATTGTTACTTTTGTAATACTCCTTTCTCTTCCCAATCCCCCACATTATAAAATTTCCACAAAATAACCAATTAAAACCCTCAATTGTTGTACAAAAATGTTAATTAAATAACAAGTTTTTAAGGAAATTACATTCTGGTTCCGACAATTTGTCTTTTTTTATAAAAAAAAACATAAATTTTTATAAAAAATTCCAACTCATTACAAAAAAACAACGACATATAAGTACAACTTTTTCTCACAACCAGACGTCTTTTTCAACCATTTGTATTGACAAATAAAGCTTTTAATTATATCATATAAATATAAAAAGTTATACGTACGTTTCTTTTTCAAACACTGCATAATTTAATTTTCTTCATAACCACTATGTATAACTAAATTTAATTTAATCAATAAAGTCTATCTCGCCAAACAATGTCATGCGTCTTAGCCCCCTTGGTTAAATTGTTTAAACAAAAAAATATTAACGCAACGCTGTCTCCAACCAATTAAGTTTACAACGTTGCAATAAATAAGGAGAGTGCTTATCTTGAATACATATCAAAACCCGATAGTTCGTGGCTTCTACCCCGACCCCTCAGTCGTTCGTGTTGGCGAAGATTATTATATGGTCAATTCTTCGTTCCAATATTTCCCCGCAATTCCAATTCATCATTCAAAAGATTTGGTGCATTGGGAATTAATTGGTCACGTTATAACCGAAAATGATGATTTGTTTTTAAGCGAAACTTCCGATTCCCATGGAATTTGGGCTCCTGATATTTCATACCATAACGGAGAATTCTATGTTTTCGCAACTTTGCGATTGAATGACCCTCCAGAAAATACAACAGGAAGACTTCGTCAAACGTTGTTTATGAAATCAAAAAATCCTGCCGGCCCATATTCAAAACCTGTCGTTCTCGACCTCGATTACATCGATCCGTCACATTTCGTAGATGATGACGGAACACATTATTGTATAACAGCACCGGGCATAACTGTAACAAAACTTTCCGATGATTGTTGCTCAATTGCTGAACCAACAGTAAATGCTTGGCCGGGAACAGGGCTTCGTTGCTCCGAAGGCCCTCACGTATTGAAAAAAGACGGTTGGTATTATGCAATCGTTGCAGAGGGTGGAACAGGATTTGGACATCAAATAAGTGTTGGTCGCTCAAAAAACTTAATGGGTCCCTATGAATCATCACCATATAACCCAACATTAAAACAAACCGACCCAACAGCAGAAATTCAACGTTCGGGTCATGGAGACCTTGTTCAAACACAAAACGGCGATTGGTGGGTAACATACCTCTGCGGTAGAGCAAATGAAGGAAAATTCACAACAGTCGGTCGTGAAACGGGTCTCGATAAAGTAACATGGACAGAAGACGGTTGGTTCACAGTTAACGAGGGAAAAGGCCCGTCTGCCGAAAATGAAGCACCAAACCTCCCTTGGACAGAATATGAAGAGCAAACATTCGATGACTTCAACAGCGATAAATTGAGCCTTGAATGGGAATTTGTAAGAAATCCAAAACTTGAAAAAATTTCTCTAACAAAAAATAAAGGCTTTTTCACAATTGAAGCCGGTGAGTTCGATTTGTGCGAAAGAAGTTCATACAACACATTGGTAAGACGTGAAACAGAACTCTCCTATTCTTTTTCAACAAAACTTGATTTCGAACCTTTTGCAAATGGCCAACAGGCAGGTATAACTTGCTACTATGGCATAAATAATCATATAAAATGCTGTATGATTTATGACAACGGCAAAAAACTTCGTGTTTATGAAAATAGAAATGCAGAAAAAAGTATAATGGGTGAAATTGCCTTAAATGACAACGTAAAAACAGTTTACCTCAAAGTTCGTGTTATAAAACAAACAAGAGAATTTTTCTACAGCTTAGATAACAAAACGTGGGTTTTGTTGGGTCGTGTTGAAAGATGCACATTCTTGTGCGATGAGGGCGTAACTGTCGGAAAACATCACACAGGAACTCTTGTCGGAATTTATGCGTATAACGGAAAAAATGAAAAAACAGTTGATGCAAAATTCGATTGGGTAGATTATAAAGCTTAAAATAAAATTGCATAACTCTTCTATGGCTATAACTTTTCCCCCGATTATTTAGCCATATAATTGTAATAATACGCCGAATATGAATTTTAAATTTTTTATAATTCATATTCGGCGTTGCTTTTGCAAATAAAAATTTGTTTCAAATTGTAACTTAAAACTTTGTAAACACAGTAAATATACAATCTGCACTAATATAAAAGTTAAAACCCAATAACTCAATAACTTTTGAATTATAAAATAAATTTGTCAACATTTATTCAATTTTGCAAGATTTTTTTGTAATTCTTGCATTTTAAATTTATTTTTTAATAAATCTATATAAATTTTCATTATAATTGAACAGTTTTTTTCTTCAAAATTTTTTTAAATTTTACAAGACATTTGGGCAATTATATGATACAATGTAACAATGGTGAAATTAAATTATAAAATTTGGCATTAATTTCTATTGCCTTAAATTTTTGACGAGAATTTTATATTAAAATTCAAAATCGAAAAAACCCTAAAGTTAATGAAGGAGAGGCTTGCTATGGCTGAATTAAAATCTATGTCAAGAGAAGAGCTTTTGGCTAAATATGATGAATATTTAAAAGAATATGCAAATTATAAAGAAATGGGCTTAAAACTTGATATGTCCAGAGGAAAGCCGGGTTCAAAACAGCTCGACCTTTCAAACGAAATGCTCTTCGGAGTTAAAGATTTCCACGCACTTAATAACCTCGATGTCCGTAACTATGGCGTTCTCGACGGTCTTCCTGAGGCAAAAAGAATTTTTTCAGACCTTCTCGATGTTCCAATGGAAAATATCATAATCGGCGGAAACTCTGCCCTAAATATGATTTACGATACTTTTTGCCGTTTGTTCATTTTTGGAACAATGAACAATACGCCTTGGTGTAAACTTCAAAAAATAAAGTTTTTGTGCCCTGTTCCCGGCTATGACCGCCATTTCTCAATTTGTGAAGAATTTGGGGTTGAAATGATTCCCATTCCAATGAATGAAAACGGTCCCGATATGGATATGGTTGAAAAACTTGTTGCCGAAGATGAAAACATTAAAGGAATTTTGTGCGTTCCAATGTACTCAAACCCCGATGGAATAGTCTACAGCGATGAAACGGTTGAAAGGCTTGCAAAAATGAAAACAGCAGCAACCGACTTCCGAATTTTTTGGGATAACGCATATGCAATCCACCACATCTATAAAGAAAATAATCTTGCAAACATATTTGAAATTGCAAAAAAATATAACACGCAAGATAGAATTTATATGTTCTTCTCAACATCAAAAGTTACGTTCCCCGGCTCGGGAATTGCAATAATCGTTGCAAGCTCAAACAACATCGAAGAAATCAAAAAACGAATGTCAGTCCAAACAATCGGACACAATAAATTAAGCCAGCTTTCGTTTGTCAGATTTTTCAGAAATGCAGAAAATGTCAAAAATCATATGAAAAAACATGCGGCAATTTTAAAACCAAAATTCGATATGGTTTTTGAAATTCTCGAAAAAGAATTTGGAGAATCAAAACTTTGCAGTTGGTCAAAACCCGAAGGTGGCTATTTTATAACACTCTACACTCCAAATGGCTGTGCAAAAGAAGTTGTTCGCCTTGCAAAAGAAGCAGGCGTTGTTGTAACAAGTGCCGGTGCAACACACCCCTATAAAAATAATCCAAACGATAACTGCATTCGCCTTGCACCGTCATACCCTTATATGGAAGAGTTGAAAATAGCAATGGAAGTAATCTCTTCTTGTGTAAAGCTTGCAGCCGCAAAAAAATTTTTAGAAAATTAAAATTTCCGAAAATCAATCGATAAATATTTAATTCAGGAGGAAAACAAATGGCAAAATTTAATGAAAATTACCTTAATGTAAAAGAAAGTTATCTCTTTTCCGAAATCGCAAAAAGAGTTAATAAGTTCACACAGGAAAATCCGGATAAAAAAGTTATTCGCCTCGGAATTGGTGATGTAACCCTCCCTTTGGCAAGCGAAGTTGTAAAAAGCCTTCACACTGCTGTTGATGAAATGGGAAAAGCCGAAACTTTTCGTGGCTATGGTCCGGAACAAGGCTATGACTTTTTAAGAAATGCAATTTTGGAATATTACAAAAGAAATGGCGTAACGCTTGAGCTTGATGAAATTTTTGTAAGTGACGGTGCAAAAAGTGACACAGGAAATATAACAGATTTGTTTGCAATCGATAACGTTGTTATGGTTCCTGACCCTGTCTATCCCGTTTACGTTGACACAAATACAATGAACGGAAGAGAAATAATCTATCTTGATGCAAACGCAGAAAATAACTTTCTTCCAATGCCAAATCAAGACGTTCACGCAGATATAATTTACCTTTGCTCTCCAAATAACCCAACGGGAGCAGTTTATAATAAAGAACAACTTAAAGTTTGGGTTGATTATGCTTTAAAAAATAACGCAGTAATCCTTTTCGACTCTGCCTATGAATGTTTCATTTCCGATGAAACATTGCCAAGAAGTATTTTCGCAATTGAGGGTGCAAAAAAATGTGCAATAGAATTTTGCTCTCTTTCAAAAACAGCCGGCTTCACAGGAACAAGATGTGGTTACACAATCGTTCCAAAAGCACTTGTCGGAAAATCTTCAGATGGAAGAGAAATGTCTTTAAATAAAATGTGGAATCGTCGCCAAACAACAAAATTTAACGGCGTTCCATATATCATTCAACGAGGAGCAGAAACTGTTTTCTCCGTCGAAGGAATGAAACAAGCAAAAGAAATGATAAATTATTATAAAGAAAATGCAAAAATTATTGCCGAAACAATGGAAAAGAAAAATGTTAAATATTTCGGCGGGGTAAACTCTCCGTATATTTGGTTTGAATGCCCAAATAATATGAATTCGTGGGAATTTTTCGACCTTATGCTCAATAAAATAAATGTTGTCGGAACACCGGGTGCAGGATTTGGAAAAAATGGCGAAAATTATTTCCGCTTAACATCTTTCAATAATAAAGAAAATACCGTTGAAGCAATGAAAAGATTTGAAACATTGTTCTAATTCAATAGCGAAACTAACCGTTTTGGGGGCTTGTCAGCCCCCTTTTTTTATACAACAACCCGCCTTCTCTCTTCTTTTTGCCAAACAAACCCTTTTTCTCGCCCTTTCCCTCTTGCCAAACAAATCATTTCTCCCCCTCTCTTTTTCTCTCCCTTTCCTCCCGCAAAATAAACCCTTTTCTCCCCCTCTTTTTTTCTCCCTTTCTCCTTGCCAAACAAATCCTTTCTTTCCCCCTTGCCAAATAAACCCTTTCCCCCCTCTCTCTTTCTCCCCCCCTCTTTCCCCTGCAAAATAAACCCTCCACCCCCCTCCCGCCCCCAAATTTTATTTCAGAACACCCGAATAATATCCCCCTTTCCATAATATATTTGAAATAACAAAGCACAAACAACGCTTTATTATTAAAACTCGGGAGGTATCAAAATGATAATCCACACAGTTACAAAAGGAGAAACACTCTCTTCAATCGCAAGAATGTATAACACATCACCTCTTCTTTTAAGCCAAAATAACGAAATAGATGAAACAACGCTCGTCGAGGGGCAAACAATCGTTGTTTTAATTCCAAAAACAACCCACACCGTCAGCACAGGTGAAACATTATATTCAATAGCCGAAAAATATGGAGTTTCTGTTGTAAGTTTGTTGCAAAACAACCCTGTAATTCTTCAAAATGGAATAATTTATCCCGGACAAACAATCGTCATTGAGTATGAGGGAGAAAAACGAGGAGTTTTAGCAGTAAATGGATATGCCTATCCATATATTGATAAAAATATCCTAATACAAACATTGCCATATTTAAGCTTCATCACAATTTTCACATATGGATTTACGCCAAACGGTGAGCTAATCGGAACAAATGATGACGAAATTATCCGAATAGCCCTCGACTATGGAGTTGCACCAATTATGTTAATTTCAACTTTAACAACAAACGGAACTTTTTCAAACGAGCTTGCAAATCAAATTTTGAACAATTCCGAAGCCTCACAGAATTTAATCGAAAATATACTTGATAATATGCGAAAAAAAGGATATAAAGCGTTAGATGTTGATTTTGAATATATTTACCCCGAAGATAGGGAAAAATATGTTGAGTTCATTGGTAAACTAAGTGAACGCCTAAATAACGAGGGCTATTTTGTTATGACTGCCCTTGCCCCAAAAACTTCGTCAAATCAAGCAGGGTTGCTCTATGAGGCCCACGATTATAAAGCCCTCGGCGAAGCTTCAAACGCCGTCTTGCTTATGACCTATGAATGGGGTTACACCTATGGCCCACCGCAAGCCGTTGCACCTCTTCCAAAAGTTCGTGAAGTTGTTGAATATGCAATAACTCAAATTTCCCCCGAAAAAATATTTATGGGAATTCCAAACTATGGCTATGATTGGACATTGCCCTATGTAAAAGGTTCAAAAGCAAAATCATTGGGAAACGTTGAGGCGGTAACCCTTGCAAGAAAAGTTGGCTCAACTATATATTTCGATGAAAATGCACAAGCCCCGTTTTTCAACTATACCGACCCAAACACAGGAAAAGAACATATAGTTTGGTTCGAAGACGCAAAAAGCATTGAAGCAAAACTCAACTTGATAAGTGAATTTTCGCTTGTCGGAACAGGAATTTGGAACATTATGCGACCTTTTCCGCAAGCCTACCTTGTAATAAATTCGCTGTTTAATATATATAAGGCTTTGTAAAAATGCCGTTCCGCCCCAAACAACCCCCCTTCCCCCCTTTTCAAAAATAACCTCTCCGCCACCTCTTTTCCCTCTCGCCCCAATAAAAAAAGACAGTCCCCCAAACTGCCTTAACTTCCTTTTCCTCCCTTCTCCCCTTTTTTCCCTCTTCTCCTTTTTTCAAAAATAACCTCTCCACCACCTCTTCCCTCCCTCCCTAATAAAAAAAGACAGTCCCCCAAACTGTCTTAATTTCTTTCCCCGCTTTTCAATCCCCCAAATTCTCTCTCCTCCCTAATCCTAACCTCAACAGTGCACCCCGCACCCTCATTGTTATATATTTTAAAAGTCCCGTTGTGCCCCTCAATAACTTTCTTACAAATCGAAAGTCCAAGACCGCTTCCGCCAACTTTAGTAGTAAAAAACGGAGTTCCAACCTCTTTTTCAATCCCCTCGTTAATCCCCTCTCCGCTGTCAACAACTTTAATAACAATTTCGTCACCCTCTCGCCCAATAAAAGTTGAAATGTTCCCTTTTTCGGAAATAGCCTCAACAGCATTTTTGAAAATATTAAAAAATACAATGCAAATTTTTGAATACTCACCCAAAAATTTCAAATCCTCATTAAAACAAGTAAGTTCAAATTTAATTTCTTTGTCGTCAAAAGGTGTGTCAAATTCTTCAATAATTTCAAAAATTAAATCGTAAATGAAAATAATTTCCCTTTCTGAATTTTGAACAGGCTTTGCAAGTTTGATAAAATCCATAACAATGTTAGTAATCTTTTGAAGCTCTTTCTTGATAATTCCAAAATTTTTGTCGTAAACCCCGTTAGTGTCAATAATTTGCATATAATCAATGTTGGCTTTAATAAGTGCAACAGGATTTTTAACTTCGTGAGCAAGCTCCGCCGTAAGTTGTTCAAAATTCCTGTTATTGTAAAATTCCATAAATAAAACCCCCAATTAAAAGTTTCCGAACGCATTGCCCCTAAATTAAACTCCCTCCCACCGCCTAAAAGACGGCGGGAAAATACCCTCCTTACGGAAGATAAATAATCTTGCCATAATAAATCATATCCGGATTTTCAAGATTATTTTTTGCCATAATGTCTTTCATTTTCGCTTTTGTTCCATAAAATTTAATACTTATGCTCGATAAACTATCGCCCTCCTGAACTTTGTATTTTTGTGGAACAATGGAAGTTGCCCAAGTCGCCTTTTGGGAAACTTCCCGTTGTTCCCCCTCAGTTAATTGTAAAGTGGTTGTTGTGGTTGGTTTTTCAGAAACTGTTTCGGAAACTTTTTCCGAAATAGCTTCCGTTTCGCTTTCTTTGGCAAAAGAGGTTTGCTCAAAAGATGTTAAAATTTCGTTTTCGGGCTTCGTTGTTTCAAACAAACCGCTTTCACCATTTTGTGCAGCAAAAACATTCTGAACGTTTCCCTCCTTCATCGCTTTAATAATGTATGTATATGAATTGTCAATCGCTGCCATCTGTTTTTCAACATTGTTAATCCGGTCGTCATTTTTAATTATGCCCGCACCCATAACAAAACACGCACAAAATAAAACAGCACTTAAAGTTCCAAGGAAATTAACAAGCTTCCGTTGCTCGGTAACAACTTTGCCTTTTTGCCGAACAGTCCTCGGCATATGTTGCCGTTCTTTGTCAAAACTCTTTCTAATTTTTTCTGTAACTAAGTCTCCCCCGCCCTTAAAATGAGCGTTCTCGTCAAAATCCGGCTCATCAACAGCTAAATTCTCCGCCTCTTTCGGCTTTGAAAGCCTGTTTTTAAGCATATATTCGTGCATACCCTCGTTTCGGTCATAATAAATAAAATATCCTCTAACTTCTTCAAGCTTGCCCGTAACTTCGTTTTTGCAAAAAAATCCGTTAACTTTCTCCAAAGGGTCAAAAAGAAAAAGTACATTGTAATATTTTTTAAAATTGCTTTCGTGATAGTTAATTAAATTTGTGTTCAAAAAGTCGCCATACCCCGGCTGAATGTAAACCCAGCCCAAAATTTCATCATTCGGGAAATATAACATAATTTGTTCATCTATGTAGCTTCGGCTTTTCTCCGTCAAAACTTCCATACCCGCATCACTCTCGCTAAATTTGCCCTGAATAATGCCGTTAATAAATAAAACATCGCCGTTTTCATAAGACGTTTTTCTTCCCGTCAAAACGCCAATTTTCTCTTCACATTCCGCAAAAGACGCATACTGCTGAATGTAAGTATAAACATAGTCTTCAACATATATTTTAATACCTTGAGATATGTTTCCGATTTGTTTAACATTCGTTGGCAGCTTCGGCCTTTGTTCCTCGTACATATGTCTTGCACCTCCATAAAATAGCAAGCTTTCGCTTTATGGCAACACCAAATAATTAAATTAAAATAAATTTGTAATAATTTTTCCGCAAAAAATTCCTTGCAACTTCAGTGTCACCTAAGTAAAAATTTTTCAAAACAGCTTAAATAAACTTGTCCATAAACTTGAACGCAAAGTTATAATAACACAATCCAAATCATAAATTTTGGAAATATACGTCGATAAAATTAATTTTTCGTCTTACATTTTATTACACAACTTCCATTTATTCACTATTATTTTACATTTTATCAAATATATGTAAATAATATTACAATAAATATATATTATAAATAACATTTTGTCAATACCATTTTGAATTTTTTATCCATTTTTTTGAATAATAAAAAAAATTGAGCATAATAAAAAAATCTCAAAATCATACATACTTTTTCCTAAACAACTCAAACTAAAATCACAACACATGGCCTTAAATCGGCATAATTTAATAAATCAAGGAGCTAAAATATCCCAATGTCAAAAGAAAAAAATACACGTTATGTAAATTCAAAAGCAAAAACCGCATTATTCGATTTCAAATCAGCATTAAAAGAAACATTAAAAGAATTTATCCCATCAAAAAAAGAAATTGTTGTATTATGTATAGGAACAGATAAAGCAACCGGCGACAGTCTCGGCCCGCTAATCGGCTATAAATTGAACAAATTGCCAAAAAAGGACAACGTAAAAATATACGGAACATTAAAAAACCCCGTCCATGCAATAAACCTTTCGTCAACAATAAATGAAATTTATTCAACAAACGAAAACCCCCTTGTAATAGCCGTTGATGCCTCTCTTGGCAAAAATGTAGGTTATATAACCGTTGGAAAAGGGTCTCTCCGCCCCGGCTCCGGCGTAAAAAAAGACCTCGGCGAAGTCGGTGACGTTTTCATAACGGGCATAGTAAATTTAAACGGCTTTTTGGAAATAACGCTCCTCCAAAACACCCGCCTCTCCCTTGTAATGGATATAGCCGATATAATAACAACAGGCATTTGGCTGTCCTTATAGGGAAATTTTGTTCTTTTGCCAATCCCCCGCTTTTTAATCTCCTCTTCCCTCGCTCGCCTTTCCCTCTTTTCCTCCCTCTCTTTTCCAATGCCTCTCCCCTCCTCAAAAAAACGCCCCTTTCCCTTCCGTTTCTCCTCTCTCCCCCCTCTTTTAACTACTTTCTCCTCCCTCTCCAAAACCACCCCTCCCTCTCTTTTCCCCCTTTCCTCCGCCTTTTTTCTAATCCTCTTCCCCCTCCCCCCTTTTCCGCAAAAAAATAGCACCTCCAAAAATGGAGATGCTAAAAACATCAATTTCACCAACAAATAACAATAACAATAGCGTCGCAGACTTTGTTCCGCAGGACGGGCTTTGCCCGTCCGAGGGAAAATGGCGTTTCAAGGGCTTTCGCAAGAAAGCCTTGTGCGAAGAAACGTCATTTCCTCCTATTTTAAATCTGCAAGAAATCTCATTTCTTGCATAGACAGTTGCCTTGTGCGAAGAAACGCCATTTCTTCCTCTTCTAAACTTGCAAGAAATTTCATTTCTTGCATAGCCGGTCGCCTTGCGACGGCTTCAAATCAAAAACGCTTGCGTTTTTGACAACCTCTTTAGTCCTCAACCCTAACAGTAAACTTCTCTTTCTCCTCGTTTCCGTCAGAATCTTTCGCATAAACAGTATAAGTAACTTTGCCCTCTTCGTCAGCCTCAAAATCAAGCTCCCAAATAAGTTCGTCGTCATCTTTTTTCGTATATTTACTCAAAGATGCAACTTTGTCATCATCACCGTTTTCAATCCAAACCTTAGTAGCCCCTGTCGATGTTCTAACAGTAACTTCAATGTCATCATATAAATCAACATTGTTGTCCTCAAGGTCAACATCGATTATCTCAAGTTCTTCCGAATCGTCAAGATTTAAAGTAAATTTCTTGTGAACATCATCGTTGTCCTCGTCATAAGCATAAATATAATAGTTCTTGTCAGCTTTTGCATTAGGAATTTTGAGGGTCCAAGAACGGCTCTCGTCACCACTTCTTGAAGATGAAGTTGTCGTATCGATTGTTTTGTCGTTGTTGTCCGCAACTTCAACTTTCTTCGCAACATCGGAAGTAATAACTTTGATTTTAACGTCATCACCCTCTTCTGCGTCGTCGTCCTCCTGAGTTATGCTCTTAATAACAAGTTCATCATCGTCATATTCAATGCCCTTAACACTGAAACTTTTGTGTGTTTCGTCATCATCTGTGTATGCGTAAACATAAAATTTGTTAGTTCCTTTCTCTTCAACAGGAACATTGATTTTCCAAATTTTTTCGTTGTCACTTCTGCTTTTTGATGTTTCATAAATCGTTTTTGCAACTCTATCATCATCAGCATCATAAACGTTAATTTCATCAACATCATAAGTTGTGGTAACCTTAACGGTAACCTCTCCGTCAACAGCAACCTCATCGTCATCAACGTCAATATCCTTAATTGCACAATCGTCATCATCGTCGTCATCGTCGTCGTCATCTTTACTGCTTGTTTTGTCAACGTCAATAACAACTGTTTGATATTCGTTAGAATAACCTTTGTTGTTTCCGGCACGAATTGTAAACTCTCTGTTTCCGGATTTTGTCATTTTAACTCTGCCCTCAAAAACTTTGTCGTCACCCGAAGCAGTAAAACTTGTAAGTTCTTTTGTGTCCGCATTAAAATCGTTTTCAATCTTAATTTTTGTAGTGGTAGTATTTGCATAAATTGTAAAAGTAACATATTCGTTTTTGTCAACAGAATATTTGCTAACATTGTAGCTTTTAAGTTTCGGAGAAGAATCTGCAACAACACTAACAGCAACCGGCAAACCAACTTCGCTGTAACCAGCTTCGTTGCCCGCATAAACTTGAGCATTTTTATATCCCGTAGAATTTGTATTCGGAACCCATTTCAAAGCAAAAGTCTTTGTTCCGTCTCCGTTTTCGCTGTATGTAACGCTTTCGTTAATCATCGCATTTGAATCTGTATCAACAAGTTTAACTTTGTTTGCAGTTGCCGAAGTAAGAACGTTAACAATAACTTCTTCACCTGTGTTAACAGCAGTTGCCGATGCCTGAGCTGTCAAAACGGAAGGCGAATCTGTTGTAATAATAACTTGTCTCGAATCGTTGTTCCAGTCAACAACCGCCCCCATAGCCTCGCCAAGCATACGAACAGGCATAAGAGTACGGTTCATAGAATTAATTGAACTTGTGTCAAAAGTCAAAGCCTCACCGTTAACAGTAATAACATTTGTTCTCATTTTGTGAACAATGGTACGGTTTCCCTTTGTAAAAGTCATAGTTTCCGTAGATTTGTTCCATTCCGTTTCCATACCAAAATAATCGGCTGTTGCACGAACAGGAACCATAACTCGGCTGTTGTAAATCATAGGCTGTGCATCGCTAAAAACAAGCTTCTGTCCGTTTAAATAAACCCCGTCAATATCGTTAACACCCGCCGCAAAAGATGTCGTTGCACATACAGACACAGCAAATAGCAATGACATAAAAACAGCAGTAAATTTCTTTAACAAAATAATCACCCTTTCAAAAAAATAATATTAAAAATCTTGTCGTGAAAAAACACTTTTCTGCTTTTCCCCTGTGGGTCGCTACGAATTTTTTATTTACAATTCAATTTCTTGTAATTTATTACAAGAAACATCTGCGGTTTAATAAAAAAATCCTCCGCTTAAAATGCTACTCCGTAGCTCTCGCTACTCGCTACCGCATTTTCCCCTGTGGGTCGCTCCGTTTTTTTATTTCCAATCTATTTTCTTGTAATTTTATTATACTACACAATTGCTACAATATAATTTCACAAGAATTAAATTTATATTACAAATTAAATAGTACCGCTCCAAAAATATGAATTTCACATAACCAAATTTTAATTAATTCCGTAAGTTTTTCTGTATTCAAGCATTTTATCAAGATATTCTTTTCCCTCAATAGTTCCATCTTTAATACATTCGATAATATCTTCAACCGTAACAATAGGATAAACTTTAATTCCAAACTCGTCAAAAACTTCCTGAACAGCAGATTTTTCGCCTTTTCCTTTTTCCATTCTGTCAACAGAAATGATAACGCCAGAAATATTAACATCAGCAGCAGCTTTCAAAACGGGCAAAGTTTCTCTAATCGCCGTTCCCGCAGTAATAACATCTTCAATAATGAGAACATCATCACCGTTCGAAAGTTTGTGGCCAACAATAACACCACCTTCGCCGTGGTCTTTTGCTTCTTTTCTGTTAAAACAATAATTAACATTTTTACCAAATTGAGAGAATAAAGAAGAAGCCGCTGCAACGCAAAGAGGAATCCCTTTATATGCAGGACCAAAAAATACGTTTGCCGAAACGTTGTTTTCTTCAATGCACTTTGCGTAAAATTCGCCAAGTTTGGCAATTTGTTCCCCCGTTTTATAATTTCCCGTATTAATAAAATAAGGGGCTTTTCTTCCGCTTTTAAGGGTAAAATCTCCAAAAGTCAAAACGTTGGATTGACACATAAATTTGATAAAATCCTTTTTATAGCTCATATTTTCCTCCTGTTGTATAATCATAAATTTTCTTTAACCGCTTCTTAAAAAATCAAGAAACATCTTCTGTTTAATAAAAAATCTCTCCGCTCAAAATGCTACTCCGTAGCTTTCGCTACTCGCCACCGCATTTTCCCCTCTCGGGTC
>CAZHGC010000007.1:55284-97929 GCA_964531385.1 uncultured Lachnospiraceae bacterium | reverse complement strand
TCCCGTTGCTGTTAAAGAATTTAACAAAATTGGTGTTAAAGAGGTTTTTGATAAAAACAAGGTGACTATTGTTCCTGACCACTTTACTCCAAACAAAGATATTAAATCTGCTGAGCATTGCAAAATTATCAGAGAATTTGCTCACGAAAAATGTGTTAAAAATTATTTTGAAGTTGGACAGATGGGTATTGAGCATTGTCTTTTGCCTGAGGCAGGTCTTGTTGTTCCTGGTGATGTTGTTATCGGTGCAGACTCTCACACTTGTACTTACGGTGCTTTGGGTGCTTTTTCAACAGGTGTTGGAAGTACTGACATGGCTGTTGGTATGGCAAGGGGCGTTGCTTGGTTTAAAGTTCCTTCTGCTTTAAAATTTGTTCTTAAAAACAAACCTGCTAAATGGGTTAGCGGTAAAGATATTATTTTACATATTATTGGCATGATTGGCGTTGACGGTGCTTTGTACAAATCTATGGAGTTTGTTGGCGACGGTCTTAAATATCTTTCTATGGACGACAGATTTACTATTGCTAATATGGCTATTGAAGCCGGCGGTAAAAACGGAATTTTCCCTGTTGACGAAAAAACTCTTGAATATGTTAAAGAACATTCCGACAAAGAATATACTGTTTTTGAAGCTGACGAAGATGCTGAATATGACGAAGTTTATGAAATTGATTTATCAACTTTGAGACCGACAGTTGCTTTTCCTCATCTTCCTGAAAATACTAAAACTATTGACAATGTTGGTGATGTTGAAATTGACCAGGTTGTTATTGGTTCATGTACAAACGGAAGAATGGACGATTTGAGAACTGCTGCAAACATTCTTAAAGGTAAAAAAGTTAATCCTAAACTTAGAGTTATTATTTTACCGGGTACTCAAAACATTTATTTACAATGTATTGACGAGGGTATTGCGAAAATTTTTGTTGAAGCGGGTTGTGTATTCTCTACACCAACTTGCGGGCCTTGCCTTGGCGGACATATGGGTATTTTGGCAAAAGGCGAAAGAGCTTTATCTACAACAAATCGTAACTTTATCGGACGTATGGGACACCCTGAATCTGAAGTTTATCTTTGCAGCCCTGCTGTTGCTGCTGCTTCGGCTCTTACAGGAAAGATTACAAGTCCTGAGAATGTTTAATTGGGAGGTTTTGAAATGAAAGCAAACGGTACAGTTTTTAAATATGGGGACAACATTGACACTGACGTTATTATCCCTGCAAGATACTTGAACTCTTCTGACCCTGCCGAATTGGCAAAGCACTGTATGGAAGATGCTATCCACAGCACAGTTCCTTTTGCTGCCAACGTTAAAGACGGCGACATTATTGTTGCTGAAAAGAATTTTGGTTGTGGTTCTTCAAGAGAGCATGCTCCTATTGCTATTAAAGCAAGCGGTATTTCTTGTGTTATTGCTAAAACTTTTGCGAGAATTTTTTATCGTAATGCTATCAACATTGGTCTTCCTATTCTTGAATGTGAAGAAGCTGCCGATGATATTGATATGGGCGACAAAGTTGAAGTTGATTTTTCAACGGGTGTTATTACAAATTTGACTAAAAATAAAACTTATCAGGCTGAGCCTTTCCCTGAATTTATGCAAGAAATGTTCAAGGTTGGCGGACTTGTTGAACAGACTAAAGTTAAGCTTGGTTTAAAATAATATATAATTGGGCTTTGCACAATTTGCGGGAATTTGAGCTTTTTGCGGTTTGAATTTACCTGTTTGGGCAAGCGACAAAGTTTTTTTGTTTAATATTTAAAATTTACTTAAAAGGTGGAATAAAAATGAATTATAAAATCGCTGTTGTTGCCGGTGACGGTATTGGCCCTGAGGTTATGGAACAAAATATCCTTGTTTTGAACGAAATTGGTAAAAAATTTGGTCACACTTTTGAATATACTCATGTTTTGGGCGGTGGTTGTGCCATTGACAAATTTGGCGAGCCTTTGCCACAGGAAACTATTGATGTTTGTAAAGCAAGCGACTCTGTTCTTTTGGGTGCTGTTGGCGGTTGGCAATGGGACACTCTTCCGGGAGACAAACGTCCTGAAAGAGCTTTGCTTGGCCTTAGAGGTGCTTTGGGATTATATGCTAACCTTAGACCTGCAACTTTGCACGATGCTTTGAAAGATGCTTGCCCTCTTAAACCTGAATTGGTTGCTGACGGCGTTGACATTATGGTTGTTCGTGAACTTACAGGCGGTATGTATTTTGGCGAAAAAGGCAGAAAACAAACTGATTTGGGCGAAGCTGCTTATGATGTTGAACAATATGCTGAAAAAGAAGTTGAAAGAATTACAAGAAAAGCTTTTGAAATTGCAAGAAAGAGAAACAAACACGTTACTAACGTTGACAAACAAAACGTTCTTGAGTCTTCAAGACTTTGGAGAAAAGTTGTTCTTGATGTTGCTAAAGATTATCCTGACGTTGAACTTGACCATTTATATGTTGATAACGCATCTATGCAGTTGATTATGCGTCCTACAACTTTTGATGTTATTGTTACAGGAAATATTTTTGGTGATATTCTTTCTGACGAGGCAAGCCAGATGACAGGTTCTATCGGTATGCTTCCTTCGGCAAGTCTTGGTGACGGCAGTCTTGGTATGTATGAACCTGTTCACGGTTCTGCTCCTGACATTGCAGGAAAAGACATTGCTAACCCTATTGCTACTATTCTTTCCGGTGCTATGATGTTAAAATATAGCTTTGGTTTACTTGAAGAAGCTAAGTGCATTGAAGATGCTGTTACTAAAGTTCTTGATGCAGGATATAGAACAGGCGACATTATGAGCGAAGGTATGAAACAAGTTGGTTGTAAAGAAATGGGTAGACTTATTATTGAAAATCTTTAATATATATTGAAGTATAAAATCCGACCGAATAAGCTTTTATTTGACAAAAAATCCGCCTGTTTTTTACAAAAACGGGCGGGGATTTTGCCTTTTGAATATTTTATAATAAATTTGGGATTTTTGCTGATTTTTTATTTGGGTTGATTTTGTGCTTTAATGAAACAACCCATTTTTACTTTTTGTATAAAAATGAATAATTTACAATAATCGGATATTTATTGAATTGAAAATTTTTAAACGGAGGTACAAAAAATGATTAGTGATAGAGTAAAAAAAGGTCCTGACAAAACACCGCATCGTTCACTTTTTAAAGCGATGGGTTATACCGATGAAGAACTTTCCAGACCTTTAATCGGTGTTGTTAATGCTCAAAGCGAAATTGTTCCGGGTCATATGCACCTTGACAATATTGCAAAAGCTGTTAAAGCCGGTATTTTGGCAGCGGGAGGAACACCTATTGAAGTTCCTGCTATTGGTGTTTGTGACGGTATTGCTATGGGTCACATTGGTATGCACTATTCTTTGCCAACAAGAGAACTTATCGCTGATTCGGTTGAATCTCTTGCTATGGCTCACGGATTTGACGGTCTTGTTTTAATTCCTAACTGTGACAAAATTGTTCCGGGTATGCTTATGGCTGCCGCAAGACTTAATATTCCGTCTATTCTTTGCAGTGGTGGCCCTATGCTTGCGGGTCATCTTAAATGCGGTGCTGAAAGAGAAAAACTCAGTCTTTCTAAAACATTTGAGGCTGTTGGTGCTTTTGAAGCCGGTATGATTGACGAAAACGAACTTAAAGAGTATGAAAATAAATCTTGTCCAAGTTGTGGTTCTTGTTCCGGTATGTATACTGCCAATTCTATGAACTGTCTTTCTGAAGTAATTGGTATGGCACTTCCAGGAAATGGTACTATTCCTGCGGTTTATGGTGACAGAATTGGACTTGCTAAACACGCAGGTATGCAAATTATGAAACTTGTTGAAAAGGACATTAAACCGAGAGATATTATGAACGAAAAGGCTTTTAGAAATGCCCTTACTATGGATATGGCTCTTGGCTGTTCAACAAACTCTATGCTTCATCTTCCTGCTATTGCTCACGAGGCAGGTGTTGAACTTAATCTTGAAATGGCTAATGAAATTAGCGACAAAACTCCTAATCTTTGTCATCTTGCTCCTGCAGGTCCTAACTACATTGAAGAACTTAACGAAGCGGGCGGTATTCCTGCTGTTATGAGCGAAATTAAAAAACTTGGTCTTCTTGAACTTGATAATTTAACTTGTACTTTGAAAACTGTTGGTGAAAATATCGAAAACGCTTATAACAAAAATCCTGAACTTATCAGACCTGTTGAAAATCCTTATTCCAAAACAGGTGGTATTGCTGTTCTTAAAGGTAACATTGCCCTTAACGGTGCTGTTGTTAAAAGAAGTGCGGTTGCACCTGAAATGCTTAAACATTCGGGCCCTGCAAGAGTTTTTGAATCGGAAGAAGAAGCTATTGCTGCTATATTTGGCGGTAAAATTGTAAGCGGTGATGTTGTTCTTATCAGATATGAAGGACCTAAAGGCGGACCGGGTATGAGAGAAATGTTATCTCCAACTTCTGCTCTTGCCGGTATGAAACTTGACAAAGAGGTTGCTCTTATTACTGACGGTCGTTTTAGCGGTGCATCAAGAGGTGCGAGCATTGGCCACGCTTCTCCTGAGGCAGCTGCGGGTGGTAACATTGCACTTGTTGAAGAAGGCGACATTATTGATATTGACATTAATGCAGGTATTCTTTCTGTTAGGGTTTCTGACGAAGTTCTTGCCGAAAGACGTGCTAAATGGGTTGCACCTGAGCCTAAAATTAAAACAGGTTATCTTTCAAGATATGCTAAACTTGTTTCAAGTGCTGATAAAGGTGCTATTCTTGAGTAATGGAGGAGTGATTAAATGCAGTTAAACGGCTCGGAAATTTTAATTGAATGTTTGAAAGAGCAAGGCGTTGACACAATTTTTGGTTACCCCGGCGGTGCTGTTTTAAACATTTATGACGCTTTATATAAACACAGAGATGAAATTAAACATTATCTTACTTCTCACGAACAAGGGGCAGCTCACGCTGCCGACGGATATGCACGAGCAACCGGCAAAGTTGGCGTTTGTATTGCAACAAGCGGACCGGGGGCAACAAACCTTGTTACGGGAATTGCAACGGCTTATATGGACAGCGTTCCGATTGTTGCAATTACGGGAAACGTTTCTTTGCCTCTTTTGGGAAAGGACAGCTTTCAAGAGGTTGATATAACAGGCATTACTATGCCAATTACAAAGCATAATTTTATTGTTAAAGACGTTAATAAACTTGCGGAAACGGTTAGAAAAGCATTTTACATTGCAAAAGAGGGCAGACCGGGACCGGTTCTTATTGACATTACAAAAGATGTTACGGCGAATGTTGCCGAATATGAGAAAAAAGAGCCCATTAAAATTGAGAGAATTACAAAAAATATTACTGAATGTGATATTGAAAAGGCTGTTTCTCTTATTAAAGAGGCGAAAAAGCCTTTTGTTTATGCGGGCGGTGGTATAATTTCTTCGGAGGCTTCCGATGAATTATCTGAATTTATTGAAAATATCGATGCTCCGATTTGTCTTTCGGCTATGGGGCTTGGCGGAGTTCCTTCAAGCAATAAGAGGTTTACGGGTATGATTGGTATGCACGGAACGAAAACTTCAAATTTGCTTGTTGATGAATGTGATTTGCTTATTGCGGTTGGTGCAAGATTTAGCGACAGAGTTGCAACAAATATTGCAAAGTTTGCTCCAAATGCCAAAGTTTTGCACATTGATATTGATGCTGCGGAAATTAATAAAAATATTAACACTTATAGTTCGATTATTGGCGATTGTAAGGAAGTTCTTAAAATTCTTAATCAAAAAGTCGGAAAGCTTGAACACAAAGAGTGGCTTCAAAAAGTTTATGAATATAAAGAAAAATATCCGCTTAAATATGCACACGACGGAGAACTTAAACCTCAATACATAATGGAAAGAATTAATGCAATTACAAAAGGCGAAGCCATTATTGCTACGGAAGTTGGTCAGCATCAAATGTGGGCGTGTCAATTTATTGATTATGAGCACCCACGTCATTTGCTTACTTCCGGAGGTTTGGGAACAATGGGTTATGGTCTTGGTGCATCAATTGGTGCAAAGGCGGGCTGTCCGAACAAGGTTGTTTTCAACATTGCCGGAGACGGTTGTTTCTATATGAACAATATTGAGCTTGCAACTTCTGTTGCAAACGATTTGCCTGTTATTGTTGTTTTAATTAATAATCACGTTTTGGGTATGGTTAGACAATGGCAAAATATGTTTTATGATGCAAGATATTCAAACACAGTTTTGGATAAAGCAACGGATTTCTTGAAACTTGCCGAAGCTTATAAAGCTGTTCCGTTTAATGTTACAAAACCGGAAGAAGTTGACGAGGCGATTAAAAAGGCTATTGAACTTAACAAAACTTGTGTTATTAATTGTGAAATTAATCTTGATGAAAAAGTTTTCCCTATGATTCCTGCGGGAAAGAGTGCTGAAGATATTATAACTTTTGACGATTTTACGGAAAACTGAAATTAATTTATGAAGTGTCCCTGCCGTTTTGGCGGCGGGGATTGCTTTGTTGTTGATAGTTTTATTTTTTGTGGAGAAATTGTGGATAAAAATTGAGTTTTTTGAGGAAAACTTGTTGATAACTTTTTGTCTTTTGATTTTTATTTTTTTGGAGGATTTTTTATGAAAATTGGAAAGTTGCCCGATTCAGTTTTGAAAAAGCTTATTATTGAGCCTATTGTTGAGAATAATTTTAAAAGAGAGGAAGTTATTTTAAATCCGTCTGTTGGAGAGGATTGCAGTGTTGTTGATTTGGGAGACGAATTTTGTGTTTTATCGACAGACCCGATTACGGGAGCGGCCGAGAATATTGGGAAAATTGCTGTTAATATAAATTGCAACGACATTGCATCGAGCGGGGCTTATCCTGTTGGAATTATGCTTACTGCACTTTTTCCGCCGTCAATTACCGAAAAAGAAATTTCAACGATGATTGAGGATATTTATACAGAGGCGAAGAAAGTTGGAATTTCAATTTTGGGAGGGCATACGGAGATTACAGATGCTGTTGTTAGACCGATTGTTTCTTGCACTGTTGTTGGAAAAACGAAAAACAGAAAATTTATTTCATCGGGAGGAGCGAAAGAAGGGCAGGACGTTGTTATGACAAAATGGGCAGGCCTTGAGGGTTCGAGCATTATTGCTTCGGATTTTTATGAAAAACTTTTGGGAAAAGTTGATGAGAGCGTTATTGAAAAATGTAAAAGTTTTTCGGAAATGTTATCTGTTGTTAAAGAGTCTGAAATTGCTACGGAATTTGGGGCAACGTGTTTGCACGATATTACCGAGGGCGGTGTTTTTGGTGCTTGTTGGGAAATTGCGGAATGTTCGGGAAAAGGCATTGTTGTTTATTCTGAAAAAATTCCTGTTTTGGAAGAAACGAAAATTTTGTGCAATGCCGTTGGAATTGATTGTTTTAGGCTTATTTCGAGCGGGTCTTTAATTATTACTTGCGAAAACGGAAATGGACTTGTTGAAATTTTGAAAGAAAACGGAATTAATTCGGCGGTTATTGGGAAAATTGTTGAAAAAGGCTATTTTGTTGAGCGTTTTGGAAATTTGGAAAAGCTTGATGAGCCGGACGTTGACGAACTTTACAGAGCTAAAAAAATAATGGAATAATTGAATTAAAAAAATTTATGAAGATTGTTTTTGTCGGTGTTGGCAGAACAGAATAAAACCGGCAAAATAGTTGATTTTAAAATGAGAATGGCTAAGCTGTTCTCATTTTTTATCCTATATATTAAAGAGTTTAAATAATTTAAAAAGCGAATTTATCAATATTTATCAATAAGTTCGCTTGAAAAATAATTAAGTTATGGATTTTTAAAAATGTAGTTTAACTATTGGCAAAAAATTATATATTTATTCGAAAAAGCTGTCGAAGGCTTTTTCGACGTTATCGGAATTGTTACATATAGCAAGAAGTACGTAATCATCTTTTGTTTTTAAAATGTGATTTTTTAATTTTTCAGATTCGGAAAAGTTGTTTTCCCACGAATTTATTAAACTTGAAACTTCATTTGCCAAAGCTTTTTCAACATTTTCTGTTGTTGGCCCACCTTTTGTTTTTACAAGTATTATTTTATCGGAATTTTCATTGGTTGTTGAATAAACAATGCCTTCTTCTATATCGTCTTTTGATATTCCATAGGATTGGGCTGTGTTAATATCTGTTAGGTTTTTAAATTCGGCATTTTTTAAATTTGCAGTTGGAATTATTTTATTTTGGATTTCCGACAATGATATATTTTGCGTTGTTTCGGTGTTTTTTTGGCAACCGACTAAGCTTATTATAATTGTTATTAAAGTTAATAATGTTATTATTTTTTTCATTTTTTCCTCCCGAGTGTTTTTTAGATTGATTTAGAAATTAAAGTTTAAGTAATGTGATTTTTTATTATATAATTATTTCTCATATTTTTAAAAATATGTATATAATGTTCACTAATTTTGGGCAATTTGAATAATCTGTATTATGAATGAAAATTCCGGAGCAGTACTCTCCGTTTATATAGATTATTTTTTTATTTACAACCGGTTGTAGATTTTTTTTGTTTTATTTGTTATTATATAAGTAGGAATAGTTTTTTGGAGGAAATTTTTATGGCTAAAGATAAAGAAATTAAAACGAATGCTATGCGATTTTTGGATAAAAATAATATTGAATATAAAAAAAGCGTTTATGAATGTGAAGAATTTGTTGACGGACTTGATGTTGCAAAAAAACTTGGACAACCTTTTGAAAGAACTTTTAAAACGCTTGTTACCGTTGGAAAAAGCAAAAATTATTTTGTTTTTGTTTTGCCGGTTGACAAGGAGCTTGATTTAAAAAAAGCGGCAAAAAGCGTTGGCGAAAAGTCGGTTGAAATGATACACGTTAAGGATATTACAAAAGTTACTGGATACATTAGGGGAGGCTGTACTCCTCTTGGTATGAAGAAAAGCTATTTTACTGTTGTGAATAAATCGGCAGAGGATTTTGATACGATATTTATAAGCGGTGGAAAGAGGGGGCTTCAAATTGAAGTTAGTCCTGTTGATTTGATTAATGTTATTGACGGGAAATTTGATGATATTATTTTAAATAATTAATGTTGTGTTGTATAATTAAATATGCGAGCCGAAAAGGAGCGTTATTGAATTTTGACACCGCTTGAAATGTTTCTGTTTTTTAATTATTTTATATTTGTTTAAATAAAAGTTGAAAAAAATAAAAAATTGTGATACGGTTTTATTAGATGAACTATACGATTTGGGAGGTGTGCTTTATGGACCGAGAATATTATGAAAAATTTGAAGAAAGAAAAGAAAAGATTTTAGGTTTTATAAAAGACGAAAATTATACACCTATGAAAGCGACAGACATTGCTCTTATTCTTGAAGTTCCGGCAAAAGACAGATTTATGTTTGATGATATTTTAAAAGAGCTTGAAAACAGCGGAAAAATTGTTGTTACAAAAAAGGGGAAAATTATGACTCCGGAAGAACTTAACATTATTTCGGGGACTTTTACAAGCCATTCGAGTGGGTTTGGCTTTGTTATTCCCGACAATGAATCGGAGGGGGATATTTTTATTCCTGCATTTGCAACAAACGGAGCTATGCACAAAGACAAAGTTTGGTGCAAAATTGTTAATGAATTTGGAAAAAGACCAGAGGGCGAAATTGTTAGAATTATTGAAAAAGGTATGAATTCCATTGTTGGAACTTTTGAAAGAGGAAAAAGTTTTGGCTTTGTTATTCCTGATGATAAAAAAATTGCTCAAGATATTTTTATTGCAAAAGAATATTGCAAGGGGGCTGTTTCCGGTCATAAAGTTGTTGTTAAGATTATTAAACCGCCGACAGACGGGAAAAGCCCAGAGGGAGTTATTACAGAAATTATTGGACACATTAATGACCCAGGTGTTGATATTCTTTCAATTATAAAGCAATTTGAACTTCCTTTGGACTTTCCTGATGATGTTTATGATGAAATTGAAAAAATTGATGACGAGGTTAACCTTGAAAAAGCCGGAGAAAGAACGGATTTGCGAGATGTTCTTATGGTTACAATTGACGGGGAAGATGCAAAAGACCTTGATGATGCGGTTTCTGTTTCGAAACTTCCAAACGGCAATTTTAAACTTGGTGTTCATATTGCTGATGTTTCAAATTATGTTAAAGAAAACAGTCCTCTTGACAAAGAGGCTCTTAAAAGAGGAACAAGCGTTTATCTTGTTGACAGGGTTATTCCTATGCTTCCGCATAAGCTTTCAAACGGTATTTGCTCGCTTAACGCAGGGGTTGACAGGCTTGCGTTAAGCTGTGTTATGGAAATTGATAAAAACGGAAACGTTGTTTCTCATAATATTTGCCAATCGATTATAAATGTTGACAAAAGAATGAGCTACACTGTTGTTAATGATTTGCTTACAAATGAAAATTCAAAATATTTGGAAGAGCATAAAGATTATATGGAAATGTTTTTTAATCTTGAAAAACTTAGAAACATTTTGCTTGAAAAAAGGCTTAAACGAGGAGCGGTTGAGTTTGAATTTACAGAGGCAAAAATAATTTTAAATTCTGACGGAAAGCCGATTGACATTAAACCCTATGAGAGAAACGTTGCAACGAGCATTATTGAGGAATGTATGCTTATTTGCAACGAAACTGTTGCTGAACAATTTTTTTGGCTTGAAACACCTTTTGTTTTTCGTTCACATTCTGAACCGGACACCGAAAAAGTTCAAAAATTATCTGAATTTGTTTCAAAATTCGGATATAAAATTAAAGGTTCTTCAACCCACCCGAAATCTTTTCAAAAAGTTCTTTCGGACGCAAAAAATACGCCGGAGGATATTATTATAAACAGAGTTGTTTTGCGAAGCCTTAAACAAGCAAGGTATACAGCTCAAAACGAGGGGCATTTTGGGCTTGCGGCAAAATATTATTGTCATTTTACTTCACCTATTCGAAGATATCCGGATCTTGAAATTCACCGAATTATAAAGGAATATTTAAACGGAGATTTGGGCGAAAACAGGACAAGGGCTTTGAGCAAAAAAGTTCCTGAAATTGCAAGAATTTCTTCTGTTCGTGAAAGAGTTGCGGAAGATGCGGAAAGAGAAACAGAAAATTTGAAGAAAGTTGAATTTATGGCGGACAAAGTTGGACAATCTTTTTACGGCATTATTTCGGGCGTTACAAATTGGGGAATTTATGTTGAGCTTCCCAACACCGTTGAGGGTCTTGTTGCTGTTAGAAATATGGAAGATGATTTTTATATTTATGACGAGGATAATTTGCAATATATTGGCGAGCGAACTCACAAAGTTTATGCCCTTGGCGACAAAGTTAAAGTTAAACTTGTTAGGGCAAATCTTAACGAAAGAAATCTTGATTTTGAATTTGAAGAATTTGATGATGAGGGTTATGAGGGGGAATAGAGGTTATGCTTGCTAAAATAATTTCGGGGGCTTTGACGGGAATTGACGGCTATATTGTTGAAACAGAAGTTGATGTTAGCCAAGGTTTGCCTTGTTTTGAACTTGTTGGGCTTCCTGATTCTGCTGTTAAAGAGTCGAAAGAGAGGGTTAGAACGGCAATTAAAAATTCGGGATTTAATTTTCCAGTTAAAAGAATTACAGTTAATTTGGCTCCGGCAAACACAAGAAAAGAGGGCCCGTCTTTTGATTTGCCAATTGCTGTTGGAATTTTGACGTGTCTTGACGAGATTGATGCAGAAAAAGCGAAAGATATATTTTTTATCGGTGAATTGTCGCTTGACGGTTCGATTAAGGCGGTTTCGGGAGTTTTGCCACTTGTTTACAGTGCTTTTCAAAGTGGAATTAAAAAATGTGTTGTTCCTTTTGACAACATTGAGGAAGCTGCTCTTGTTAAGGGAATTGAGGTAATTGGTGTTAAGTCTTTAAGGGAAGTTTATGATTATTTCAACGGAAAAGTTATTGAGCCTTTCACTGTTGACTATGATAAAATTTTTTCCGGCTCACAATGTTGTTATGATTTTGATTTTGCTGATGTTAAAGGTCAGGAAAACGTTAAAAGAGCTTTGGAGATTGCGGCGGCAGGGCTTCACAATATATTGATGATTGGACCGCCGGGAACGGGCAAAACAATGATGGCGAAAAGGCTTCCGTCAATTCTTCCTGATTTGACTTTTGAGGAAAGCATTGAAATTACAAAAATATACAGTGTTTCCGGACTTTTGAAAGATAAAAATTCACTTGTTAAAACAAGGCCTTTTCGTTCGCCACATCACACGATTTCAAACTCGGCTATGGTTGGCGGAGGGCGTATTCCTAAGCCCGGAGAGGTTAGTTTGGCACACAACGGGGTTCTTTTCCTTGATGAACTTCCCGAATTTAACAGGAATGTTCTTGAAGAACTTAGGCAACCTCTTGAAGACAGGCAAGTTACAATTTCAAGAGTTAACGGAACTATGACTTTTCCGGCAAATCTTATGGTTATTGCATCGATGAACCCTTGCCCCTGCGGGTATTATGGATATTCTGAAAAATGCAACTGTTCTCAAAGGGAAGTTAACAAATATCTTGGAAAAATAAGCGGACCGCTTATTGACAGATTGGATCTTCAAATTGAAGCTTCGGCGGTTAATTATGAAGATTTGAGCGTTACAACTAAATCGGAAAGTTCTGCTGAAATTAAAAAGAGGGTTGTTGTGGCACACGAAATTCAAAAAGAAAGATACAAAAACGAAAATATTTATTTTAATTCAGCACTTTCTGCTGCTCAAATTGAAAAATATTGCCGACTTGGAAAAGATGAAAAGGACATTATTAAAAATGCTTTTGAATGTTTGAATCTGAGTGCAAGGGCATATCATAAAATTCTTAAAATTGCAAGAACGATTGCGGACCTTGCTCAAAGCGAAAATATTGATGTTACACATATTGCGGAAGCAATTCAGCTTAGAAATCTTGACAGAAAGTTTACGCACTAATTTTTTTGGGGGAGAGATTATTATGTATACTGAAAATGATTATTTAATGTGGTTATCTTGTATTTTAAGTTTAGGAGTTGGCAGAGCAAATTACCTATTGCAATATTTTGGTTCTGCTGAGGAAATTTGGAGAGCTTCTAGCAAGGAATTGTCTGAAAAATTTAATATTTCCGAAAAAGTTTTACATAAAATGGTTGAAACAAAAAATGAAGAGCTTATGGAAAAAAGACTTGAAAAACTTGAGCATTTAGGTATAAAATTTATTGGGATTTCGGAAAAAGAATATCCATATATGCTTAAAGAAATTCAAGAGCCACCTATTGGAATATATGTTATTGGTGAACTTCCGAAAGAAGAAGTTCCAAAAGTTAGCATTGTTGGTTCGAGAAGATGTTCGCCTTATGGTTCTGACGTTGCATATAAATTTTCAAAAGAGCTTGCTGAAAAAGGCATTGTTGTTATTAGCGGAATGGCGGAAGGAATTGACAGCGTTGCCCACAGAGGAGCTTTGGACGGAGGCGGAGAAACCATTGCTGTTTTTGGAAACGGAGCCGATATTTGTTATCCGGCTTTTAACGGGGAACTTAAAAAAAGAATTATTAAAAGCGGTTGTGTCATTAGCGAATATCCTCCGGGAATAAAGCCTCAGCCTTATTATTTTCCGGCAAGAAACAGAATTATAAGCGGAATGTCTTTGGCAACAATTGTTGTTGAGGCAAAAGAAAAAAGCGGAACTTTAATTACTGTTGGACAAGCCTTGGAGCAAGGAAGAGACGTTTTTGCCGTTCCGGGGAACATTACAAACGAGAGAAGCCGAGGAACAAACGAACTTATTAAACAGGGGGCTTATGTTTTGACCAAAACCGAAGATATTTTAGATGTTTTGGGAATAGAAGCAAATCAAAATAATAAAATAAATAATAAAAAACTTGAAGTGCCTCTTGCAACCGATGAAAAATTAGTATATGATTGTATAAGTTCAGAGCCTATTTCTGTTGATGAACTTATTATTAAAACAGGAAAAGAAATTGGAAAATTGCAATATATATTAACCTTACTTGAAATTAAAGGAGTAGTTCAGAAAGTTTCGGGACAGAGGTATATACGTTCTTGGTGAGTTTTATGGTGGTTTTATAGAACCGCAAAGCTTTTTGACGATTTTTGATTAACCTATTTTAGTTATTATAATTTTTTTAAAACAAAAAATATTTTTGACGATTCGATTATTATTTGTTAAGATTTATTATGAAATTGTCGAATTATTATATAAATTTGCAATATTAATTTAAATAATTTTAGGAGGCTTATTATGAGTACCGCCAAAAAAAATCTTGTTATTGTGGAATCTCCTGCAAAAGCAAAGACTTTGAAAAAATTTTTGGGAAGTAATTATAAAATTGAGGCATCTATGGGACACGTTAGAGATTTGCCGAAAAGTGAGATTGGGATTAATGTTGAAAACGATTTTGAACCTAAATATATAACTATTAGAGGGAAAGGGGAACTTCTTGCAAAGCTTAGAAAAGAAGCGAAAAACGCAGACAAAGTTTATCTTGCAACTGACCCCGACCGAGAGGGAGAGGCAATTAGCTGGCATTTATTATATGCTCTTAAACTTGATGAAGACAAGGCATCGAGAATTACTTTTAACGAAATTACAAAAAATGCCGTTAAAAAATCTATTAAAGAAGCACGAAAAATCGATATGGACCTTGTTGATGCACAACAGGCAAGGCGAGCTCTTGACAGAATTGTTGGTTATAAAATCAGCCCACTTTTATGGAAAAAGGTTAAGAAAGGTCTTAGTGCAGGGCGTGTTCAATCGGTTGCACTCAGGCTTATTTGTGACAGAGACGAAGAAATTGAAAATTTTGTCCCCGAAGAATATTGGACAATTCAGGGGGAAGTTAAAAACAAAAAGGGCAAAAAGTTTAAAACTAAGTTTTACGGAATTAACGGAAAAAAGAAAGAACTTCATTCAAGAGAAGAAGTTGATGACATTCTTAACGGAATGAAGGGCAAAGATTTTGTTGTTGATGAAGTTAAAAAAGGGACGAGGGTTAAAAATCCGGCGGCTCCTTTTACAACAAGCACTTTGCAACAGGAAGCTTCGAAAATTCTTGGTTTTGCATCAAACAAAACTATGAGAGTTGCTCAACAGCTTTATGAGGGTGTTGACATTGCAGGCGAGGGAACGGTTGGTATTGTTTCTTACATTCGTACCGATTCTGTCAGAATTTCTGACGAGGCTTATGTTGATGCAAAAGACTATATTCTTTCAAATTATGACGAACGTTATATTGAAAAAGAGAGAAAGCAATATAAAATTAAAGAAGGGGCACAAGATGCCCACGAAGCCATTAGGCCAACTCTTTCCGCAAGAACTCCCGAATCTGTTAAGGGGTCGCTTACAAACGAGCAATATAAGCTTTATAAACTTATTTGGGAAAGATTTATTGCAAGCCAGATGACAGCGGCTGTTTATACAACCATGTCAATTAAATTGAGCGCCGGTGAATATTCTTTCAGGTCGAGCGGTTCGGTTCTTAAATTTGACGGCTATCTTGCTGTTTATAAAAAGAACGAAGAAAAAGAAGAAGAAGTTGTTATGCCTGAGCTTGAAGAAAAAGAAGTTTTAAATGTTTCGGAAATTAAAGAAGAACAGCATTTTACCCAGCCTCCTGCAAGATATACAGAAGCTATGCTTATAAAAACTCTTGAGGATATTGGCGTTGGTCGCCCGAGTACGTATGCTCCGACAATTACAACAATTACTTCGAGAGGGTATGTTACAAAAGAAAACAAAGTTTTTTATAAAACAGAGCTTGGAGAAATTGTTAATGATATTATTAAAAATAATTTTGATAATGTTATTAATATTGATTTTACGGCTGATATGGAAAAAAAGCTTGACGAAGTTGAGGGCGGAAAAGTTGAATGGAAAAGTATTATTCGTGATTTTTATCCGCCGTTTAAAGAAATGCTTGATATTGCCGAGGAAAAAATTGCTACAGTTGAAATTGAAGATGAGAAAACAGATGTAATTTGCGAAAATTGTGGAAAAAATATGGTTATTAAATATGGCAGATTTGGAAAGTTTCTTGCTTGTCCGGGATTTCCGGATTGTCGAAACACAAAGCCTTTTTATGAGGACGCAGGGGTTAAATGTCCTGAATGTGGCGGAAAAGTGTTTATTAAAAAGACGAAAAAGGGCAGAAAATATTATGGCTGTGAAAATTCTCCCGAATGCGAATTTATGTCTTGGAACAAGCCAACAGGCGAAAAATGTCCTAAATGCGGGCAATATTTGATTGAAAAGGGAACGAAAAAAGTTAGAATTGCTTGCAGTAATTTGGAATGTGGATATAGCGTTGAAAAATCAGGAGAAAATAATTCGGAAGATTGATTTTTGTGTTTGAATGTTAAAAAATAAAGCTCTTTGCCAACTGATGAGGGTTGGATAGGAGCTTTATTTTTAATTTATTATTTAATGTTTTCTCTGACTGTTTTTGTGGCTTCAACGAGATTTTTCAAACTTGCAAAAGTTTCGGAAGTTCCTCTTGTTTTTAATCCGCAATCGGGATTAATCCAAAGTTTGTTTGAATTTATTTTTTCAAGCATTTTTGTGATTGCAACAACAATTTCATCAACGGTTGGAATTCTTGGAGAATGAATGTCATAAACTCCCGGTCCAACTTCTGTTTCGAAATTGTTTTTATTAAGTGCATCAATAATTGTAAGTTTTGAACGAGAAGCCTCGAAAGAAATGACATCTGCGTCCATATTGTCGATATCTTTAACGATGTCTTCGAACTCACTGTAACACATATGTGTATGTATTTGTGTTTCCGGCTTAACTTTACTGTGGCAAAGGCGAAATGCGGGAATTGCCCAATTTAAATATTCGCTGTACCACTCACATTTTCTTATTGGGAGTTTTTCTTTTAATGCCGCCTCATCGATTTGGATAATTTTTATTCCGGAGGCTTCCAAATCACAAACTTCATCACGAATTGCAATTCCTATTTGATATGCCATTTCTTTTAAGCTTATATCTTCTCTTGGGAATGACCAATTTAAAATTGTGACCGGACCTGTCAACATTCCTTTAACAGGTTTATTTGTTAAGCTTTGGGCATATTTTGAGTATTCAACCGTAATTGGAGATGTTCTTTTAACATCGCCAAAAATAATTGGCGGTTTAACGCAACGTGTGCCGTAAGATTGAACCCATGCTTTTTCTGTGAAAACATATCCTGATAAGTTTTCGCCAAAAAATTCAACCATATCGTTTCGCTCATATTCGCCATGAACCAAAACGTCAAGCCCGATTTCTTCTTGAATTTTTATACATTCTTCTATAAACTTGAAAACATTTTTGTCATAAGTTTTTTTATCGATTTTGCCTTTTTTAAAGCTACTTCTATTTTGTTTAACTTCCAAAGTTTGAGGTAAGGAGCCTATTGTTGTTGTTGGAAGAATTGGAAGATTAAATTCTTTTTTCTGAAGTTTTTCACGTTCTTCCCTGTTTGGAGTTCTTTTGAAATCATTTTCGGAAAGAGCAGAAACATTTTGCTGAACGGTTTTGTCGATATATTTTTTTTCAAGCTTAAAAATTTCTAAATTCTTTTTATATTCTTCTGTGTTTGCATAATTTGAATTTTCGGATATTGAAGAAATTTCAAAGAGTTCCGTTAATTTTTCTTTTGCAAAAGAAAAATGCAAAGAAACATCATCGGAAAGGCTTGTTTCGTTTTCAAGAGTGTATGGAACGTGCAACAATGAACAAGATGTTGAAATAACTATATTTTTTGCATATTCTTTTATTTCATTTAAAATTTTAAATGCTTTTTTGTAATTGCATTTCCAAATGTTTTTTCCGTTTACAATTCCAGCAAAAAGAATTTTATCGTTTGAAAAGCCATATTTTTTCAATAGATTTAAAGTTTCTTTTCCTTCAAGGAAATCTAAACCAAATCCGTCAAAATTTAGAGCCGAAATTTGTTTGAAACAATCTCTTGTATCTCCGAAATATGTTTGCAAAAGAACATTGACATTTTGCTTGTTTTTTAAAATTTCGGTGTAGATTTCAACAAAAAAGTTAATTTCAGCTTCAGACATATCCATAACCAAAGCAGGTTCATCAATTTGAAACCATTGAACTCCAAGTGTGTTCAATTTTTTTAATATATCTGAATATGCAAGAATAACTTGTTCTTTGAAATTGAACATATTATTTTTGCCGTTATATGATGACAATTTCAAAAAAGTGTATGGTCCGATTATTACGGGTTTTGTTTCAATTCCTTGATTTTTTGCCTCAATGTATTCATCAAAAGGCTTATTTCCCGAAAGAGACAAATTGATATTTTCGTCCAATTCCGGAACCATATAGTGATAATTTGTGTTGAACCATTTTTTCATTGCAAAAGCTTTTACATCTCCGTTTTTGCCTTGATAACCCCTTGCCATTGCGAAATATGTGTCATATTCATCAAGATTTAAATCTTTGTATCTTTTTGGAACAGCACCAAGCAGAACAGCTGTGTCAAGCATTCCATCATAAAAAGAAAAATCATTTGACGATATATAGTTGATTTTTGCATTTTTTTGCATTGCCCAATGTTCTTTTCTAAGTTCTTCGGCGGTTTTGTTTAGTTCGTCTTTTGAAATTTTTCCTGAGAAATATTTTTCTGAAGCAAATTTTAATTCTCTCAATTTTCCAACTCGTGGAAATCCAATAACTGCACTTTTCATATATTGCCCTCCGTAAAAATGTGTTTTGGTTATGCCGAAATAATTTATTGATTTTATAAATCCGGCGTTGCCTTTATCCTATGAAAAGAGTATAATTTAATTTTTGAATTTTTACAAATACAAAAAAAGCCACGTTTGTTATAGTTTAAAACTATATCAAACGCAACTTTTGGAATTAGTTTGTATATTTTTTTAAAGCTTCCATATATGATTTTCCATATCTTGACAAAATCATATCCTTTTTTTTAATTGTTCCAACTTTTATATATTCATCGACAATTAAAGGCTTTGCAATTATATTTTCGCCGTTGAGTTCTTTGCTTATAATGCCTGTGCTAACGGTGTATCCGTTGAGACCTATAACAAGATTAAAAAGAGTTGCCCTGTCTCGAACTTTAATATTTTTATTTCTGTCGAGAGTGCTTAAAATTTCCTCGGAAAAATAAAAAGAGTTATAATCACCTTGTTCAAAAGACAGATAAGGATAATCATCAAGTTCTTTTAATGTGATTGAATTTTTGTTGGAAAGAGGGTGTTTAGAGCTTATGAAAACGTGAGGTTTTGCCAAAAACAATTCTTCAAATTCCAAATTATTTTTTTTCAATAATTTTCCTATAATTTCTTGATTTTTTGAAGACATATATAAAATTCCAACTTCACTTTTAAGCTTGCTAATATCTTCGATTATTTCATATGTTTGAGTTTCTCGCAATGTAAAATCGTATCTGTTTCCGCCAAATTTGCGAATTACATCAACAAAAGCATTTACGGCGAAAGAATAATGTTGTGTTGAAACCGAAAACCTTGGACTTTGTTTTTTTGTGTTTAAATATTTTTCTTCAAGAAGCCTTGCTTGTTCAATAACTTGACGAGCATATGCAAGAAATTCATCGCCCTCGTTTGAAATTGTAATTCCTTTGTTTGTTCTGTTAAAAATAGTTATTCCCATTTCGTTTTCAAGTTCTTTTAAGGAATTTGTTAAGCTTGGTTGAGAAATGAACAATGTTTTTGCGGCTTCGTTTAAAGTTCCTTTGTCTGCTATAGTTACAACATATTTTAATTGTTGTAAAGTCATAGTTTCAACCCCAATAAATAAAATTAATTTCCTGTTCCGCGAAGTTCTTGTCTGTTGTTGTAAACAATGTCAATTTCTTTTGCAAGAAAATCTTCTGTTCCTCTTGAAACTTTCAAAAATTCTTCAAGAGTTTCCCTAATTGTTTGTTCTGTTTGAGCCAAAAGATTATCGGCATATTCAACGGCAGCAATACGCATTTCACGTGCTGTGTCTTTTGCTTCGTTTGTAATAATTGCTGCTTCTTCTTTTGCTTTTTTTGTAATTTCATTTTCGCCGATTAATCTTTCACATTTTTCCTCGGCATCTTTAATTATGTTTTGTGCCTTATTATTTGCATCATTTATAATTTTATCACAATTATCGGCAATTCTTTGAGCCTGTTTAATTTCGCCCGGCAAGCTAAGCCTTATATCGGCAAGTACTTCAAAAATTTCATCTTTATCAATAGAAATTCTTTTTGAAAAAGGTCTTGCAGGAGCATTGTCAATCATATCTTCAAGCGAATCAAGCAAATCAAATATAGAATTCAAAAAAAAACCCCCTTAAAATCAATTAAATTTATCAACAATAATACTTTTCAGTTTTTCGGGAACCATTGCGGAAATATCTCCGCCAAACATAGCAATTTCTTTAACTATACTTGAACTTAAATATAAAAATTGTGTGCTTGTCGGTATAAACAACGTTTCCATATCGGCATATAGACTTCGATTTGTTAAAGCCATTTGAAATTCATATTCAAAATCGGTTACAGCCCTAAGCCCACGAATAACGAGTTTTGCATCAACGTGTTTAACAAAATCACACAAAAGGCCGGAAAAGGGCATAACTTGAACATTTTTCAAATTGCTTGTAAACATTTTTAAATGTTCAACTCTTTCCTCTGTTGAAAAAAGAGGTTTTTTTGACGGATTTTCCAAAACTCCAACAACAAGTTTGTCAACAAATTTGGAAGCCCTTTGAATGATGTCGAGATGTCCGTTTGTTACCGGATCAAAGCTTCCCGGATAAACCGCTTTATTCATTTTCTTAATCCTCCGAACGAGTGTATTCAATAAATGTCATTTTTATTTTATTGTAATTTTTAATTTTTAAAATTTCAAAACCTTCAACGGAAATTTCGGGTTCATCTGCCGATTGTTCGGCAATAATAAAGCCGTCTTTTTTTAAAATATCCGCAGATAAAAGAGCCCCCAATGCTTTTTCAACAAGACCGTTTTTATATGGCGGATCCATAAATATGATGTCAAACTTTCTTTTTTCTTTGCCCAATTTTGAAATGGCATCAAAAACATCGGCTTTTATAACATTGGCTTTGTTGAGAAGACGAGTGAATTTCAAATTTTCGTTAATAATATCGATGCTTTCCTTTGAGGAATCAACAAAAACCGCATTTTTTGCACCTCTTGACAATGCTTCAATTCCAATTCCGCCCGAACCGCTGAAGATATCGAGAAAATCAATATCATACAAGTCGTTGGAAATCATATTAAATAACGATTCTTTTATGCGGTCAATGGTTGGTCTTGTGTCAAGACCTTCGGGTGCTTTAAGCTTTAGGCTTCTTGCACTTCCGGCGATAACACGCATATAAAATTCCCCCAAACTTTCAAATTATTTGTTTATAAGAAACAATGAAAAATCAAATAAAACTTTAACATTTAACTATAATAAATTTTGTCTTGCAAAATGAGTTGTTAAAAAACAAAAATTATTTACAAGACTGCAATTTTAATTATTATTATACAATATATTATGTAAACTGGCAAATAAATTTTAAAAAAAGTTTCTTTTGTTCTATTTTTAGCAAAAAACAAAACTTTTTGCACAGTTATTTTAGTTATACATTGGTGTGGAAATTGATTTAATTAAGTTCGACACTGTTTGTGTTTTTAAAAAATCTTGCAATTTCTTCCGAAAGTTTTTGGTTTTCTTTTTTTTCAAGCGAAGGGTCGGAAATATAGAGCTCTTCCGAAGCCTTTTGGACAATTTTTAAAGTTTCGATATCTTTATATAAATTTGCAATTTTCAATTCGGGAACGCCATGCTGTCTTGTTCCGAAAAAATCACCCGGACCACGAAGAGTTAAATCTTTTTCGGATATTTCGAAGCCGTCGGAAGAATTTGTCATAATTTTCATTCGTTCTTTTGCAACTTTGTTTTTTGAGTCGCTTACCAAAATGCAATAGGATTTTTCGTTTCCTCTTCCAACTCTGCCTCTTAATTGGTGGAGTTGGGCAAGCCCGAACCTTTCGGCATTTTCGATTAGCATAACGGTTGCATTTGGAACATTTATTCCAACTTCAATAACTGTTGTTGAAACAAGAATGTCTATATTTCCTTGAGAGAATTGTTCCATTGTGTAATTTTTGTAATCTGCTTTAAATTTTCCATGTATACATTCAACTTTGTAATTTTGAAAAACTTCGGATTTCAATTTTTCTGTATATTGTTCAACAGCTTTTAATTCGCTTTTTTCGTTTTCTTCGATAGTTGGGCAAATTATATAAATTTGACAACCGCTGTCAATTTGCTTTGCGATAAAATTGTAAATTCTTTCATAATATGAAGAATTTACAAAAAGCGTATCTATTTTTTGTCTTCCCGGGGGGAGCTTGTCTATAATTGAAATGTCCAAATCTCCGTATAAAATTAATGCAAGAGTTCGAGGAATTGGAGTTGCTGTCATAACCATTATGTGGGGGTTTGTTCCTTTTTGGGCAAGTTTATTTCTTTGCCGAACGCCAAACCTGTGTTGTTCATCTGTTATGACCAAACCGATGTTATTATATTTAACTGCATCTTGAATAACGGCGTGTGTGCCAATTATAATATCGGTGCTTCCAAGCTCAATTAAATCATATACCCGACGTTTTTCGCTTTTTTTCATTCCGCCCGAAAGTAAGGAGCATTTTATTCCAAGCGAGGAGAATATTTGGGAAAACGATTCATAATGTTGTTTTGCCAAAACATCTGTTGGAGCCATTAAAACGGTTTGAAAACCGTTTTTTGCCATAATATATGCGGCGAGCATTGCTATAACTGTTTTTCCGGAGCCAACATCGCCTTGAATTAACCGGTTCATAGGCACATTGCTTTTGAAATCGGAAATTATTTCAGAAAAAACGGTTTCTTGAGCCTCTGTTAAACTAAATGGGAGGGCATTTCGGATTTCAGATGTATCATAATTTTCGATTAATATGTCACAAGGTTTTTTCTTTATAAACCCTTTAACCTGCAAAAGCTTTGTTTGCAAAAGAAACAATTCTTCAAAAACAAGACGTTTTCTTGCGGTAAAAAAGCTTTCGTCATTTTCCGGAAAATGAATGTTTGAAACAGCAAATTTCCTTGTGCAAAGATTATATTTTTTTATAACTGATGATGGAATAAATTCTTCAATTTGTTCAACGGTGTTTTCGATAACGGTTTTTATGATGTTTCTGAAAACTTTTTGAGAAAGCCCGTAAGTTGAGGAATATGTTGGAACAATTCGCCCTGTTGACAAAAGTTCTTTTTCTCCGAAAATCTCAAAATCGGGAGATTCGAGCTGAATAGCGTTATATTTTGAAACAGCTTTGCCTGTAAATATATATTCTGTTCCGATTTTTAAAGTGTTTCGCATATATGGCTGATTAAACCAAACTGCTTCGAATTCTCCTTTATCATCGTGAATTTTTGCTCGAACAATTTGAAAGTTACCTTTTTTGAACAATTCCGGCTTGCAGGAAAGAACACCTTTAACTGTGTTTTCCTCGTTTAAAACAATTTCGTCTGTTTTTCTGAAATTACTTCTGTCGTTATAATCTCTCGGAAAATGTTCGATTAAATCGAGCACAGTGAAAATTCCAAGCTTATTGAATTTTTTTGTTCGTTCTTCGCCAACGCCTTTAACAACGCCAACAGAATCTTCAAGATTCATAAAATCAGCCTTCCATATAAATTCCTTCGACAAATACATTAACTTTGTTTACAATAATTCCGGTGAATTCTTCAATTCTGTATTTAACTCTTCCAATTATAAAATCGGCGGCATCTGTGATTTTTGAGCCATACGCAATTATAATATGAACATCAATATCCAAAACGTCTTCGGAAAATTTAACTTTAACGCCTTTTAAGAGTTTATCAGGTTTTAAAAGTTGAACAAAGCCGTCTTTAACGTTTTTTGACGCAATTCCGACAACATCTTCGCACTCATTTGCGGCAACTCCGGCAATATGAGCAATTATATCGTTATTAACAGAAACTTCCCCATATTTATTTTCAAAATTTAAGGACATAATAAAACCTCCTAAAATTGTGTTCATTATATATCAATTATCATTATACACCATAATTGTATCACTTATCAATGCAAAGGTCAAAATTTAAATTTTTTATTAAATTATTTATCAGATATATTTACAATTTCCGACATAACTTCAGAATCTTTAAGTTGTTTAAGTTCACGATATTTTGTTTTTCTTTCGTCTAATTCAAATTGACAAATTGGAGCAAATTTGCAATAATCACAGCCTGTTGATTTATCATTATTTGTTGTTGTTAATTTTTTATATGGATAAACTTCAATGTTTCCGTTGATTATTTTGTTTCCGATTTCTGCTGCAAGTGTTGTGACATAATTTCTTAAAGCTGTGAATTCTTCAAGCGAGGCAATGGAGGACCTTGTTTTGGAAATTGAGCCGTCTTGCGAAATAAACAATGAAACAATTTTTGAATAACCTATATCGATTTCATCAATCATTTTAACAATATCTTTATCGTTTAGGAGCAACCCTGACATTTTAAATTCTTTCATCAATGCGTTTTTTATATCTTTTCCGGTCATAGAATAATCTCCGTTAACAGATGGGTCTTGAATTTTGAAATAAAATATTCCACCCGGAAGAACGTTTTCGCCGAGAAATTTTTTGCCTTGTTTTATAAGAGCATCGAGATATATTAAAAGCTGAAGTTGCAAGCCATAATAAACATCTGCCAGATTGTATGCTTTTTGACCTGTTTTATAATCTATAATTTTTATATAATTTTTTCCGTCTTTGTTTAGAACATCAATTCTATCGATTTTGCCCGTTAAAACAAGTTTTGAATTGTTTGCCAATTCTATAATTATTGCGGGAAGTTTATATTGTTTGCCAAATCCCATTTCAAAGCCTATTGGTGAGAATTTTCCGGAATTTATGTGGCTTAAAACTGTTTTTAATGAATTTTCGGAAACATCTTTTATTCCGTTTAACATATATTTATATTTTGCCGAACTTAAAAAAATTCCGTTGCTTGTTTCTGCGATAAGCGATTTTATTGAAAGGTCAATTATTTTTCCGAGTTTCTCTTCGGTTATTGAATTCCAGTCAATTTTTTTGTCGTTGACATATTTGAAAAATTCTTCCATAATTTTATGAAAAATTGTTCCTATATCCGGTTTTGAAAGTTCATATAATTTACGTTCTTTTGCTTTAAGACCATATTCCATAAAATAAGAAAACGGGCAGACGGAAAAACTTTCAAGTTTTGAAACACTTGAGTTTAACTCTTTTCCGTATAATTTAGCAACTGTTTCTTTTGAAAGAGAATCTTCGTAATTTTTTAAAAAAAGTTCTTTTTCCATTGTTTTAAGTTTTGTTTTATAGTTTTTGGAGTTGGCAAAAAAATTGTATAAATTTTTGTATATTTCGCTGAAACTTTCCCCTTTTGAATATTTCCTTAGAGGAATTGCAAGTTCTGTAAAGGAAGGGGCGGGAAGCGTGATTTTTTCCATAGCGGTTAAATCGTCATTTTTTTCGTTGATTTTTCCATTAAACATTTTTTCAATGTTTGTAATTATTTTTGACGGTCTTTTTGCTTTTCCATTTAAATCGGAAGTTACATAACTTAAATAAAGTTTTTCGGAGGGCTTTGAGAACATTGAGTTAAGCAAAAATTTATCTTCTGTCAGTTGTAAAAATGAAGTTGGTGAAAGTTCAACACCTTTTGAATTTAAATAATCTTTTTCATCATCTGACAATAAGCCGTTGTCGCTTGGTATTGCGGGAAGAACTCCGTCGTTGACGGTTAGTATAAAAAGTGCTTTTATTTTTGAAAGGCGGGTTCTTTTTAAATCTCCGATTATAACTTGGTCGGCTGTTTCAGGCAAATGCCCTGTTTTACAGCAGTTTATACCGCAATTTAAAATTTTTGAATATTCGGAAATTGTAACTTCCTGATTTCCTAAAATTTCGACAATTTTATCGAGGAGGTCAATTATTATTGCATAAACTTGAAAACTTTCGGGCGTTTTTGTGTAGTCCAGCACTTCTTCAAGATGAAGAGAGCTTAGAAAGTTATATAATCTTAAAGAAATTTCACGAACTGTATATTTTTTCCCGAGTTTTATATAATCTGTGAACGGTTGGAGACATTCCAAAAAGCAATCTTTTAAATAGTTTATATCATCTTCGTTGTAGTTTGGATTTGAAAAACCATATTCCCATTTTGGAATGAACCATTTTTTTCCTTTTATTCCTAATTCTAAAACATAATTTTCAAGCATACTTACATCGAGAGGAGTTAGAACTGTTAAATTTGTTTTTAAAAATCGAAAAATCGGTTCATATGCCCAATTTGAAGTGAAAATATCAAAAAAAGAACAAACAAGCTCTGTAACTCGGTTTGATGTTATTGCTTTTTTTGTATCGATAAAATATGGAATTTTATATTGTGCAAAAGTGCTTTTTATTGCACTTTCATATTCGTTATCTCCCAGTATAACCGCAATATCTTTATATTCATAACCGTTATCTCTGACAAGTGTTAATATATTTGAAGCAAGCATATTAACTTCGGAATATTTATTTTTTGTTGAGGTTATAACTATATTTTCGACATTTTTGTTGAAACTGTCTTTTTTATGTTTTAAATAATTTTCGCTTAAAAACAAGAGTTCGGAGTTTGATTTTTGCCTAATATTTTTATTTAAAAAAGTATGTGGCAAAAAGACTGCATTTGCTTCTTTTGCGTATAAATTTAATTTATTGATTGTTTTTTTTATTTCAAAAAAAGGGTCGAAATAATTAAGTTTTGGATAATTTGGTTCTTTTTCGTTTGAGCAAAAAGTTATGTTAATTTGACTTGCATATTTAAAAAGTTCTTTTATTACTTTAAATTCTTGAGGAGTGAACCCGTTGAATTCATCTATCCATATTTCGGAATTTTTTATTAAATCGGATTCTTTTATTTTTTCTGACAAAAAATCAAGTGTTTCATCAGACGAAATATATTCTTTGTTTAAATAATTTACATATTCTTTGTATATAATGCAAATATCTTTCATTTTTTCATATACATTTGGTTTTTCTTTTAAGTCTTCGAGTTTTTTTTCGAGCTCTGAAACGGATACCGCATATTGAAAAAATTCGGTTATAGATTTACTTATATTTTCGATAAACCCATTTTTATCTATGGACTTTTTAAAATATGAAAGTTTATTAATATTTTCGAAAACAATTTTTCGTATTAACATAAGCTTTCCGGTTTCGCCGAGAATTTTTGAGGAATAAATTCCGGTTTCTGAAAAGAGTGTATGTGCAAGCCTTTTAAAGCTTAAAACATAAACTCCCAAAATAACTTTTTCCGAGAATTTTTCGACAATTTTTTTTTCGGATTGCAATGTAAATTGTTCTGGAACTATATAAATAATATTTTTTCCTTTGGGATTTTCTTTTTTCTTTTTGTAAATTTCATCGATACACAGTGTTGTTTTTCCCGAACCGAAATTACCGCATATATAACGTATATTCATTTTTTTCCTCCATTTTAAAAACAAGAATTGCAAAACAAAATTGAGACAAGATTTTATGAAAATTCAATTAGCCGACTAAAAATTAAAATCAATTAGTCAATATCGCACAAATTATGCAGACTGTATTTATATATTATCATATTTTTTGCAAAATGATAATAGGTATATAATAAATAAATTATTGCGGAGGTTCACTATGGGAACAAAATTTGTTGTTATAAAATTGAAAGAGGTGCTGAAAACGGCAATGCTGACAATTATTGGTTTTGCAATAATTGGTGCAATCTTATATTTTTGCATACACGAAGACAAAAATGATGAAGCCTGCTATAATCCGGGAACATATTCTGCCGAAATTATATTACATAATAATCCTGTTTCTGTTCAAGTTAGTGTTTCGGAAAACAAAATTACATCTATTGAGCTTTTAAATATGGGAGAGACACAAGAAGTTTTTTATCCTCTTTTTCAAGATTATTTGGACGAAATTTCTGCTCAAATAATTGAAAATCAATCGACGAATATAACACTTTCAAATGATAAAGCTGTTACGGGCGGGATTTTGTTGAAAGCTGTTAATTCGGCACTTGAAAAAGCACAAACAGATTGATGATAAATATTTTTTGAACGGATAAATTTTAAATTTACAGAAGCTTGCTGAGTTTTTATAATTTGAGGAAAAAATTTAGAGTGTTATTTGTGAGTGTTTTATAATAATTAAAAAGGAAAGTTGGCACCGGAACTTTCCTTTTTTAAAGAATTATTGTAATTTTTCGTATGAAACAAATTTATCTATTGGTATTCTTGTTTTGATTTGGGGTTCTTCGTTGGCGGAATATCCTATTGCCAATATATTAATTGGTTCTAAATTATCGGGCAAAGAAAATTCGGTTTTGATTATATCGGGTTTGAAATAACAAATCCAGACAGAGCCTAAGTTTAAATCGGTTGCTTCAAGCATCATATGATCGGTTATAATTGAGGCATCTATATCGCAAGTTTTCTTATTATCGAAAGGGCGAGTCCATACTTTATTGTGGTCGGCACATACAATTATTGCAAGCGGTGCATTGTATGTGTTTGCTCCTTTGCTTAATTTTTTTATGTTTTCTTCGTCTTGAACAACGATTAATTTTATTGGCTGAAGATTGGCTGCGGTTGGTGCAATTTGGGCGGCTTGTAAAATTTTGTTGAGTTTTTCTCGCTCAACTTTTTTTGTTGAATAATTTCGTACGGAATGGCGTTTTTTTGCAAGTTCGATAAAATTCATATTGTAACTCCTTTTTTTATTTTGTATAATTGTTTTTATTAATCAGTGCCTTTTTTATTTTAATATAATGCGAAAATTGTGACAAGATTGTACTTTTTCGTAAGATAGTTTCAAAAAAGGAAGTATTGGAGGAGAAAATAATAATATGGAATTTAAAAAAGAACAATTTGCTTGCCCTGTTGAAGCTACGTTGTTTTTAATTGGAGGAAAGTATAAAACATTAATACTTTGGCACCTTAGGGATAAATCGCTACATTATATGGAATTGCAACGTTTAATTCCGAAAGCTACGGCAAAGATGTTGTCTCAGCAATTACGTGATTTGCAAGAATGCGGAATGGTTGACAGAAAGGTTATTCCGGAAAAACCACCGAAAACGTTATATTCGCTTACTGAATTTGGAAAAAGCGTTATTCCTGTTTTAAATTCTATGTGTGGTTGGGGGGCTTATTTTCTTGAAAATATTGCGGATTGTGAGTGATTTGACGTGTTAAAAAGGGGAACGCTTCACGTTCCCCAAATTTGTATGTTTTTGGATTTTGCTTTACTGCACTTTCATTGAAAGTGAAATTCTCTTTTTGTTTATATCAACACTTAGAACTTTTACATCGATTATGTCGCCGACGCTTACAACTTCAAGAGGGTGTTTTATATATCTATCGGTCATTTCGGAAATATGGACAAGTCCGTCTTGATGGACGCCTATATCAACAAAAGCACCGAAATCGATTACGTTTCTGACAGTTCCTTTTAAAATCATTCCTTCGGTTAAATCTTCCATTGAAAGAACGTCACTTCTTAAAACAGGTTTTGGCATTTCATCACGTGGGTCTCTGCCAGGTTTTTCAAGTTCTTTTATTATATCGGTCAATGTTGGAACGCCTATTTCCAATTCATTGGAAAGCTGTTTTATGTCTTGAATTTTATTTTTTATGCCGGAAATGTTATTGTTTGCAACATCTGACAAAGTGTATCCGAGTTTTGTTAGGAGTTTTTCGGCGGCAGAATATGATTCGGGGTGAACACCTGTGTTGTCAAGGATATTTTTGCCGTCAGAAATTCTTAAAAAGCCTGCACATTGTTCATAGGCTTTTGGACCTAATTTTTTTACTTTTAATAATTGTTTTCTATCGTTGAATTTTCCGTTTTCTTCACGATATTCTATTATATTTTTTGAAACAGTTCCGCTGATTCCGGAAACATAGGAGAGAAGAGAGGGGGAGGCTGTGTTTAAGTCGACACCGACATTGTTTACACAACTTTCAACAACACCGCCCAAAGTTTCGCCGAGACGTTTTTGATTCATATCGTGCTGATATTGACCGACACCTATACTTTTTGGGTCTATTTTTACAAGCTCGGCGAGAGGGTCTTGGAGACGGCGACCGATGCTTACGGCACTTCTTAGTGCAACGTCATAATCTGGAAATTCTTCAGCTCCGAGTTTTGATGCGGAATAGACAGATGCACCTGCTTCATTTACAATTATATACATAACATTTTCGTCAACTTCTTTTATAAGTTCTGCTGCAAAGCTTTCGGTTTCTCTTGAGGCGGTTCCGTTTCCGATTGCAATTAATTCAACGCCATATTTTTTTATCCAAGGTTTTAATTTATCTTTTGATTCTTGTATTTTATTATGGGGAGGAACGGGGTATATTACACCTGTTTCCAAAACTTTGCCTGTTCCGTCGATTACAGCTGTTTTACAGCCTGTTCTGAAGCCTGGGTCGAGAGCAAGGACAACTTTATCTTTTATTGGGGGCTGGAGAAGAAGTTGTTTTAAATTTTCGCCAAATACTTTTATTGCCCCTTCTTCTGCTTTTTCTGTTAGGTCTGTTCTGATTTCTCTTTCAATTGACGGAGAAATTAATCTTTTATAACTGTCTTCGATTGTTTCTTGCATTATTTGATTTGTTGACGGATTATTTTTTATTATTAAAGCCGACAATTTATTATATATTTCATCGATTGGGGCTTCTATTTTTACGGAAAGGAAGTTTTCTTTTTCTCCACGATTTATTGCAAGAACACGATGCCCCGCAATTCTTTTTAAAAGTTCACTGTAATCATAATACATTTCATAAACGGAATCGGCATTGTCGGAAACAGCTTTTGAAATTATAATTCCTTTAGTGAATGTTAATTTTCTTATCAAACTTCGGTAATCGGCATTGTCGGAAATTGTTTCGGCGATTATATCCATTGCACCTTGAACGGCTTCTTCTGCCGAATTTACTGATTTTTCTTCGTTTATGTAATCTTTTGCGATGATAAAAATATCATCTTTTGTTGTTTGTTCGAAAATTATATTTGCCAAAGGTTCAAGACCTTTTTCTTTTGCGATTGTTGCACGCGTTCTTCTTTTTGGGCGGAAAGGTCTGTATATATCATCTATTTCGGTTATTGTTTTTGCATTATCCAAAGCGATTGATATTTCTTCTGTTAATTTTTCTTGCTCATCGATTAATTTTCGAACTTGTTCTCGTTTTTCATCGAGATTTCTTAAATATATTAATCGGTCGTACAATTCTCTTAAAAGTTGGTCATCGAGAGAACCCGTCATTTCTTTTCTGTATCTGGCTATGAAAGGAATTGTATTTCCTTCATCTATGAGATTAACTGTGTTTTCAATTTGAAATGTTTTTAAATTAAATTCATCTTGAAGTGTTTTTAAAATATCCATAGAATAAATTCCTCCTAATGTTTAAGGCAATGTTGCATATTGTTTTAATTAAGTTGTTGTGCAATTAATTACAGTTTACAATTCATTATTGAAACGTTATTGTTGGAATGAATTTCAAATATTTCGGCGGAAATTTCTCCGTTTTCAGAAATTTCCAAAATTCCGTATGTGCAAAATTTTCCACCCCGAGGGATTGATATACTTCCGGGGTTCATATACAATATGTTGTTTATATTGGTTAATGTGGGAACGTGTGTGTGGCCGAAAAGGCATATATTTGCGTTTTTTTCTTCGGCAATATATGACAAAGTTACAAGATTTGATTTTACTTTATACATATTGCCATGAGTTATAAAAAAATTTTTATTGCACAATGAAAAAACTTTTTCTGACGGGAGAACCGTTTCAAAGTCGCAATTTCCGGAAATATTTAAAAATTCAAATTGTTTGAAAAAAGGGTTAATTTCGGCAACGTCATTTGCATAATCTCCCAAATGGATTACATATTTTATTTTGTTATTATATAAATTCAGAATTTTTTTGAAATTGTTTAAATATCCATGGGAGTCACTTAAAATAAGAATTTTCATTTTATTGTTTCCTTTAAAATTATTGTTGTGGTTTAAATTTTTTTTTTGGAATTAATAAATTTAAAATATATTTTTTAATTCTTCTTTCATAAGACGGAGAGCTTTTCCTCTGTGGCTTATTTTGTTCTTTTCTTCGAGCGAAAGTTGGGCTGTTGTGCAGTTTCTTTCGGGAAGGTAAAAAATTGGGTCATAACCGAAGCCGTTTTCACCTTGTATTTCATAGCCGATTATTCCTTCGATTGTTCCTCTGACGGTTAGATTTTTATTGTATGGGGCGGGAAGGGCAGCGGCAATTACACTTACAAAACGTGCTGTTCTTTTTTCGACAGGAACATCTTTCATAATTTCAAGTATTTTTGCGTTTTTTATGTCGTATGATGTATCTTCGCCCATATATCTTGCGGAATAAACTCCGGGGGCTTTATCGAGAAAATCGATTTCGAGACCCGAATCATCTGCCAAAACGATTTCATTACTTATTTTCATTATTTCTGTTGCCTTTTTTAAAGCATTTTCTTCAAACGTTGTTCCGTCTTCTATAACATCGATATTTATATTTGCTTCTTCCATTGAGAGAACGTTAAACATATCATCTAAAATTGCTTTTATTTCTTTAATTTTTCCTTTATTTTTTGTTGCAAAAATTATATTTCTTTTTGTCATTTTTTTACCCTTTCAATAGTTTGATTAATTTTAGTGTTTATTGAGAGAAGCGAACGGGAATTATATTGCATAATTTTGAAAAAAGCTTTGGCCTTTTGAAATTTGACTTTGGGTAATCATATATCAGAGAACCTTCCGGAAAGCTTTTTATTTGGTTATTTATATAAATTGTTACATATTCAATTTCGGGAAATTGGAATATGTTGTACAATATTTGGCTTGTTATGCCTATTTCAAACGATGAGCCTCCACCATAGCTTAACGCACAGGCATTTAAATTTATATATGCTTTATTTCCTATTCGTTCAACATTTAAAACTTTTGTGTTTTTTGGAATATAATTTATATTTTGAACATTATTGAAAAGTTTGTCAAGAGTTATAAAAATTTTTTGCGATAAATTTTTATTTGGTTGTATTTCAAAACTTTTTTGAAGCATTTCTGCACAGACGTTATCATCTTTTAAATAATATACTTTTAAAATTTCTGCTTTTGCTTTGCTTGGAAAAATAAATATAAAAAAAATGAAAATTGTTATTACTATGAATTTTATATTCATTTAAACACCTCCATCTAAAATTGTATTTCAGATGTGGTTTTCAGACAAGCTAAAAAGTGTTCAAAATTATGGTATATTTGAGCAAAATGCAAAGGAATTTTACAAACTATTTGCAAAATTGACGGCAAAATTTTGCATTGCCATTAACAAATTGAGATGTTTACTTTTTTGCCCATTTTTATAAGCGAAGTTTCAAGACGTTTTATGACATCTGTTTTTGTGTTAAAATCTATTTGCATATTGTTATTTTCGTGGGCGGGGTTTATTGCATTTCCGAAAAATATGTTTATATCGGTTGCATTTTCGAAAAGTTCTCTTGCAAGAATGGAAACGGCATCATTTTTTTTTGATATATCCAAAGAGAAAATGTTGTCTTCGGCATAGCTTTCGGCTAAATTTGCAAGTTTTTTTAATGTTACAATTCCCTCGGTTACTATATCAACGCCTTTTATTTCGGACATTGCGGGTATGTCTGTTTCGGAATTTTTTAGTTGTTTGATTGGTGCGTTTAAATATTTACTTACCGTTGAAGCGGTTGTTCCACCACAAACGATGTGTTTTCCCGATTTTGAAAAAAACAGACGCAATACGGAATTGTCGTTGATTTGTTCTTTTGGCGGGCCAATTAAAATATTTACAACTTGTCGTTTTCTTATTTTTAATGTTAGAGCGGTTGTGTCATCATCTATTTCATCGAGATAGAGAGAAGAGCAAGCACTTACTATACGTGCTGACATTTCTTGAGCGGAGATGTTTGGAGAATAAAATCGTTCACAAAAAGATATTATTTCTTCTCTTTTCCAACCGCCGTTTGTTGTTTTTCCCATTCCTGCGTTTATTACTCCGTCGCTCATAATTATTATAATATCGTTTTCCTTTAGTTCGATTGAACTTTCGAGAATTTCTTTATTATCTATCATTAATTTTTTATATGGATAGTTTAAATTTTTGCCGTTTCTTAAAATTATTGCGGGTGGGTTATCATATTGAACAAGATAAGCGTTGTTTCCTGAAAGTCTGAAAACTGTGAATGTTGAATATGCAAGATTTCTGACTTTGCAAACCGGCAAAGTTGAGGCGATTGTATAGACTGCATCTTCAACGGGAAGTTTTTTTGACATCATTGTGCTTAAAATTTTTGATGTTAATGTTGCAAGTATGTTTGCTTTTACACCGCTTCCGAGACCGTCGGACAAAACTATGGTTTGCTCGTTTTTGTTGTTTGAAACAGTGTAAAAATCTCCGCAAAGAGTTTCATTTTTTTTAATTAGGGAGCAATGCCCGAAATCCATAAAAAGGTTGTCAAAAACAACGTTCATTTAAGCACCTCCTATTCTTCTTCATCAAGAAGTATTGCATTTTTTAAATCTTCGACGGCAACTTTTGTTTCGGCGGCTGTTTCACCTAAAAGAGAGGCTATTTCGTGGACAATTCTGAGTTGTTTTTCAACTATATCATCTGCCATATTTGCGGCGTTGAGTCTTGAATTTTTAATTTTTGTTTTTCGTTTTTTATCTGCAGTTATATCTTTCATTATGCAAATTATCAAGCCGTTTGATTTATCGTAAAAAAACGTTTGTTCAAGATATAGATTATAATCTGCAAGGAATTTGTATTTTTTTTCGGTTGTTTTTTCTTCGGCGATTATGTTTACAAAATCAAATTCATCAAGAAGGCGGGAAACAGGAAATCCGATTATATCTTTTTCGGAAGTTATTTTGAAAGCATCAAGGGCGGATTTGTTTATTTGCTGTATGTTTAAATCCATATCAACGGTTAATATGAGATTTGGTGTTATTGTTATAATTTTATCTGAAAAAGATTCGGCACGTTTTTTCATATATGGTAGGCACATACTTATTTCGGCTTTGTTTTCATATATTGCAACGGCTTTTTCACGACAGGTTTGGTATCCGCAAGAGCCACAGTTTAATTCGTCTTCAATTCCGTTTTTTCCCATTTTTCTTAATATTGATGTTATTGTTTTTTCATCGGGAAGGAATTTTTTTACGGATTTGTCTTTAAAAGTTCGATTTATTGAAAAATCATAATTTATGTTGAAATCCTGAGTGTAATTTTTTGAAAGTTCGGGGGAGACTGCCGAATTTTCAACGGAGATTATTGCAGATATTGGATTTGAAGTTTTTCTTTTAAAAGAGGGCCCGTTTATGCAACTTCCAAAACAAGCACTCATTTCTATAAAACAATTTGAAATTTTATTATTTTCTATTTCTTCGAAAACTTTTTGGCAATTATCTATGCCATCGATTGATATGTATTTATAATTTGCGTTCTTTTTCATTGTTTTTAAAATTCCGCCGGTTGTTGGAAAAAATCGTGATAATTTTTTTTCATCGTTGGAGGGGGTATTTTCAAATGTTATATTTTCACTTGAAAGCCACTCGTCGAGCTCTTCGAATGTTATTACATAATCTGTGTAATTGCAATCTTCTTCCAATTCTGCTTTTTTTGAAATGCAAGGGCCTATGAATACAATTTTTGAGTTTGGAAAAGATTGTTTTAATAATTTTGAATGTGCCTGCATTGGAGAAAGCGTTTTTGCAAGATATTTTAACATTTGAGGGTAATTTTTTTCAAGATATTGAACAACTGTTGGGCAACAAGAGGATATTACAACGGAATTTTTTTCATTTTCCAAAATTTTTTCATATTCTGTTTTTACTATGTATGCACCTTCGGCGGTTTCGTAAGCGTTATGAAAACCTAATTTTGTTAAAGCCTGTTGCATTTGGAAAAATGAAGTTATATTGTAATTTGCTATGTATGAGGGAGCAACGGTTGCAATTAGGTTTGTTTTTTCCGAAAGAGCTTTTTTTATTAGGTTTATACTGCTTATATCTTCTTTTGCATTTTGCGGACAGACTATTGTGCAATTTCCGCACAAAATACATTCGCTTTCGATTATTTTTGCTTGGTGGTCGCGAACCTCAATTGCTTTGACAGGGCAATGTCGAACGCATTTATAACAATCTTTGCAATTTACTTTTTTGAATTTTAATATTGACATTTTAGACCTCTTTAATTGTAAAATTATTTTACGGTTTTTTGTTGCTTGAATATTATAGCATACAATGAATTAAATTTACAGTGTATTTTTGTGTGTTTTATAAAATTTAAATAAAAATAAAAAAAGTGTTGACAAAATATTATGTAAAGTGTATAATGTAATTACAGTAAAGAAAGCGACAGATAATAAAATTTAACAGTAAATTTTAAAATTAATTTTATTATTTGGCTATAACTTTGAAAGGAGTGAGTCCGCCAGAAAGATAAGCTCAGTTAATTTTTATTCAAAAAAATTTATTAATGTTTTTGGGATTTTGTAAAAAAATAAAACTATATAACGAACGTTCATATATTAAGAATTTTTAAGTGTGATTAACATTAATAAATAAGCATATAATTTTGAAATTTGCGGGATTAACAATTTCCATTATTCAAGCCAAACGGGTTTGTGTTTGCGGGCTTGTAATAATTTCATATATAGGGTATTTCAAAGTTTAGCGTTGGCATTAATAAATTATGATTGAATTAAAAATTAACATAAAAAATAAATGAATGTGAAAGGTGTGGTCGGAAATAGAAGCGTTAGATGATTTTTCGATTAGGTAGCCTGTTGTTTTAATTGTTCATTATAATGATTAAGATAACAGGCTATTTTATTGTTTATTTTGAAATGTATTTTGAATAAACGAAAGGCTCAAAATAAATGTTTTGCGAAGAAGTGCATTGAATATTTATTGTTGAGCCTTTATTTTAGTTATTAAGATAATATTTTATTATATCACGAGCTATTGGAATTGCATTGCTTCCGGTTCCGGCGTTTTCCAAAAGTACGGTTACCGTTATTTGGGGATTTTCGGCGGGGGCGAAAGCTGTGAACCAAGCGTGGTCTTTTCCGGAAGAGTTTTCGGCAGTTCCCGTTTTTCCGGCAACGGTTATTCCGGTTATTTTTGCTTCGGTTGCAGTTCCCGATTTTACAACACTTATCATCATATCGGTTAATTTTTTTGATGTTTCTTCTGAAAATACAGTTGATAATTTTTCCGGAAAAGTTGTGTCCAATGTATTTCTTGAATATGATTCCGTATGGTCAATTATATATGGTTTCATAAGTGTTCCGTTGTTTGCAACAGCCGATGTGATTGCTGCCATATGGAGAGGAGAAACGAGGGTTTTGCCTTGACCTATGGCTGTTTCGACGATTTCGGTTATTGTTGAATTTTCGGTTAGTGCAAATGAACTTTTGTTATATTCAAGCGTGTAATTAAGAGGTTTGTTGAACATTGCTTTTTCGGCATATTCCGAAAGTGTTGTGCTTCCGAGGTTTAAGCCGATTGTTGCAAAGAAAGTGTTGCAAGAGTGTTTCACCGCATCGTTTAGCGTTTCTTTGCCATGTGAGGTTGAATTGAAGCAATGTATTTTTTTTCTGTCGAAAGAATCTTCGCCGATGCAGGTATAGTAGTAATCTTTATAATTTTGATTTTTTTCGATTTCGGCACCGGCTGTTAATATTTTAAAAGTTGAGCCGGGAGGATAAAGCCCTTGTGTTGCTCTGTTTAGAAGAGGGCTGTTTTCCGAATCGTTTTTCAATGTGTCCCAATTTTTTTCTATTTTTGACGGGTTGAAATTTGGATATGATGCCATTGCAAGAATTTTGCCTGTTGACGGTTCGGTTACAACAACAGCTCCTTTTGATTTTCCTAATTTTTTGCAAACATATTGTTGAAGTTTGCTGTCTATTGTTAGAAATATGTTATTTCCTCGAGGTATTTCGTCTTTGGAAAATAAACAAGTTATTCTTTGATATAACTCATTGTTGAGGTCTTGCAATGTGAAATTATATTTTGCTTCTATTCCCGCTTTTCCTTTTGGCATATAACCTATTATGTGGCAAAATTCTTCGGGGTAGTAATATTGCCGTTGTATGCTTCCGCCAGTTGTTATTGTATCGGCAAGTGTTATTCCGTTTGAATCGAAAATTATTCCCCGCTGTATGCTGTTGTCAATTTTATTTAAGCGAGGATTATATGAATTTATTGCGGTGTCTTTTTCGAAAACCGTAAAATTTATTAAGTGGAGTATTAACGCAAAAAACAGAAGAGAATAGAAAAAGAACACTCTTTTCATATTTTTTTTCATTTTATATCACCGTCTTTTTTATTTTGTTGAGTTTTGCCGTTTGTTATATTGATTGGGCAAGCAACGATTTTTGTGTTTTTACGCAAACCCATTGTATTATTCCGATTGCTATGAAACAAATGACTATTGAAGTTCCGCCATAGCTTATGAACGGCAATGTTACTCCTGTCATTGGGATTAATTTTATTACACCGCCTATTATCAAAAATGTTTGAAAACACATTAGGCAAGTTAGGGCGGAGACAAGAACGCTCATATAACGATTTCTTGATTCCAATGCGATTTTTATGCACAAATAAAATATTGTTAGAAAGAGCAATATTAAGCATATTACGAATAATACGCCGAATTCTTCGCAGATTGCCGAAAAAATGAAATCTCTTTCAACAACGGGAATTGACGAGGGCATTCCTCTTGTTAGACCCGACCCCCAAAAACCATAGGTGCTTATTGCAAAAAGAGATTGGGTTATTTGATAACCGCCATGTTCTATATCTGCCCAAGGATTTAGCCAAGATGCAACTCTTGTTTGGATATGGCCAAAGAGGTTGTAGGCTATTATTGAGCAGACAACCGCAAGGAGTATTCCGGAAAAAAGAATTAAGTTGCTTGAAGTTGAAATATAGATTACAACCATATAGGTTACAAAAAAGATTAGGGCACTTCCCAAATCTTTTTGGAAAACAAGGAATAAAATTACGGCACCGCTTATTGCCGTTGATATTATTATGTTTTTAATTTCAAGTTTTGGTTTTGCAAGCTCGGCAACTATATAAAGTATGAAAAGGAGCTTTATTGGTTCGGAGGGCTGGAAAGTTATGGATTTGATTGTTAGCCAATTTTTTGCACCGCCCTCAACATTTCCAAAGAAAAACGTTGAAAAAAGCATTATAAAAGAAAGACCCAGATAAAGATATTTTAACTTTGAAAGGTCTTTTATAAAATCTAAAATAATTGGCATAAGGAAAACCGTTAGAAAGCCAGAAAACAGCCAAAGAAGCTGTTTTTGTGCCAATTCGGGGTTTAACCTTTGCAACGTTACAAGCCCGACATCACACAGAAAAAATATACTGTTCCATATTAAGCGATTTGATGCAGGATATGTTAATCTCAAAACTATATGAGAAACTGTGAACAAGATTATTCCGAGAACGCAGACTAACAATGATTTTGGATTGAAAGAAAGCGTTTCGGGGTTGTAGGAAAGTATTAAAAATGCGGTTATATGGAAAAGCATTAAAACTATATATTGTTTGAATATACAGTTGCTTAGCTTGCTATGGAACAGATTTTGTTTTGTAAGTATTATTTTTGTGGTTTGCCAAAGAAAGAAAACCATATAAAACAAAAATAAATATTTACTTAAAGTTGTTAGTATTTCATACATAAAGGTCACTCCAATTAAAATTGTGTTTTACAAAACACCCTTGAAAAAATGCCCGCTTGAGAAATTTTTTGATTTGATTTCGGAAATTGTATTTTTTGTTTGGGCATCTAAAGGGGTTGATGTTATAAAATTTATATGGGAATGAATAATGTTGTTTACTTCCGTTTTGTTTTCATCGGTGAATGTTAATCGGAAATATTTTGACGGAATGTTTTTTATTTCGTCAAATTTATTTAAAACACAGATTGGCGAACTGTTTAAAATTGAGGCTGTGCAAGTTTGACAATCTCTTTGAACAGGGAAAAGGGCGGACATTCTGTCTTTTAAATAATAATTTTCCGTATTGTTTTTTTGGCTACAAAATTGCCCAGTTGTTTTTTTTGCATCATATAAGCCAACGGGGCATTGATGTGTTGTCATTAACGTTGGTCTTCCATATGCAAAAATTTCCGTTTGATTTGAGGCAAGCTCGTTTAATTCGGGAAGGGTTAATTCCGGAGATAATGTTATTTCGTTGAAGAACGAGCTTATGAAATTTACGCTTGCACTGTTAAATATATTAAAAGTGTAGTCGGAAACAAGCTTTTTATTTGTTTTCAGCTGTTGGAAATTTCTGATTAAATAACCATCGGCTGAACTGTTTTCGAAATTTTTATATATTTTTTCAAATTCATCAAAAAAAGGTTTTCTGTATATTTTTGGAAAGCATATATAAAATTCAATGTTTTTTGAATGGGCAGTTTCAACATATTTGTTTAAATTTGTTAAAAGTTGATTATTGAACTCGAAATAAATTCTTTTTATGTTATGAGTTATTGCAACGTTGAATTGTTCATCTGTGTTTAAATGAACGGTTATATATTTTTCTGACGGCAGAACTCTTTTTTCAGGAGTGTGGGAAACAACGATTTCTTCTTTTTTATAACTTTGTGATATTTTTTCGGAAAGTTTTGATAACGCATTTCGGCGAAAGGCATTTATTTCACCTATTGGGAGGTATATATTGTCGCTATGTTCGATTTCTTGAAAATTTAACGAAAACGGAGTTCCTCCTGTTTTTGAAAGGCGATTTATCAAATCTTGGATTTCAAGAGGTTTGTTTTGTGCTGGTAAAATCAATGTGCCTTCTTCTTCGATTGTTATGTTTTTGCAAGAAAGTTTTAATTTTATCGGAGAATTCAATTTTGCGGTTAAACTTGCAAAAACTTCACGTTTTCGTGTATCTTTTGCATATTCTTTCTTTAATTCGTCATTTAATTGTTTATCGTATGATTTATATACGTCATTTCCTTTTTTTATGTTGCCTTTTATTTTTAAAGATATTTTGCTGTTTTTTTGTGCTGGTTTTGATATTCCGCAACCGACGTGCGGTTCTTTTTCTGTCCATATTTCTATGCCGTCTCCGGCAATTACGGATTTTGAAAGAGCGATTGTTGCTTTTTGCGATGCAGGGTTGTATTTTTCAACTGTTCCGATTTTTATTCCGCTACTTTTTGGAGATGGGCTTATCATTTTTGTTCCTGCCCAATTGTTTAAGTAGCCTGTTGAAAATTCACCGCCACGATTGAATATTTGGGTTAGTTTTTCAACGTCTTCGGAATTTGCGGAGACAAATTTTTTTGAAAGCGACAGGTCTATATATTTTCGATATATTTTTGTTACCTGTGCAACATATTCCGGGCTTTTCATTCTTCCTTCGATTTTGAAAGAATTTACTCCGGCAAATATAAGCTTGTTTATTGAATTTAAAGTCATTATATCTTTTGGGCTTAACAAATAGTTTTCTTCTATTTTCTTATTGTTCTTTAAAAGGGCGTATTTCATTCGGCAAGGCTGGGCACATTGGCCACGATTTCCGCTTCTTTCGCCTATCATACTGCTCATTAGGCATCTTCCAGAATAACTTACGCAAAGTGCACCATGAACGAAAACTTCAATTTCGGCAGGTGTGTTTTTTGATATATATTCAATTTCATTGAGAGAAAGTTCTCGGCTTAAAACAATTCTTGAAAATCCGATTTTATTCAGAAAATTTACTGTTTCAATGTTATGAGCTGTCATTTGTGTGCTTGCGTGGAGACGGATTGAGGGAAAGTTTGCTTTTAGGAGACTGAACATTCCCAAATCCTGAACTATGAAAGCATCGGCTCCGGCAGCATACATTTTTGATACAAAACGCAGAACAGCATTTATTTCTGAATTTTTATAAAGAATGTTTAATGTTATTAAAACTTTTACTCCTCTTATATGGCAAAAATCAATTATTTCGGTTAAATCTTCATCGGAGAAATTTGACGCAAATTTTCTTGCGTTGAAGTTTTTTCCGCCGAGATATATTGCGTTACAGCCGTTGTTTACGGCGGAATATATACTGTCTTTTGTGCCTGCCGGAGAAAGAAGTTCCGGCGGATTTTGAGTTTTCAAAATATCACCTTTCTTTATTTATCGAAATTTTCTATAAACTCGTTAAGTTCGTCTTGTGATTTTTTTAGAGCCGATTTTGTTTCTGCAAGTTCGGTTTCTTTGTTTTTCAAAGACGTTTCGGAAAAAGCGAGCCTGTTTTGTGTTTCAGTCAGAAGAGATTTTGTTTCTGCAAGTTCGTCTTGGACTTTTGAGAAGTTGGCTTCAAGCTCTTCGGAAATGAGATTTTTCTCGTTTTTGGAATTCAATTCTGCAAGTTCGTCTTGTGATTTTTTTAGAGCCGATTTTGTTTCTGCAAGTTCGGTTTCT
>CAZHGC010000007.1:0-55184 GCA_964531385.1 uncultured Lachnospiraceae bacterium | reverse complement strand
TTGTTTTTCAAAGACGTTTCGGAAAAAGCGAGCCTGTTTTGTGTTTCGGTCAGAAGAGATTTTGTTTCTGCAAGTTCGTCTTGACATTTTTTATATTTGTTTTTTGTTTCGGAAAAATCGGAACTTAGAGCATTTATTTTTATTTCAAATGCTTGCTTTTCTTCTTTCAGCTGTTCTATTTCTCTGTTCTTTTCAGTTAATAAGCCTTTGTTTTGGTTTGAGTGATTGTGTGATTTTTTTGCCTCTTCTTCAAGCTTTTTTGTTTTTTCTTTTTCTTTGAAATAGTCATCGGCAATGTTTAATGTTACGATTAATGATGATTTATTAAGGCTTACTTGATTTAAAGTTCCTTTATTTAGTTCTGCTATTTTTTCGTTTATATATGCAGCTACGGATTGAATGTATTCTTCGCTTTCAACGCCGATTAGAGTGTATATCGCACTATCTATTACAACTTTGACATAGTTCTTTTTTTCGTCCATTTATTATGCCCCCTTAATGAAAAGCAATTTGCAATTTTTAAATCTTTGTATAAATTGTCATTATCCATTATAGCATATATGTTGCGACTTATAAAGTGTTTTTGAAATAAAATGCGACAGGTTGTTTTAAAAAATGTTTTTTTTGAACAGTTATGAAAACGGTTTTGAAATGTAAGACTGTAATTATGCGATTTTGTTCTGATTATTTGGGCGGTTTTTTGTCATTTTGGAAGTTTGAAAAGCATATTTTTGTTTTACATATTTGAAAAAATGAATTTGAAATTTGATATTTTAATTTTTTAAAAAAAATTTAGTATATTTTACAGAATACCCTTTTATTTTTTGAAAATTTGTTGTACAATATAAATAAGTGTAGTTATGTCTTGACGCAGATATAGCTTTGGGCATTATAAATGTGCCAAGAACACAGAGCGTTCGTGAATTAATTGACTAAAGGAGTGAAAGTATGATTTCCAACCAAATTTTACAGAACACTATTGATGGCTTGAAAAATATAACGAGAAGAGAATTCAGCGTTGCGGAAAGAGAAGGAAAGATTGTTGCAACAACAGAAGAAGATTTGTTAAATTCAACTATTGACAGGATTGAACTTTTTGTTGCGAGCCCTGCGGAAACTCAGCTCGTTCAAGGTTATCATTATTTTAAAGTTTTTGACAGCGGAAACACAGAGTATGTTGTTTTGACAAAAGGTGAAGATGACGAAACATATAGGATTGGAAAAATTACCGCTTTTCAAATTCAAAGTTTATTGGTTGCATACAAAGAAAGATATGACAGGGATAATTTTATTAAAAATCTTTTGCTTGATAATCTTTTGCTTGTTGATATTTACAGCAGAGCAAAGAAACTTCATATTGAAAACAACGTTAGGAGAATTGTTTATCTTATTGAAACGGAAATTGACAAGGATTTGAATGTTGTTGAAATTGTTAGAAGCATTTTTCCAGCAAAGGGAAAAGATTTTGTTACAGCTGTTGACGAAAAAAGCATTATTCTTGTTAAGGAGCTTAAAGAAAAAGACGAGGCAGAGGAAAAAGAGGAAATTCAAAGTATTGCAAATTCAATTTATGATACCCTTGCCGCTGAAGCTATGAGCAACGTTTACATTGCTATCGGTACGGTTGTTTTTGACCTTAAAAATGTTTCATCTTCTTATAAAGAAGCCAAAATGGCTTTGGAGGTTGGAAAGATTTTTGAAGAAAGCAAGAGCATTGTTAATTATGAACAGCTTGGAATTGGACGCCTTATTTACCAACTTCCGACACCTTTGTGCAGAATGTTTATAAACGAAGTTCTTCACGGATTGTCTATGGACCAATTTGATGAGGAAACTCTTATTACAGTTAACAAATTCTTTGAAAATAATCTTAATGTTTCGGAAACTTCGAGACAGCTTTATATTCACAGAAATACTCTTGTTTACAGACTTGACAAGCTTCAGAAAATGACGGGGCTTGATTTGCGTAATTTTGATGATGCGATTATTTTCAAAATTATGCTTATGGTTAGCAAATATATGGCATACAAAGATAATTTTATGTATTAATTTTTGGAAAGGAAGAGCGTATTGATAAGTTTGCAGAATGTGACGAAAATTTATGATAACGGCTCTCAGGCTTTGAAAAACATATCTCTTGATATTGAAAAGGGTGAATTTGTTTTTATTGTCGGGTCGAGCGGTTCGGGAAAATCAACTTTGCTTAAAGCTCTTCTTAAAGAGGTTGAACCGACTTCGGGAAAGATTTTTATTAATAATGCTGATATTACTCAACTTTCTCGCAAAGAAATTCCTTTTTTGAGAAGAAAGATGGGTGTTGTTTTTCAAGATTTTAGGCTTTTGCCAAGTAAAACAGTTTATGACAACATTGCTTTTGCTATGCAAGTTGTTGAGGCAACTCCGAGAGAAATTAGAAGAACCGTTCCTGCGGTTATTTCCATGGTTGGGCTTAGCAAAAAGGCGAGAGCTTATCCAAACCAACTTTCCGGAGGCGAACAGCAGAGGGTTGCTCTTGCAAGAGCGATTATTAACAAACCGCCTATTTTGCTTGCTGACGAGCCAACGGGAAACCTTGACCCGGATACAGCTTGGGAAATTACCAATCTTTTGAAAGATATTAATATGCGAGGAACGACGGTTGTTGTTGCAACCCACGCAAGAGAGATTGTTGACGCTATGAAAAAGAGGGTTATTACTCTTAAAAAAGGCGTTATGCTTAGAGATGTTAGAGAAGGCGGGTATGATGATGAAATTTAGAACTTTGAAATATCAAATTAAAGAAGGAGTTTCGGGCCTTTTTAAAAACAGGCTTATGAGCCTTGCGGCAATTATTACCGTTATGGCTTGTGTTTTCATACTTATCATATCTCTTTGCATTGTTGAAAATATAAGTTATCTTCTTGACCAACTTGAAACGAAAATTAGCATTTCCGTTTTTATTGGAGACCAAAATAATGATCAAGATGTTTCGGCTCTTGAACAAAAGCTTAGGGCTGTTTCACACGTTTCCGATGTTAAATATATTTCAAAAGACGAAGCTATGAAACGGGCAAAAGAAACTTGGAACGACAGCGGTTTTTTGGACGGACTTGAAAAAGATAATCCTTTTCCGCGTTCATTTGATTTATATATTGACAGCCCTGAAAATCAAAGGGCTGTTGTTGAAGCGGTTAAAGAAATTCAAAAAGAATTTGAAACGGAAATTGTTTCTAAAAATGTTGAGCAAAAATTTAATTCCGAGAACGGAAATGTTCAAAATTTGGAGGTTTCAAGCGAGGTTGTTTCGGAAGAAAGCAATGTTAAAGATTCTTCGGGGGTTTCGCTTGAAGAATATAAAAACGCAGAAATCAGCACTATTGGAGCAAGCGGTTATAAATATATTGGAATTGAAAAAATCAGAGATTCGCAGTCTATGGCAGATTCGTTTGCTGCAATTAAAAACACCGTTAGGGCTATGAGTTTTATGCTTATAATTATTATGGCTGTTGTTGCAACGGGTATTATTGTTAACACTATAAAACTTACGGTTTTTGTTAGAAGAAATGAAATTAACATTATGAAATATGTTGGGGCTACTGACAAGTTTATTAGAGGGCCTTTTGTTGTTGAGGGAATTCTTATTGGCATTACGGGGGCGATTATACCTTGTATTGTCAGTTGGCTTTCATATGATAAAATTGTTAATTTGATGTATGATAAATTTTCTATTTTGCAAAAATTGTTTGAACTTAGCCCGAGTTCGGAAATTTTTTCAGTTATTATTCCTATTTCTTTAATTCTTGGAGCGGGAATTGGAGCTTTGGGAAGCATTACTTCTGTCAGAAGACATTTGAATGTTTAAAATTGTTGTACTTTATATAATTTGCCTTTGAAATTTGCGTTTTGTAAAAAAATGTTTGAGGGCGGAAAGGATTTGAAATTTTGAAAAAGACTATTTCCAAAAAGGCATTTTTTGCTGTTTTTTTGGCAATCGGCGTTTCTTTTAGTATGTCGGTTTATGCGGACAAGAGCGTTTCTCAGCTTAAAAAAGAACAGCAGGAAATTAAAAGCCAAAGTGAAAAAACGCAAAGTTCCCTTGATGGAACTCAAAAAGAAAAAAGCGATGTTCTTAAAGAAGTTGAAAAACTCGATTCGGAGCTTAACGTTGTTTTGAATGAACTTAACGCTCTTACCGAAAAGCTTGAACAGACAAAAAAGAGCCTTGAAAAAAACGAACAAGATTTGAAAAATGCAACCGCAAGCAAGGAAAATCAATTTGAAACCTTGAAACAGCGTGTTCGTGTTATGTATGAAAGCGGAACGGCGGGATATTTGGAAATTGTTCTTGAATCGCAAGATTTTTCGGACTTTTTGAAAAGGCTTGAGTACATTGAACGAATTGTTGAATTTGACCAAAAAATTATTGAAGAATATGAGGCAACCGAAAAAACAATTCAAGATGCCATTGCTAATATAAAGCAGGAAAAGCAAGATATTGAAAGGCTTTCAAAAGAGCAGGAAGAAAAAAAGAAAGTTCTTGACAAACGAATTGAAGAAAAGCAAGAAATGGTTAAAAAATTGTCGTCTGACGAAAAGAAATATCTTCAAAAGCTTCAAGATTTGAAAGATGCGGACAAAGATATTGAAAACCTTATTAAGAGAGAACAACAAAGGCTTGCGGCGGCAAGAAAAGAGGCGGCAAGAAAGGCAGCGGCAGAAAAAGCGGCAGCTCAAAAGGCAGCAAATTCATCGAAAGCAAACAGCTCTTCGAGCAAATCAAACAATAACAGCTCTTCAAGCCAAAACAGCAGTTCTTCGAAGACATATACTCAAACAAATAACGGAAAGATGCAATATCCTGTTCCGGCATATAGCGGATATGCACCGAACGATACATATGGATACAGATCCAGCCCGATTAGCGGAACGAGCGAACTACATTCGGGGCTTGACCTTAAAGCGACTATGAATACGGACATTGTTGCTGCGGCAAGCGGAACTGTTATTTATTCCGGAACAAGGGGCGGATATGGCAACACAGTTATTATTGACCATGGCGACGGTACGAGTACGTTATATGGACACAATTCAAGTCTTTGCGTTAATGTTGGCGATGAAGTTAAGAGAGGACAAGTTATTGCAAAGGCGGGAACAACGGGATATTCAACAGGAGTTCATTTACATTTTGAAGTTCGTGTTAATGGTATTCCGACAGACCCAACACCTTATTTGAAATAAATTTGATTTTTCCGAAGCTGTTTTGTCGGTTTCGGAAAAATTATGTTTCAAGCGAGTTATTTTTTTTGAATACAAATATTTTAGGTTATAAACTTGATTAGGAGGTTTATTCTATGAAGAATAAGCTTGTTGTAAATATTATAATTGCTTATTTTATAGTTTTATGTATTGTTCTTTTTATTCAAATTGAGGGCAGTAATGATGAGGCGATTTCACAAGTTCAGACTGTTGAAGTTGATGTTCCGCAATTTGACAAAATGCAAAATTCGGCAGCTTTTAAAGTTGGAAGCTCATCGGTTCTTATGAATGATAAATTGTTTTCGATTGATGAAAAAAACGAATTGATTGTTCCGAAAATAGTTGATGAAACCGCATATATTCCGGCAAAATTGTTTTCTTCCGTTTTTAAAGGAGACGTATCGTGGGACAATGATTTGCGTGAAATTACTTTGAGATATAACAACAAAGCTGTTATATTGAAAGAAGGCGGAGACAAAATAAGAATTGTTGATAATATCGATGAAAAAGAAGAGTTAATTGACAAAAGTGTTAAAATAATCGATAATGTCGCATATGTTCCGGCAAAAATTGTTGCACAGGCTTTTGATAAAAATGTTTTTTTTGACAGAGACGTTATTATTATAAGCAATAAGGAATATACTTTTGATGCGGAAGAAGAAAAAACTCTTATTGATGAGATTATTGAAAAATTTAAAATTAGAAATGTTTTTATTTTTGAAAAAGAAAATCCATCGGTGTTTTTTAATTCTAAAAACGTTAAAATCGATGAAAGCAATTTAAAAATTGTTCCTATTTTTGAACAAGGCAAAGTTTTTATCCCTGTTAAGGCAATTTTGTCTGTTTTTGGAGGAGAAGCAAACTGGAGCGGAGAAGATAAAAAACTTACGGTTTCGTATAATGGCATTAATGCGGTTTTTGCTTTGAACAAAGACGATGTTATTGTTACAAAAAACGGTGATAAGGAAGAACTTGTTAAACTTCCGGAAGCGTTTAAAATTATTAACGAATATTCTTATTTGGAGCTTGGCTCTTTTTCAGAAATTTTTAACAAAAACGTACTTGTTGACAATGATTTTGTTATTGTTAGCGGAAAAGATAATGTTTTTGAAAAAGAAAGAGACAAAGATGTTATTCGAAAGCTCGAAAAAAATGTTGACAAAGTTAATGATGATAAAACTATAAAGAAATAACTTGAAAATTTGATGCAAAAAAATGAGTGTGTTAGGTTTTTAGATTTGACAAAGAACGGCTGAAAACGCAAAACTTTGCTTATACTACAGCTTGGAAAATTGAGGAGTGAAAATTTTATGACAGAGCAAAAGAAAATTATTTACAGTGCGATGCAACCTTCGGGGTATCCATCTTTGGGAAACTATATTGGTGCTTTGAAAAATTGGAAAAATCTTAAAGATGATTTTGATTGTATTTTTAGCATTGCAAATATGCACGCAATTACTGTTAGACAAGACCCCGCAGTTTTGAGAAAAAAATCGAGAGATTTGCTTACTCTTTTTATTGCGATTGGACTTGAACCGGAAAAAAATGTTATTTATTATCAGTCGGACGTTTCGGCTCATGCAGAGCTTTCTTGGATTTTGAATTGTTTTACTTATATGGGCGAACTTAACAGAATGACACAATTTAAAGAAAAATCTTCAAAACATTCCGAAAACATAAATTCGGGGCTTTTTACTTATCCTGTTTTAATGGCGGCGGATATTTTGCTTTATCAAACAGACGTTGTGCCTGTTGGTGAAGACCAAAGGCAACATCTTGAAATTTGCAGAGATATTGCCGAGAGATTTAACAATATTTACGGTGATGTGTTTAAAGTTCCGGAAGCTTATATTCCTAAGGTTGGTGCAAGAATTATGGGGCTTCAAAATCCTGAAAAAAAAATGTCAAAGTCTGAAAGTGACAACGAAAACAATGTTATTTATCTTTTAGACGATTTGAATTTGATTAGAAACAAAATTAAAAAGAGCGTTACGGATTCGGACAACGAAGTTAGACTTGGTGAGGATAAGCCGGGAATCAGCAATCTTTTGAATATTTATGGGGCTGTTTCCGGAAAAACAGCTCAAGAGGCGGAAAAAGAGTTTAAAGGCGTTGGTTATGGTGCTTTTAAAGAAGCTGTTGCCGAAGCTGTTATTGAGGAAATTAAACCTATTCAGGAAAAATATAAAGAACTTTCTGCCGACAAAGCTTATATAGATTCGGTTATTAAAGAGGGTGCGGAAAAGGCTTCTTATTTTGCAAACAAAACTCTTAGAAAAGTTAAAAAGAAAGTTGGATTTCCTCAATAATTATTTTTATAAACGATAATTTTTGAAAATGGTTTGTTATGTTTTAATTTGGCGTGTTCAAAATTTTTGAGTCGTCATTTTATAAATTAAAAAAATGAGAGAAAATTAAGAAAGGTGAGTTTTATTATGGATTTTATTCAAGACAACAAGAAATTTGATTTGATTAGTTTTGGCGAAGTTATGCTTAGATTATCTCCACCGGATAAAGAAAAAATTTCTCAGGGGCAAGTTTTTGAAAAGAATGCGGGAGGTTCGGAACTTAACGTTGCATCGGGGGCTGCGTTTCTTGGAATTCGAACTGCAATTATAACGAAACTTCCGGATAATAAAATTGGACGTTTTATTAAATATAAAATAAGATATGGAAACGTTAGTGACGATTATGTTGTTTATGACGAAAGTGATGAAAAGAGACTTGGAATTTATTATTATGAAAGCGGTGCTTATCCGAGAAAATCTTCTGTTGTTTATGACAGAGCTCACTCTTCTATGACAACTTTGGAATTGACTGAGATTAATCCTGAAATTTATGATAAAACAAGGCTTTTTCACGTTAGCGGAATTACTCTTGCACTTAATAAAAATTTAAGAAAAACAGCTATTGAACTTATTAAAAATTTTAAAGCCAAAGGTGCGGCAATTTCTTTTGATGTTAACTATCGTGCAAGCCTTTGGAGCGAAGAAGAAGCAAGAGAAACAATTAAAAGCATTTTACCGTATATTGATATTTTGTTTATTTCCGAGGAGACTTCAAGAAGAATGATGCAAAAAGAGGGAACTCTTCAAGAAATTATGAAAAGTTATACGGAAGAATATAATTGTAAAATTGTTTTGACAACAAGAAGGGGTGTTGTTAGCCCAACTCGTCATAATTTTGGTTCAATTATTTATTTTGACGGGAAATTTTATGAAGAGCCTCAATATGAAAACATTGAAGTTGTTGACAGAATTGGTAGCGGTGACGCATATGTTGCGGGGGCTTTGTTTGGAATTTTAAATTATAATGATGTTCAGAAAGCTCTTGAATTTGGTAATGCTATGAGTGCTGTTAAAAACACAATTTACGGAGATATGCCGGCGAGCAGTCTTGAAGAAATTGAAAGTATTATTGCATCACACAAAAGTAGCGGAAACGAAAGCGAAATGAACAGATAATTTTTACAAAGTTTTTTAACACTAAATATTGATTTACAAATATGTGAATCATATTTAGTGTTTTTAATTTGGGGGGAATTTATGAGAGATTTTGAAATTATAAAAAAAATTGGTTGGTGGCGGAATTGTTGAAGAGCATCTTAAATATGTTGATTGTTATGTTCAAAAAAATTGGGGATTTTTGTTCCGTTTTCCGAAGGTTGTGGATATGCAAAAAAAGAAGGACATTCTCACCCTTCTTATATGGTTTGTATTTATTTTTTGAAACAGCAAAAAGAAGAAAAATACTATGGTGGAGTTGTTTATTCTCCAGATGTTCCTCATAACGATTGTGATAACATCGATTATTACTGTTTATTGATTGATAAAAATTTTTTTGAAAGCCAATATTTGTTATATGTCGATAAAATTCCGAAATTTGAATGTAAGAAATTTGAAATTTGCAAAGATATTTTGAAAGCTTTGAACACATTTGCTTTTGAGTATAGCAAAAATGTTGCAAATTCGGAGATTACGCTTGATTGTCAGGCGACAATTATTGTTCATTGGGTTATACGAAGTGTTTTGGGCGATTTAATCGATATGAGAGGTGTTTCTTCCGATTATTCTATTGCAAGAGCACAACAATTTATTGAAAAACATTTTTCAGAAAAAATTAATGTTTCCGATTTGGCAAAGCTTGGGCATATGTCGGTTTCAAATTTTAACAGAAAGTTTAAAATTGAAACGGGAAAAACTCCTTTTGAATATTTAATTTCTGTTAGGATTGAGCGTTCAAAAGTGTTTTTGAAAAGAAAAAATGTTTCTGTTTCAGATGTTGCAATGATGTGCGGTTTTAACAGTTCGTCGCATTTTTCTTCTTGCTTTATAAAATGTGTTGGAGTTACGCCATCTATGTATCAAGATATGTATTTTGATTGAATTTTGAAACAATATTGTTGGAATTTGATATTAAAAAAAATTTTTTGATTGTATAATGGTTGTAAGGATAAAAAATATTACAAATAAAGTTGAAAGGAGATTTTTTTATGACTAAAGAGGAAGTTTTTGAGTTGCTTAACCAAAATCCTGTATTTTATCTTGCAACCGTTGAAAAAGATCAGCCGAGGGTTAGAGGTATGCTTTTGTTTCGTGCGGACGAGAACGGAATTATTTTTCATACGGCATCAAGCAAAGATGTTTATGCACAAATTTCAGAAAATCCGAAAGCTGAAATGAGTTTCTTTGGAAACGGAGTTCAAGTTCGTGTTACAGGAGTTTTGGAAGAAGTTTTTGATGACAAACTTAAAACTGAAATTTATACACACCCGTCAAGACAATTTTTAAGAGATTGGAAAGCCAATGGAATTGGAGATGAAATGCTTAGGATTTTTGTTTTGAAAAACGGTGTGGCTGTTAGATGTACAATGGAAGATAATTTTAAAGAAAAAGAATTTATACAACTTTAATAGTTGCCCCCTCTTATCGTAGGTTTTGACGTGATGAGAGGGGGTATTTTAATTAAATACTGAAAATTATGATTTTTTTATAATTCTATGCTTGTAAAATTTTTGATTTCTTCTTTTATCATTGACAAACTCATTTTCCAAAAATTTATATCACATAAATCTATTTTACAAAGCTTAGCACAATCGGAAATTGTATTTTTTCCGGTTATTGAGAGCATTTTATCATATAGTGATACAAATTCGGTTCCTGTTTTTAAATATTGGGCATATAAACCTTTTGCAAGGAGAAGCCCGAAAGCATAGGGGAAGTTGTAATAATTGAAATCGGCATCGTAATAATGGGGTTTGCAAACCCACATATATTTATGGAGATAATTTTCATTTAATCCTTCGCCATAGGCTTCTTTTTGGCTTGCAAGCATTATTTCGTTTAATTCATTTACGGAAACAAAGCCTTTTTCACGCTGTTTAAATAATTCGTCTTCGAAAAGAAATCGGCTGTATATATCAACGATTACTTGCGTTGCACCGGATAAATCGTTTTCCAAAATTATTAATTTTTCGGAGTTTGAGGCGGTTTTTAGAGCCGAATTTAATATTATTGTTTCACAAAAAGTTGAGGCAGTTTCGGCTATTGGCATTGGATAGTCAGAATTTAATTCGTTTTCATTGTATAGGCAAGAGTCGTGGTAGGCGTGGCCCAATTCATGTGCTAAAGTTATGACATCGTTGAAAGAGCCTGTGAAGTTTGTTAAAATTCGGCTTTCTTTTATTGAGTGAATTCCCTCACAAAAAGCTCCGCCGACTTTTCCTTTTTTCGGAATAACATCTATCCAATTTTTTTCAAAAGCGTTTTTTGCAAAATTGCCGAGTTTTTCGCTGAAGTTTGTGAAATTTTTTATTACAAAATCTTTTGCTTCGTCGTATGTGAATTTCATATCTTTTTTGGCTATTGGAGCGAACAAATCATAGAACGGCAAACCGTTTTTATGACCTAATATTTGTGCTTTTTTTGTGAAATATTTTCGGATTTCCGGAAGAGCTTCTTTTATTGCCGAAAACATTGTGTTTAGAATTTCTTTGTTTATTCCCGAATTTTCCAAAGTCATTTCCAACGGTGAGGAATAACCACGCATTTTTGAAATTGTTATAACTTCTCCTTTTATTCCGTTTAGCGAAAAGGCGACAGATGTGTTTATTTTTTCATAGGCTGAAAGTTCGCTTTCATAGGCTTTTTTTCGCAATTCGGGGGTTTCATCATAAGCGAGGTTTCTTATTACCGAAAGCGGGAGTTGTTCGGATTTGTCGTTTATTTTTATGTCGACAAGGAGATTTGACGAAAGCTGTTCCCATTGTTTTTCAAAAAGTTTTGAACCGTTTTTTTTCATTTTTGTTATGACATTTTCTTCAGCCGGCGAAAGAGTATGGAGACTTTGTTTTTTTTCTTCGTTTAGATAATATTCATATTGTTTTAAAATTTCGGAAGAATTTATTATTTTTTGCAAGTTATCGATTTTTTTTAAATATTGAATTAAATTTACTTCGTGAATTGTTATGCCAAGCTCGATTTCTTCAATTTCATCGATTTCTTTCAATATTTTTTCGTTTGACGTATCTGTGCTTGAAAGCAAGTTTAGATAAAGTGATAATTTTGAATATTTTGTTAAGTTGTTTTTTTCTGTTACATAGTGTTCTAATTTTTCTGTTATGTTTTCTTGTGAAGTGAAATTTTCTTCACTCCATTGGTTTAATTCATTTATTTTTGCTGAATAATTTTTTTTGTCAGATATAAATTCGTTGCAATTTATGTTTTTGTATATAGGAGTTAAATCCCATTCTAAATTCATATTTTTTGCCTCCTGTTATATTTTAAATTTTAATAAAGTTTTACATTTACAAAAAACTCACCTTTTATAAAGGAGAGTTTTTATTGATATGCGATTTTAAGTTGTTAATGTTTGTTGTTTTGTGGAAGTTTTGTTGCAATTATATCCATTACTCTTTGTGGAAGTTCGTTTATTTCTTCTTTTGTTAAATTTGCGGTTGGGATTGGGTCATGGACATATACATCAACTCTTGCGGGAGTTATTGTTCCTCCATGCTGTTCCATTAGTTTGTATGAGCCGTCCAACGTTACGGGAACGATTGGAACTTTTGATTTTGTTGCAAGTTTGAAACTTCCATGCTTAAATTGGTGCATTTCATCACATTGACTTCTTGTTCCTTCGGGATATACAACTAAAGAATGCCCGTTTTTGAGAACTTCTATTCCTTCAAGAATTATTTTTAACGATTGTTTTATATCGCTTCTGTCCATAAATACACAATGGATATATTTCATCCAAGAACGAACGATTAATGCTTTTTTCATTTCGATTTTTGCAACAAACCCTGTGTTTTTTTCGATTGATGCCATAAAAATTGCTATGTCAAAATTTCCTTGATGATTGCTCATAAAAAGGACGGGACCGTCTTTTGGAATTTTTTCTTGATTATGGACAACTATGTTTGCTCCGCTTGCTTTCATTCTTTTTTTTGCCCATTTTGTTGTTACTTCGAAAGCATATTTATCAAGCTCTTCGAATTTGCCTTGTTTTTCCAATATTTTTGCTTTTAATAATTGGAACGAGCTGAAACCTATTGAAACTATGAAGCTGACGAACCAATATATACTTCTTAAACTACCGAACATTAAAAAAACCTCCTAATATTTTTTCTTAATAAAACGAATTTATTGAACAGCATTTCTCAATTTTATAAGTTATAATAATTCTCTTATTTAATGGTATAATTATATTTGTAAATTGTCAAGAACAAAGTTTAAAAGAGATTTTATCAATTTGCGGGAGAAGTTTAGGAGAGATGGCGTTTTTGTAATAAAGATGTTGTCACTTTTATATATTTAGTTTGAAGGTGAAATTAAATTTTTGGAGAAAAAATAAAAAAAGTTATGTTAAACACTTGTAAAATATATAATTTTTTGTTAAAATACAAGTGACACTTTTTTTATTTTTTGTTAAAAATAATTTGTATGTAAATATTTTTTTCTTAATGTTTATAAATGGGCGTTATGGAGGTATGGAATTGGTTGTTAAGAACAAAAGGTGTTTTAAGTTTGTTTTGATTATTGTTTTGGTTGTTGCGTTTTATTTCATATATTATAAATACGTTCATTCTAAAATTATTGACATTACAAATTTGTATGTTTCGGATAAACTTGAATTAACTATAAATTCGCTTGAAGCGGATATTGACAAAAAGATAAACGAAGTTAAATTTGTTTCGGATATTTATTTTAACGACTATAATGATTTTGAAACTTTTTCGGGTGAAATAAGAGAAAATCTTAAATGTGAAAGAGTTTTTATTGGAGGGCTTGACGGAAAATGTGTTTCCAATGACGGGAAAACGGTTTATATGCAAGATTATGATTTTTTTAAAAACGCCTGTTTTGGAAAAACAGATATTGGAGAACCTATTTATAATTTTGAGGGGCAAAAAAACGTTATTCCTGTTGCATCACCGATTCGTAATGACGATGAAAATGTTGAAAACGTTTTTGTTGCGTTTTATGACATTTCCGAACTTGAAAAGATTATCGATGATGTTGATTTGGACGAGGCAAAAATGGTTATTGCAACGAGAAATCAATCTGTTGTTGCAACAAATTTTCCTGAAATTTATGAAAACGGAGAAAAAAACGGTGCTATTTCTTTTGAAAATTCGCAAAGCGAGCTTATTAAAAATATGCAAGAAGAAGCTTCCGGCGGGGCGTTTTGGGAAATTGAAAAATTTGAACATAACGGCGAAAACATATATGCTTTTTTTGAACCTTTTGAAAACAACGATTGGATTTTGGTTTCGTTTATTCCCGAAAATATTTTATATAAAGAAAGCTATGCTTTAAATTGGGTTATTATTGCGGTTACTTTGGGGATTGCTTTGGTTTCGGCGTTTATGATAATTTATTCCGTTGTTTTGAGCAGGAAGCTTAAAAACGAGAGGAAAAAGAGTGCTTTTGTTATGAGCATTTCAAATATTATAACACTTAAACTTAATTTAAAAGGCGGAATTCTTGAATATAACGAAAATTTTTCAAAAATTATGGGCGGAGGCTCTGAGCTTAGAAACAAATCTGTTTACAGAATTATTCCGGAGGGGTATTTTTCAGCTTTTGATACATATTTTGCAAATATTGTTAATAAGAAAAGGCTTGGAGAGCAGCTTGATATGCCGATTATAAACGAAAACGGGAAATGGATTTACATTTTATGGAATGCCGATGTTTATGATGAGGAAAAGCAAGAGGTTGAATTTATTGGAACAAATATTTCGAATTTGAAAGATTATGAAAAAAGAATTCAGAAGCTTGCTTATTTTGACCAGCTTACCGGCCTTAACAATCTTGTTTACCTTGAAGAATATTTTAACAGTGTTGTTGCAACGAGCACAATTGATGCAAAAATGGCTTTAATTTACATTGATATTGACGATTTTAAATATATCAACGATATGTTTGGGCATAGTGTTGGAGATTCGTTCATAATTGATTTGTGCAACAAAATTTCCGATATTGCAAACCCGAAAGTTAAAGTTTGCAAAAGAGGCGGAGACGAGCTTGTTATATTTTACGAATACATAGAAAAAGATTCGGAAATTAACGAATATATAGCTAAAATTTTAAATATTGTTAAGCAAGATTATTATGTTAACAATGTTAAAATTAATATTTCCGCAAGTATGGGTGTTAGTGTTTATCCGGACGATGCAACGGTTTATTCGGAACTTTTCAAATGTGCCGATATTGCTTTGCAGGCTGCGAAAGAAGAGGGGAAAGACAATATTAAATATTTCAGCAATTCTATGAAAAACGAATTGTATGAAATTATTACTCTTGAAAACGAGCTTAAAAGTGCAATTGAAAACGAAGAATTTGTTTTATACTATCAACCGCAGTATAATATTCAAACGGGGAAACTTTACGGGTTTGAGGCTCTTATACGATGGCTTAGCCCAAAATATGGGTTTGTTCAGCCGGATAAATTTATTCCGCAAGCCGAAAAAAACCAACTTATTATACCGATTGGAAAATTTGCATTTGAAAGAGCGTGCGATTTTATTAATGAACTTACAGAAAAAGGATTTAATGATTTATGTGTTTCTGTTAATGTTTCGGTTGTTCAAATGATGTGTGATGATTTTGTTGATTTTGTTTTGAAAACAATTAAGGCGAAAAATATAAATCCTAAAAACATAAAGCTTGAAATAACAGAATCGGTTCTTATTAAATCTATTGATGATGCTGTTAATAAAATAAATGTTTTGAACGAGTATGGAATAAATTTTTCGCTTGATGATTTTGGAACGGGTTATTCTTCTCTTTCTTATTTGAAAAAAATTCCGTTGAACGTTTTAAAAATCGATAAATCATTTGTTGATATGATTTTGGATAAAACGGCAAATCAAGAAATTCTTTCGCTTATAATTAATCTTGCACACGATATTGATTTGGATATTGTTGCGGAGGGAATTGAAGAAGAGGAACAGCTTCAATGGCTTAACAACAAGGGTTGTAACATTGCGCAGGGGTTTTATATGGGGAAACCTATGCCGGAGGATAAAGCTGTTGCAATTCTTGGAAACAATATGTACGATTTTATTGAAAAATAGAATTTTTTTTGATTTGGCAAATGGCTTGACGCTTTGTGCGTTAAATTATTTGTTGCTTAAAATAGAAGTATTTTAAAATTGGGGTGTTTTTGGCAAAATTTTTGAACAATGATTGGTTTTATTGGGGCATTTGTTGTGTTTTGCAAATTTTTTGAAATATTGTTGACTTTTTGTTTGCTTTTGTCTTAATATGAAATAAGGGAATAAATATTTTTTAGAGTAAGAGAAACAATTGGAGAGAAAATGAAAATATCTGTGTGAGAAAAAACGCTATGAGTTTTTTGTTTTCAATTTGATTTTAGATTTCGTTTAAACAATTTGATTGAGATTAAAAATTGTTTTAAAATTTATTCTCTTAATATTGTTTTTGCCGGAGGGGAAAATTATGAATTTAAGTGTTCATATTTTATCTTTGATATTAATTTTTATAGTTATTTTTAATTATAGAAAAGTTAGAAATATTCCGATTGAATCAAATAAAATATTTTTTATTTTTTTATGTATATCAGCTGTGCATTTGTGTTTTGACATTGCTACGGTTTTGACTATTTTCAATATGGACAGCGTATCACCATGGCTTAACAAAGTTTGTCATCAATTTTTTATTGCATCTTTGGATATTTTAATTTTTACGCTTTATATTTATGTTGATGAAAGAACGAAAGCCAAAAAAAGCAAAGTTATGGATTTGCTGAAAGTTGTTCCGCTTGCTGTTTCTTTGATAATTGTTACGTTTGGCGAACTTAAATATTTTGTTTCGCCGGACGGAAGATATGCTTACGGAATTGTTGCGGACACTGTTTATTTGTCGGTTTCAATTTATATTATTTTAACCGTTTTGACCCTTATAATAAATAAAGACGGATTTAAAAAAGAAGCTAAAATTTATATTGTTATTGGTATTTTAATTTGGCTTATATGTGCTATGTTCCAATATTTTAACCCGACAATGCTTATTTCTTCGGGTGGGATTGCTGTTATGGTATTGTTTATTTATCTTGCGTTTGAAAATCCGACAGAATATATGGATATGGACATAAATACTTTAAATTCGTGGGCTTTTAAAACTGCTGTTGAAGAAAAAATCAGAAACGGAAAAAGTTTTTATATTGTGAATTTTGTTTTTAATGATGTTGAACAAATTCAAAGAGTTTTTGGATATTCTGCAGTTATTAAAATTATGAGAAATGCTGCTCAAAAGTTTGACACATTTTCAAATTCGGAAGTTTATCGCTTGAGGAGCAATATTTTGAGCTTTGTTATTTATTCTTTTGAGCAACTTGAAAAAGTTGTTTCGGAGATTAACGAATATAAATTTTCGTATTGTGGGGAGCAAGACGGTTGTTTTGAATTTAAGTATACTTATTATATACTTGAATGCCCGAAATATGCGGAAAATATTGAAGAAATTTTATCGTGGTCAGACTATATGAAAAGCGGATTTTATGCCAAAAATTTTAACAGCACAATTGTTTGGATTGACGAGAAAATTATTAGAAAAAAAGAATATTTTGAGTCTGTTGAAAAGCTTGTTGGAAAAGCTTTGGCAAACGATGGTTTTGAAATGCACTATCAGCCAATTTTTTCTGTTAGGGAAAACAAATTTACTTCGGCAGAGGCACTTGTTAGGCTTAAAGACGAAAAAACTTTGGGATTTGTTTCGCCGGAGATTTTTATTCCGATTATGGAAGAAAGGGGTTTAATTAGGAATTTTGGTACTATTGTTTTTGAAAAAGTCTGCAAATTTATTAAGGAAAAGGAGCTTTGGAAATTTGGGGTCAAATATATTGAAGTTAATATATCGAGAATTCAAGGAATGGATTTAACTCTTCCTGAAAATTTTTATAATATTATGAAAAATTACGGGATTGAGCCTAATTTTATTAATTTGGAGATTACGGAAACGGCTTCATCAGGCTCGGGCGAGATTTTAATTAGAAATATGGGAAAACTTAAAGAAAAAGGTTGTCATTTTTCTATGGACGATTTTGGAACGGGCTATTCGAATTTATCCCAAATTTGCGAACTTAATTTTGATTTGATTAAACTTGATAAAAGCCTTATTTGGCCTTGTTTTCAAGAGGGCGGAGAAAATGCGATGGTTGTTTTAAACTGTGGCATTGAAATGATTTCGAAACTTGGTTTGGACATTGTTGCGGAAGGTATTGAAACAAAAGAACAAGCGGATATTCTTAGCGAAAAAGGTGTTAACTATTTACAAGGGTATTATTATTCAAAGCCTATTTCCGAAAGCGAATATATTGAGTTTTTGAAAAAGCAACTTTAATTTTTTAATATTAAAACAACCCCATAATTGTTTAAGTTGTGGGGTTGTTTTTGTTGAAATTACAGATTTATGTTTTCTTGTTGAAAAATATTTTTTGTTGACCAAAATTTTATTATTTGTTTAAAATATTCAAAAAAGTTTTTTCGTTCAACGGATTTTTTTGCTGTTAAAGTTACAGTTCCCTGAAGTTTGTCATTTATGTATATTTCGGCTGTTCCGAGAGGTTCATTTTCTTTTATTGGAGCAACGGGTTTATTTTTTATTTTTTTTATTATTTTTATTTTTTCGCTTCCGTCTTTTTTTATGCAAACTTTAAAATTGTTTTTTGCTGTTAAAGTTACGGATTTTTCGACACCTTTTTGAACCTTTGCAACGGATAAGGCAGTTCCTTGCAATATTGGTGTTTGATATTCATAATTTGCAAATCCGTAATTTAGTATTTCCTTTGTATCAATCCATTTTTGCTCTTTTCCTTTATTTCCCCAGCCACTTGCGAGAACCACACTTATTAACCAGAGGTTATTTTGTTTTGCCGAGCCGACAAAACAATGACCGGCTTTGCCTGTGAACCCTGTTTTTACGCCGTTTGCTCCAGCAAATTCTGAAAGAAGCCGATTTTTATTTGTTATATTATAACTTTGTTTGTTGCTTTTGAACGAAACGTTTTTTGTTGTTATTATTTCTCTGAACGTTTCGTTTTTTAGTGCATAGCGTGTTATTAATGCCATATCATATGGAGTTGAGTGGTGATTTCCGGAGTCGAGGCCGTTTGGTGTTACAAAGAGTGTGTCTTTTGCTCCGAGTGTTTTTGCTTTTTCTGTCATAATTTTGCAAAAATTCTCCACACTTGTTCCTATATGTTCGGCGATTGCGATTGCAGCATCATTTGAAGATTGGAGCATTAACGAATATAATAGATTTTTTAATGTTATTTTCTCGTTTTTTACAAGTTTCATTTTTACGGGAGGGGCAAGAGAGGCTTTTTTTGAAACAGTTACAATATCTGAAAGATTTCCGTTTTCGATTGCTGTTATTGCTGTCATTATTTTTGTTGTGCTTGCCATTGGTAAAGGAGATAAGGCATTTTTTTCCCAAATAACACGTCCTGTTTCAAAATCAATTAATATTGCACCTTTTGCTGTTACTTTTGGAGAGTTGTTTTTTGCGAATATTGGGTTTGGTGAAATTTGAAAAAGCGATATTACAAACGACAGTATTATCAGCAATTTTTTTGTTTTTATCATAAAGCGTTGACCTCCGTTTTTATTTATGTGAAAATGTAATTATTGAGCAAATTAATTATGTGCTATTATTATATTCGTTTATGATTTAAAAAATAACTTTAGTTATTGGTTAAAAATTAGCTGTTAAAGTTTTTTATTTGTGATATACTTATTAAAGTAGTGTTGTACGATTATGATTTTATGTTGTGAAAATTATTTTGAGCGAGAAAATTTTATTTGGAGGTTTTTATGATTTTACGACTTCAAAAATATATTGCGGAAGCAGGCATTGCATCGAGAAGAAAAGCGGAAGAATTTATTTTGGACGGAAGAGTTTCCGTTAACGGAAAAGTTGTTTTGGAACTTGGAACGAAAATCGATGATGAAAAAGACTTAGTTGAATTTGACGGAAAGAAAATTATTAAAGAGCAAAAAAATGTTTATATTTTATTTCACAAACCGGAAGGCTGTGTTACAACGGTTAGTGACCAATTTAACAGAAAAACGGTTCTTGACTTTATTGATACAGAAGAGAGAATTTATCCGGTTGGCAGGCTTGATTATGATACTTCCGGACTTTTGATTATGACGAACGACGGAAAGCTTACATATACACTTACTCACCCTAAGCATAATGTTGAAAAGGTTTATATTGCAGAAGTTGACAGAGTTCCCTCAAAAGATGATATTTTCAAATTTGAAAACGGGATTGTTATTGACGGACGAAAAACGTCAAAAGCAAAGCTTGATATTTTGAAAAGAAAAGGAAAGTTTGCAAGTCTTAAAATTGTTATTCACGAGGGGCGGAACAGGCAAGTTAGAAAAATGTGTGATGCAATTGGCTGTAAGGTTTTGAAGCTTAAACGAGTTGCGATTGGCAAAATTGAGCTTGGCGACCTTAAAAAGGGCGAATATAGGGTTTTGAACGAAAACGAAGTCAGATATTTAAAAGGAATTAAGTGAAAGAAAAAATATCTGAATTTATAAAATTGAGTGTATTTTGACATTTGACAATCAATTTTAATTTACAAATTTTTTGACGTATAACGGTCACTTTTGGAGGCAAAATTATTATTATACCAATTTATGATTTAATGCTTTTTAAATTGGTTAGTTGATTTTGGGAAGTGACTTTTATGCGTTTTTTTTGTGGATTTTTTAAATCCAAAAAGTTTTATGCAATTATTTTTATTTTGGCTGTTTCTTTTGTTTTTGGAAAATATACTTTGGATTTTGTTCTGTTTCCTGATGAAATTCATATTATTGCCGGAAAAGAAAACAGTTTTGATTTTAATGTTCCGGTTGCCGCAACAATTTCAAAAAAAGATAAAGCGGTTGTAAACATTAATAATCAGGAACTTGAGCAATCGGTTTCGGTTGATTTGGGAGAACCTTTATATGTTTGGTCTGACAGCGAATGTACCATGGATATGAGTCTTTCATTTATGGGTATTCCTATGAAAGATGTTAAAGTTTCTGTTTTACCACATTTGAAAGTTATTCCTTGCGGGAAAACAGTTGGTGTTAGAATTGATACTGACGGAATTATGGTTTTGGGACTTGGTAAAGTTGAAACATTTGATGGAAAAGAATATATACCTTGCGACGGAAAAATTTTTGCCGGAGATATTTTGACAAAAGCGGACGGCCACGAACTTTTGGACAAAGAAGAACTTATTTCTGTTATTGAAAATTCTGAAAACGGAATTATTCATTTTGAGGGTCGGAGAGACGATGAGTTCTTTTCTGCTGATGTTTCAGCTGTTTGCGACAAGGAAAGCGGAAAAAATAAAATTGGCGTTTGGGTTAGAGACAGCACACAAGGGATTGGAACGATTACCTATATTGACAAGGAAACGGGAAAATTTGCGGCTTTGGGGCACGGTATTGTTGATGTTGATACAAAAAAGATTATGGAAGTTAAATCGGGGGACATTATGAAATCGGAAGTTATTTCAATTAACAAAGGCGAAAAAGGTTCTCCGGGTGAGCTTTTGGGAAAAATTCAAAAAGACGAGGTTGTTGGAAAAATTTTTTCGAATAACAACGTTGGAATATACGGAACTTGTGATGTTGGATTTTTTGACGGCGAGGAGATGCCCGTTGCATTTCAAAATGAAGTTGTTGAGGGGAGGGCTTATATACTTGCCAATGTTGAGGGAAACAATATTGATAAATTTGATGTTTATATTGAAAGCGTCAATAGATATAACCGAGATAATTCCAAAGGTATGCTTGTTAAAATTATCGATAAACGGCTTTTGGAAAAAACAAACGGAATTGTTCAAGGTATGAGCGGTAGTCCGATTATTCAGAACGGGAAGTTAGTTGGGGCGGTGACCCACGTTTTGGTTAATGACCCGACGAGAGGGTATGGGATTTTTATTGAGAATATGATAGAGCGTAATTAAGAAATAAGCAGATATTACAAAGCTTTTGCGAGCTGTTGTAGTATCTGCTTTGTTTAATATATTAGTTCAAGATAATGGACAATAATTTAATGAGTACTTTCGAATTAGAAAAACAAACGGAAAAATAGATGTTGAGAAGAAAAAATATAATGTTTGTGAAAAAGGCTTTTTGAAATAAAAGGGGTATAATGAGTGTAGTTATTTCAAAAATATTGTTTTAAAAAATCTTCGTTATAATATGCAAAATCAGTAATTTCTTCCCAATCATCAGTATTTACAAGTTTTGCGAATAACACTATTACCACTATATCTAATAATTTATGAAGTACTTTTGGTTGTTGCCTTACATCTTCTATCATTTCAATATAAATCAATAATTCCTCCATAGAAAACACCTCTTTTTATTTTAGTTTATCATAGACAAGAGGTGTTTTTTATATTTTGTTTATAATTTATTAACTTGTGTGTTTTTGTGTTGTTTTGCATTTATTTTTGATTGGAGAGGGGAGAAGGATAGATTTTTGCAATTTAAAAGGTGATGAAGACTTTAACTTTCATCACCTTTTATTGTTTAAATTATTTTTTGATTTATAAAAACTTCTCTTTAAAATTATTCCAAATTAAGTTTATTTTTTAAAATATAATTTGTTACAAAGAATGTTACAAGTATGATTGCAAGATTAGAGAGAATTGAAATATTAATATAACTGTTATCAAGGTATGTAAGCATATTTATTATCATATTGTCGTTGGTTAAGAAAATTAAATTTGATATAAAACTGATTACAATTATAATTAATATGAATGAAAGAAACGCCATAAGTTTTCTGTGCTTGTTGAACAAATGTCCTATGCTTATTGAAGTGTATATAATCATAACATTTGCGGCTTGTGACAAAATTGTGCTTATTAAAAATTTAAAACAGAAAATGGCTATGTCGGAGTTGCTAAAAATATATTTTACAAGATCGAAAAATCCGGATAGAATTTCGGAAAATTTGACATCACCGGAAATGAAGATTATTAACGAAACAAAACTTACGAACATACCGCATAAAATCCAGAATGTTGAAACGAAAAGTTTTGCAAAAAGGTTTTGCCAAGGGTTTACGGGCAAGGTGTTCATTAAATATCCTGTGTTTCCGAGAATGTTTTTGTAAAATCTTTGGATTGTTATAAAAATTGTAAAAATTACTGTTGTGACCAATAAAATTATATATATGAGAATTGTTACACAAAAAGCTATTTCGGTTATATCCTTACCGCTTTGTTCTGATATATAGACAAATCCTGAAGAGGTATTTAAAAAACCATAGTTTATAACACTGAAAAGCAAAAGTAATGAATATAGAACCATAAATATTTTATATGTTGATTTGAATTCAAGTTTTATTAATGAGCCTAACATTTGAATACCTCCCTAAATAACGAATCGATGCTTTTTCCGTTTTTTTCTCTGAGTTTGTCAACAGATTCGTTGAAAATTATTTCGCCTTCTTTGATGAATACAACATCATCGAGAATGTTTTCAATATCGCTTATTAAATGTGTTGATATGACAACAGTTGAATCTTCGTTATAATTTGTTATGATTGTGTTGATTATATAATCTCTTGCGGCAGGGTCGACCCCTGCGATTGGTTCATCAAGAAAATAAATTTTTGCATTTCGGCTCATAACCAAAATAAGCTGAACTTTTTCTTTTGTTCCCTTTGACATAGTTTTTAATTTATCGGAAACGTTTATTTTTAGTTTTGCGAGCATATCAAGTGCTCTGTTTTCATCAAAATCGGAATAGAAAGCTTTGAAAAATTTTATTGTGTCGATGACTTTCATTGAGTCTTCCAAATATGTTTTTTCGGGAAGATATGACACAATGGCTTTTGTTTCTTTTCCAATGTTTTTTCCATTGATGCAAATTGTTCCTTGTGTTTGTTTTAAGAGCCCAACTGCTGTTTTTATGAATGTTGTTTTACCGCTTCCATTTGGCCCTAAGAGCCCAATTATTTTACCTTTCTCAAAATTTAAGTCTATTCCTTTCAGTGCTTTTTTTGAACCGTAATTTTTAATTAATCCTTTACATTCAAGAATATAATCTGACATTTTATTTCATCTCCCCAAAAGTTTTTTCAACGTAGTTTATAATTTCTTGTTTTGTAAGCCCAATGCTTTTCATTTTTTCATAGAAATCTATGATTTGACGTTTTGCAAAATTTTCTTTAAGCTCTTCAACCATATTGTTATCCTCCGTAATAAATCTTCCACTTGTTCTTTTTGAAAAAACAAGCCCCGTTTTTTCAAGTTCCTGCAAAGCTCTTTGCATAGTGTTTGGATTGACGGCGGCGGTTGCTGCCATTTCTCTGACGGGCAAAAGCTTATCTCCGGGTTTAAATTCGCCGGAAATAATGCTCATTTGGATATTTTCAATTATTTGCATATAAATAGGTTTATCTTTTGAAAATTCCCAAGCCATATAGTCACCTCCTATGTGTTATTGTAATATTGTATTAACTCTCTAATACAATATTACAATAACACAACAAATATGTCAAGAACTTTTTTTAAAAAAATAATTTTTGCGAAACTTTTTTGAAAGAATGCTGTTTGATTTGATGAAACAGGCTTGGGGCACTATTTCTTTTGAGATGTTATTTTTTTATTATCTTGATTTTTTTCGTGTTTTTTTGTATTATAAATTGTAAGCGATGTTATTTGAAGTTATTATAAAAAATTTGCTTTGAGTTTTTCAGAACATTAATATATAAATTAGCAAAGGATTTTTATTATGAAAAATATTTCTTTTACGCATCTTCACGTTCATACCGAATACAGTCTTTTGGACGGCTCTTCGAAAATAAAAGAGCTTATTTCACGTGTTAAAGAACTTGGTATGCAATCGATTGCAATTACTGATCACGGTGTTATGTATGGTGCAATTGATTTTTATAAAGAAGCGGTTGCACAGGGGATAAAACCTATTTTGGGGTGTGAGGTGTATGTTGCGTCAAAATCGAGATTTGACAAAGAAAATACAAAAGATAATTTTTATTATCATCTTGTTTTGCTTGCAAAAGACAACGATGGATATAAAAATCTTATTAAAATGGTTTCGAAAGGATTTACAGAAGGTTTTTATTATAAGCCACGAATAGATTTGGACCTTTTGCGAGAATATCACGAGGGGATTATTGCTTTGAGTGCTTGCCTTGCGGGACCGGTTGCAAAAACAATTTTAAATGTTTCTTATGAAAAAGCAAAAGAAATGGCTTTAACTTATAATGAGATTTTTGGACAAGATAATTTTTATCTTGAACTTCAGGATCATGGAATTTCGGAACAGCAAACGGTTAATAACGGTTTAATCAGAATTAGCCAAGAAACGGGTATTCCTCTTGTTTGTACAAACGATTTGCACTATATCAACAGAGAAGATGCGGAAGCTCACGATATTTTGATTTGCATTCAAACAAACAGAAAAGTTAACGAAGAAAATCGAATGAAATATGAGGGTTCGGAATTTTATTTAAAATCTCCGGAAGAAATGTTTTCTCTTTTTCCGTATGTTCCGGAGGCTCTTGAAAATACGCAGAAAATTGCGGAAAGATGCAATGTTTCTTTTGAATTTAACAAATATAAACTTCCTGTTTTTGATGTTCCGAAAGGCAAAGAAGCTTTTGATTATTTGAAGGAGTTGTGCATAGACGGGCTTAAACAACGATATGAAACAGTTTCCGATGAGTTAAATCAACGTTTGGAATATGAGCTTGATACTATAAAAACTATGGGATTTGTCGATTATTTTTTGATTGTTTGGGATTTTATAAAATATGCAAAAGATAACGGAATTATGGTTGGTCCGGGAAGAGGTTCGGCTGCCGGAAGCATTGTTGCATATTCTTTGCGAATAACAGATATTGACCCGATTAAATATAATTTGATTTTTGAAAGATTTTTAAATCCCGAGAGAGTTAGTATGCCCGATATTGATATTGACTTTTGTTATGAAAGACGTCAGGAAGTTATCGATTATGTTGTTAGAAAATATGGGGCGGACCACGTTGCTCAAATTATAACTTTTGGAACGATGGCGGCGAGAAATGCTATTCGTGATGTTGGGCGTGCTTTGGATATGCCTTATGCTGATGTTGACAAAATTGCAAAAATGATTCCTATGGAACTTAAAATTACAATAAAAAAGGCCCTTGAGATGAATCCGGAACTTATGAACGAATATAACAATAATATGAGGGTTAAATATTTGCTTGATATGTCAATGAAGCTTGAAGGGCTTCCGAGACACGCATCAACACACGCCGCAGGAGTTGTTATATGCGACAGACCGGTTGTTGATTATGTTCCGCTTAATTCAAATGATGGAGTTGTTACAACTCAATATACAATGACAACTCTTGAGGAACTTGGTCTTTTAAAAATGGACTTTTTGGGGCTTCGAACGTTGACGGTTATTCACAATGCTGTGGTTGAGGCGGAAAGAAACAATAACATTAAAATCGATATGACAAAAATTGATTATAACGACCCGAAAGTTTTTGAACTTATTTCAAGCGGGAAGACAGACGGTGTTTTTCAGCTTGAAAGTTCGGGTATGCGTCAATTTATGAAAGAACTTCAGCCAACAAGTTTGGAAGATATTATTGCTGGAATTTCTCTTTACCGTCCGGGGCCAATGGATTTTATACCGAAATATATTAAAGGAAAAACGAACAAAGACCAAATTTCTTATACGCACCCTGCTCTTGAAAAAATTTTGAAGCCGACATACGGTTGTATTGTTTATCAAGAACAAGTTATGCAAATTGTTAGGGAGCTTGCGGGATACAGCCTTGGAAGAAGCGACCTTGTCAGACGTGCAATGAGCAAGAAAAAAGCAGATGTTATGGCTTTGGAACGAAAAAACTTTATATACGGTCTTGGCGAAGATGTTCCCGGCTGTATAAAAAACGGAATTGACAAGGAATCGGCTGAAAAGATATTTGATGAAATGACGGACTTTGCAAAATATGCTTTTAATAAGTCACACGCAGCGGCATATGCGGTTGTTGCATATCAAACGGCATATTTAAGAACATATTATCCTGTTGAATTTATGGCGGCACTTATGACAAGCGTTATGGCTTTTCCGGACAAAGTTTCCGAATATATTGAAGCTTGCAGAAAAATGAATATTCAACTTCTTCCGCCAGACCTTAACGAAAGTTTTAATAATTTCAGTGTTTCAGACGGAAAAATCAGATTTAGTCTTTCTGCAATTAAAAATGTTGGAACGGGGAACATAAAGGCACTTGTTTCCGAACGGGAGAAAAACGGGCCGTATATAAGCTTATCTCAATTTTTAAACAGACTTTCCGGCGAGCTTAATACAAGGAATATTGAAAGTCTTATAAAAGCCGGTGTTTTTGATTCGCTTGGCGGGAAAAGGTCTCAATATATGGCAATTTACAAACAAATTTACAACGGTTTGGGGCAATCGAAAAAAAGAATAATGGAAGGGCAGCTTAATCTTTTTGAAATTGCGGAACAAAGCGAAGAAGAAATTTATAAAGATGAACTTCCAAATTTGGAGGAATATCCTTCGAAGCAACTTCTTGCTCTTGAAAAAGAGGTTTTGGGTGTTTATGTAAGCGGTCACCCTCTTTCGGAGTATAAAAATATTCTTGAAAAATATATGACCTGTACAAGTCTTGATTTTTCAGCTGATTTTGATGAAAATGGAAAAGGCAAGCTTTTTGACTCTCAAAAAGTTTGCGTTGGAGGAATAATTTCCGGAATTTCGGTTAAATATACAAGAAATAACAAAGTTATGGCTTTTGTTACACTTGAAGATTTAAACGGAACAATTGAAGTTATTGTTTTTCCGGATACTTACAGCAAATATTCGCAAGCAATTTCCGAGGATAACGTTATTTTGATAAACGGAAGGGCGAGCATTTCTGAGGACCAGCCGGCAAAGGTTATTTGTGAGTCTATTACAACATATAATGAACTTGTTTATCAAAATCAAACTTTATGGCTTAAGATTTCGAAAGACAGCGACGTTGTTCCCGAACAAATTATTGAAATTTTGCGGGAAAAAAGAGGGAAAAGCCCCGTTATTATATATGACGAGGCAAAAAAACAAAAACTTACTTTAAATTCATCAAATTATGTGCTTGTTGATGATTTTCTTATAAGCAAGCTTAAAAATTTACTTGGTGAAAAATCGGTTGTTATAAAAAGCTGATATTTTGATATAATAATAATTGGAATGTTTATATTTTGAAATTTGGGCTTGTGGACAATTTGAAAGTTTTATGTTTTTGGTAATTTGAATAATATTTTTGAAATATTGCTTTGTTTTTGGTGGATTTTTTGGAAAAACGCAAGATTTGTTTATTTGGCTTTAAAAAAACACAAAAAAACGTTACTGAAATTTATTTAATTATGGGCATAATGACGAAAAAAGCGATATTCTTATGTTTTTGGTGTGCAAAATAATTTTTTTTAATACATTATGAAAAAACTTGACGAAAGGCACTATTTGATTGTACAATTTATGTGGTTAAAATTTTTTGTCGGGGATTGTCTGTATATTGGATTTTGTGAATGTGTTTTAAAATTGGCATTTGCACAACGTTTTTTTGCGGACAGAGTGTTTGCCGATTTAGGTTTTAACTTACAAAGCATTTAACAAAGCTATTTATATGGGGGTTTTGTGGACGGTATTTGACAACAAAATATCGTACACTTAAAAATTTTGACAAAAGCGATTTGCTTTTGCAATTAATATTTGTATCTATGGACGGAGGTAACTTTATGAGTGATGTTAAAAAAATAGGCGTGCTGACAAGCGGTGGTGATGCACCGGGAATGAATGCCGCAATTCGTGCGGTTGTTAGAACGGCTATACATAACGATATTCAAGTTATTGGTATTAAAAGAGGTTTTGAAGGTCTTATAAACGGTGATTTTATGGAAATGGACGCTTCGGCGGTTTCCAACATTATGTATAGGGGCGGAACAACTCTTTTAACTGCAAGATGTCCGGAAATGATGACCGAAGAAGGTCAGAAAAAGGCTGCTCAAATTTATAAAGTTCTTGGTCTTGACGCTTTGGTTGTAATTGGAGGAGACGGTTCTCTTCACGGAGCTCAAGCACTTATTAAATATGGAGTTAATGTTATGGGAATTCCGGGAACAATTGATTTGGACCTTGATTGCACAGATTATACCATTGGCTTTGACACTGCGGTTAATACGGGAATGGAAGCGATTAACAAAATTAGAGATACTTCTTGTTCACACGAAAGATGCAGTATTGTTGAAGTTATGGGAAGAAACGCAGGTTTTATTGCTCTTTGGTGCGGTATGACAGGCGGTGCGGAAGAAGTTCTGGTCCCAGAAAATCCACATATCGATAATGATGCTGTTGTTAAACAAATTCTTGAAAACAGATGTAAAGGTAAAACTCACAATCTTATTATTGTTGCGGAAGGAATTGGCGGAAGCCAAGAACTTGCAAAACATATTGAGGCGGTTACGGGAATTCAAACTCGTGCCACAATACTTGGACATTTGCAAAGAGGCGGTATTCCGACAGCTCTTGACAGAATGCGTGCTTCAATGATGGGTTATAATACTGTTAAGGCTCTTATTGAGGGAAGGTTTAACAGAGTTATGGTTTATCGTGACGGAAAATATAACGATTTGGACTTGAACGAAGCACTTGATTATGAAAGAAGTTATGATAATACACTTTATGAAATAACAAAAATTTTAGCTATATAAAAAGGAGTATGATTTATGCGAAAGACAAAGATTGTTGCAACAATAGGCCCTGCAAGTAACTCAGTTGAAAAAATTAGAGAACTTTTTCAAGCCGGAGTGAATGCCGCAAGAATTAATTTTTCACATGGCAGTCACGAATCACACGGTGAAACTATTGAAAGAATTAAAAAAATCAGAGAAGAACTTGACCTTCCGATTCCTTTGATTTTGGACACAAAAGGCCCTGAAATCAGAACAAAGCTTTTGAAAAAAGAGCCTGTTGAATTGGTTAAAGGAAACAAATTTATTCTTACAACAGACGATATTGAGGGTGACGAAACAAGAGTTGCCGTTACTTACGATAATATTACAAAAGATTTGAAAGTTGGTTCAACAGTTCTTGTCGATGATGGTTTGATTGAGCTTAAAGTTATTGAAATTAAAGGTAACGATGTTATTTGCGAAATCATTAATTCGGGCTCTCTCGGCTCAAGAAAAGGTGTTAATCTTCCTGATGTGCATTTGGGTCTTCCTGCACTTGCGGAAAAAGATATTGAAGATATAAAATTTGGTATTAAAATTGGTTTTGATTATATTGCGGCTTCTTTTATCCGTTCGGCAGATGACGTTAAAGAAATTCGCAAACTCCTTGAAGAAAACGGTGGTTCGAACATTCAGATTATTTCAAAAATTGAAAATCGTGAGGGTATTGAAAATCTTGACGAAATTCTTGAAGTTACAGACGGAATTATGGTTGCAAGAGGTGACATGGGTGTTGAAATTCCTCTTGAAGAAGTTCCTGTAATTCAAAAAGAAATGATTAGAAAATGTAAAGAACAAGGCAAGCTTGTTATTACAGCAACACAAATGCTTGAATCAATGGTTTCAAATCCTCGCCCAACAAGAGCGGAAGCAAGTGACGTTGCAAATGCAATTTTTGACGGAACAGACGCAATTATGCTTTCGGGAGAAACTGCAAAGGGAAACTATCCTGTTGAGGCTGTTAAAACTATGGTTAAAATTGCTACGAAAGTTGAAAGTTCTATAGATTACGCAAAAGAATTTGCAAGAAAGAGACCTTTTACGGCAAGCAACGTTACAGATGCTATTGGTCACGCAACTTGCACAACTGCGGCAGATTTGAACGCATCTTGCATTTTGGCTGTTTCAAAATCCGGATTTACAGTTAAACAAGTTTCGAAATTCAGACCGGTATGTCCTATTTTTGCATTTACTCCGGACGAGAAAGTTAAAAGACAGCTTAACCTTATTTGGGGTTGTTATCCAAATATGCTTGAAACAATTACAACAACAGGTTTTGATTTGTTTGAAGCAGCTTTTGACGAAGCTTTCAAACTTGGAAACACGAAAGACGGCGATGTTGTTGTTCTTGTTGGCGGAACGCCTGTTGGAATTGCAGGAACAACAAATACTTTAAAAGTTTATGTTGTTGGAAAACAATAATTTTAATATAGTTATTTTATAAGAATGGGCTTAAAAAGGCAGATTACACCTTTTTAAGCCTGTTTTTTTGCAATTTAAAAATTTTTGTTAATTTAAGTTTTATACAATTTGAGCCGAAGTTTTTTACTTTGGTTCTTTTTTGTTTAAATTTTAGATGATATTTTTGCAAATGGAGGTTATTTTAAGCGAGAACTATTTTACATATTCTTTACAAAAAATAAACTAAACTGTGTAGGAAAAAAACAATAAAATTAAGTAAAATTTTATCATAAAATAAAAGAGCAAAGGAGAAATCTAATATGAAAAAAATTATTAAAGTGGTTTTGAGTGCATTGGTTGTTGTAGGAGTTTTTGCAGGTTGCGGAGGAGATTTGACTTCAACGGAAAAAACAAGCGAAAATGTTATTTTGGGCGATTTGAGCGGGAGCGTCAAAATGAATGGTTCAACTTCTATGGAAAAGCTTGCTACGGCTATGAATGAGGCATTTATGGAAAAATATCCTTCGGTTGTTGCGGAAGCTCAATTTACAGGCTCGGGGGCAGGAATTGAAGCGGTTGCAAATGGAATTGTTGACATTGGAAATTCTTCAAGAAATCTTAAAGAAGAAGAAAAGGCGAAGGGACTTATTGAAAACGTTGTTGCAATTGACGGAATTGGTGTTATTACAGAAAAAAGCAATACAATTGAAAATCTTACAAAACAACAGCTTATCGATATTTATTGCGGAAAAATAAAAAATTGGAAAGACATTGGGGGAAACGATAGCCAGATTGTTGTAATTGGAAGAGAAGCCGGTTCAGGAACAAGGGGGGCATTTGAAGAAATTCTTGGAATTGAAGATAAATGCGAATATGTTCAGGAAATTGATTCTACGGGGGCTGTTATGGCAAAAGTTTCAACAACACCAGGAGCTGTTGGATATGTTTCTCTCGATGTAATTGATGAGTCGGTTAAACTTTTCAAGCTTGAAAGTGTTGAAGCAACGGCAGAAAACATTAAAGCGGATAAATATTTCCTTTCACGTCCGTTTATTATGGCAACAAGAGGCGATATTAATTCTCAGCCGGAAGCTGTTAAAGAATATTTTAAATTTATTGACAGCGAAGAAGGTCAGAAAATTATTTCTATGGTTGGATTGATTTCCGCAAAGTAATTAAAATTTTGATGATGTTTACAATTTCTGGATTTAAAGGATAGGTGTGTATATGTTTAATTCAAATGTTGTTAATATTTTTAAAGGCAATGAGGGGAGCTTGGTTGACAATTCTGAAATTGAAAAAGAAAAAACTTTTTCTATTGATGGGAACAAAAGGAGTAAGGCTTTAATTGAAAAAGTTATGGAATGGATTTTTAAAGTTTGTGCATTGGTTGCTGTTTGTGCGGTTGGGGCAATTACTTTATATATGATTATTTCGGGAACGCCGGCAATTTTTGAGATTGGTATTACGGATATGCTTTTTAATTCTGTTTGGAAGCCAACGGCGGCAGAACCGAGCTTTGGTATTGCATATATTATATTGACTTCGATTATCGGAACTTCTGCGGCAGTTTTGATTGGTGTTCCGATTGGTGTTTTGACAGCGGTTTTTATTTCTGAAATTGCAAACAAAAAGGTTGCTAAAGTTGTTAAACCGGCTATTGAACTTCTTGCGGGAATTCCTTCAATTGTTTATGGTATTATCGGTCTTATAATTATTAACCCGTTGATGTATGATTTGGAACTTGCTATTTTTAAAAATTCACCTGACCACCAATTTACGGGAGGGGCGAATTTGATTTCTGCAATTATTGTTTTGGCAATTATGGTTCTTCCAACGGTTGTTAATGTTTCGGAAACGTCGATACGTGCGGTTTCTCCTCAACTTAAACAAGCTTCTTTGGGGCTTGGGGCAACAAAAATTCAAACAATTTTTAAGGTTACACTTCCTGCGGCAAAGTCGGGAATTATAACTTCTGTTGTTCTTGGTGTTGGACGTGCTATTGGAGAGGCTATGGCGATTGTTCTTGTTTCGGGAAACTCAATTAATGCTCCGCTTCCGTTTAATTCGGTTCGTTTTCTTACAACGGGGATTGTTTCGGAAATGTCTTATTCTCAGGGACTTCACAGAGAGGCTTTGTTTACGGTTGGACTTGTTTTATTCGTATTTATTATGGTTATTAACATTGCTGTTACGAGAATTCTTAAAAAAGGAGGCGAGAGATAATGGAGCAAAGCATTTATGATAAAAAAGTAAGATTTTCAGATGTTTTTTTTAAAGCACTTATATATTTTTCGACACTTTTTTCTATGTTCATTGTTTTGGGGATTATAGCATATGTTGTTTATAGGGGCGGAAGTTCAGTTAGTTTTGAATTTTTATCAACTGTTCCGAGTGCTGTTGAGGGAACTTTTGGTATTCTTGGAAACATTGTTAACACTTTGTACATTATTGTTATAACTTTACTTATTGCGACTCCTATTGGAATTGGTTCGGCAATTTATTTGAACGAATATGCAAAGCCGGGAAAATTTGTTAAGATTATTGAATTTACAACAGAAACTCTTGCGGGAATTCCTTCGATTATTTATGGGTTATTTGGTATGGTGTTTTTTGGAATATCTCTTGGAATGGGATTTTCGATAATATGCGGTTGTTTAACTCTTACTATTATGGTTTTGCCGATTATTATCAGGACAACTCAAGAAGCTTTGAAAACTGTTCCGGAAAGCTATAGAAGCGGAGCTTTGGGAATTGGTGCTACAAAATGGTATATGATTAGAACGATTATACTTCCGAGTTCTATGCCGGGAATTATAACGGGAGTTATTTTGAGCATTGGCAGAATTGTTGGCGAATCGGCGGCATTGCTTTTTACTGCGGGAAGCGGGTATCTTCTTCCGAAGGCATTGTTTTCACACATTGGAAATTCAGGTGGGTCGCTTACAATTCAAATGTATTTAAGTATGTCGAAGGCTGACTATGACAATGCTTTTGCAATTGCGTTTGTTTTGATATGTATAGTTCTTTTTATAAATGCTATGACAAAATTTGTTGTTAGAAAAAGAAAATAATTGAATTTTAAGACAAGTTATAATTTGACAAAAATGCAAAATTATAATTGTGTTTGTTTAATGTTTGAAGTGAAATTTTATTATTGTTAAAATTATTTTTTTCAGATGTTCGGAAATTATTTTATTTAAAAATTTTAAAAAGAGGTTTTGTGTTATGGATAACGGATATATAAAAATCAGCGTTAAAAATTTGAATTTGTTTTATGGATTAAATCACGCACTGAAGAACATTAATATTGATATACCCAAAAAAGAAATTACGGCTTTTATTGGACCTTCGGGGTGTGGAAAATCAACGTTTCTTAAAACTTTGAACAGAATGAATGATTTGGTTGAAAATGTTAGAATTGAAGGGGAGGTTCTTCTTGACAATGAAAACATTTATTCGTCGAAAGTTGATACAACTCTTTTGAGAAAAAAAGTTGGTATGGTGTTTCAACAACCAAATCCTTTTCCTATGAGCATTTATGACAATATTGCATATGGTCCACGTATTCATGGAATTAAATCAAAAGCAAAGCTTGACGATATTGTTGAGGAAAGTTTGAGAGGTGCTGCTATTTTTGACGAGGTTAAAGACAGGCTTAAAAAATCGGCACTTGGGCTTTCCGGAGGACAGCAACAACGTCTTTGCATTGCCAGAGCTTTGGCGGTTAAACCTGACGTTTTACTTATGGACGAACCGACTTCAGCTCTTGACCCGATTTCTACTTTGAAAATTGAAGAGCTTATGTCGGAACTTAAAGAAAGATATACTGTTGCGATTGTTACACACAATATGCAACAAGCAGCGAGAATTTCTGATAATACTGCGTTTTTCCTTGTTGGAGAAATGATTGAATTTGGGAAAACCGATGATATTTTTTCAAGACCTAACGACAAAAGAACAGAGGATTATATTACCGGCCGTTTTGGTTGATTTTTTATTAAGGAGTGTGTATTTTAATGAGCGGGAGACCTGCATTTGAACACGAGCTTGAACAGCTTAATATTGAACTTATAAAAATGGGGGCGTTGATTGAACAGGCTATTGAAAATTCGGTTATTGCTTTGAAAAACAAAGATGCTTCCATTGCTAAAAGAACTATTGAAAAAGACAGGGTTATTGATGATATGGAAAAACTCATTGAATCTAAATGTTTATCAATTATTTTGAGGCAGCAACCTGTTGCAAAAGATTTGAGAATTGTTTCAACGGCACTTAAAATGGTTACGGATATGGAAAGAATTGGCGACCACGCAGCCGATATTTCCGAACTTGTTTTGAGGCTTGACGGCGATTATGTTTTTAACATTATTGAACACATACCCCCTATGTCGGAGGTTGTTATAAAAATGCTTCACGAGGCAATTACGGCATTTATAAACGGCGACACCGAAGCTGCTGTTGAAATTAAAAAGAGAGACGATGAAGTTGATGAACTTTTTAATAAAGTTAAAACAGAGGTTGTTGAGACACTTAAAAATTCTTCTGATAATATTGATATGTGCATTGATTTCCTTATGATTGCAAAATATTTTGAAAGAATTGGCGACCACGCAGAAAATATTTGCGAGTGGACGGAATTTTTGGAAACGGGAGAATATAAAAATCAAAGAATTTTATAATTTTATTGGGACAAAGTCACATTGAGTTTAATGCCACGTATGAAAATATTATTTTGGGCTTTTGTGTGGCATTGTCCTAATTTTTTTGTTTTGACATTGTTGGAATGACAAATTATAATGTATTTATAATTTATTTGGGATTTTTGATTGGAGATTTGAAATGAAAATTGGTGTTATTGATGTTGGTTCGAATACTGTTAGAATTGTTGTTTATAAAATTGACGGAGAAAATATTAGCGAGATTGTAAACGAAAGGCAATTTGTTGGACTTATTGAATTTGTTGACAAAGGCGTTTTGAACTATGACGGAGTTATAAAGCTTATGGAAGCTTTGAAAGCTGTTAAGGAGCTTATTGAAGTTATAAAATGCGACGATGTTTATTGTTTTGCAACGGCATCTTTGAGGAATGTTAAAAACAAAGATGATGTTGTTTTTAAGGTTAGAAATGAACTTGGATTTGATATGCAAGTTATTTCTTCTGAAGAGGAGATTTTTTATGACTATGTTGGAATAAAAAGGTATGTTGATGGAAAATGCGGTGTTGGTCTTGATTTGGGCGGTGGAAGTTGTCAATTGTTTTCTTTTTTTAATGATAAAATTGATAAGTCGGCTTCGTTTAAAATTGGCAGTTTACTGATTTATAAAAGTTTTGTTGACGGACTTTTGCCGAAAAAAAGTGAGATTAAAAAAATTAAAGAGGCTGTTAAAAAAGAACTTGGAAAAGACAAAAGCCTTAAAGGGCTTGGTTTTGAAAAAGTTTATGCTATTGGAGGGTCGGCGAGAGCAGCTGCAAAACTTCACAGAGCGATGATTGGCGGGGATAAGATTGCATCGAATTATCAGCTTACCGTTGAACAAATCGATGATATAATTAAAACTATTTATAAAATGGATATTAAGGGCATAAGCTTTATATGCCACGTTATTCCCGAAAGGGTTTACACTATAATTCCGGGACTTATTGTTTTGAGGACTGTTTGCAAGTATATTGGTGCGAAAAAAATTCAAACGGTTAAAGGAAGCGTCAGGGAGGGATATTTATGGGAGAAAGTTTTGAAAAAAAGCTGTTCATTAACAGAGAACTGAGTTGGCTTGAATTTAACAGACGAGTTTTGTTTGAAGCTTTTGATGATTATAACCCATTGTTTGAACGTTTGAAGTTTATGGCGATTTATTTTTCAAATCTTGATGAATTTTTTATGGTTAGAGTTGGTTCGCTTATGGAGAGTTTGGAGAATTTTCCAAACAAGGTTGACGACAAGACGGGTTGGAGCGGAAAGAAACAGATTAAGGAAATTTACAAGCATGTTGAACTTATGGAGCCTGTTGTTGAAAAAGGATACCGACAAATTGTTAAAGAACTTAAAAATCAAGATATTGATATTATTGATTTTGAAAATTTATCAAAAATTGAAAGACTTATTACAGAAAAATATTTCTCGGAAGAAATTTTTCCTATTTTGTCACCCCAAATTATTGACAGAAATCACCCGTTTCCTTTTCTTAAAAACAAAGATATTTATGTTATTGCAACGCTTGAATCAAAACACGATGACAACAAAATTGGAATTATTCCGGTTAATATAAGAGATACTTATTTTACGTTTACTGTTGAGGGAAGAAAAAAGGTTGCGTTTATTGCTGACGGAGTTAAGTTTTATGCAAAAAAACTTTTTTCGAAATACGATGTTAATGAAGTTCACAAAATTAGAGTTACAAGAAACGCAGATATTACTATTGATGAGGCTTTTTTGGATTCGGACAACGATGTTGACTTTAGGGGAATTATGCAAAATATGCTAAAAAAAAGGAGAAGTCTTGCACCTGTTAGAATTCAGGTTTGCAGTGAATTATCGGGCAAGCTTAAAGAATTTATTTGCGATAAGCTTGGCTGTTGTTCCGATATTATTTTTACAGAAAAAATTCCGTTGAATTTTTCTTTTGGTTTTGGGTTGTATAAAACTTTAAATTTAAACGATAAAAAGCTTTTATTTGCTGAAAACAAAGCTGTTAGATGTATTGACCTTGAAAAAGGTTCTCTTATTAAATATATTGAGCAAAACGATTTGCTTTTTAACGTTCCTTTTCAAAGTTTTGGAACTTTTGTTGATTTGCTTTATGAGGCGGCTGATGACCCTTCTGTTTTGTCGATTAAAATTTCGCTTTATCGCCTTGCAAGCCACAGCAAAGTTGTTTCGGCTTTGGCATATGCTGCGGAAAGAGGAAAAGAGGTTTTATGTCTTCTTGAACTTCGTGCAAGATTTGACGAGCAAAGCAATATTGATTATTCAAAAATTCTTGAAGATGCGGGCTGTACGGTTATTTACGGATTGAGCGATTACAAAGTTCACGCAAAAATTTGCTTGATTACAAAAAAACATCATAATAAAATTACTTACATAACACAAGTTGGAACGGGAAATTATAACGAAAAAACATCTGAACAATATACAGATATACATTATATTACCGCTGATTATGATGTTGGGCTTGATGCAAATGATTTGTTTAAGGCTTTATGTTTGGGCGAAGTTGTTGAAAAAAGCAGAAGCTTGTGGATTGCTCCGAATTGTTTTAAAACAAATGTTATTAAATGTATTGACGAGGAAATTGAATATCATGAGCAATATGGTGACGGCTTTATTGCAATTAAAATTAATTCGATGAACGATGTTGACATTATGAACAAGCTTGTTGAGGCATCTTGTAAAGGTGTTAAAATTGAACTATATGTTAGAGGGATTTGTTGTTTGAGTTCGGGTGTTTTGGGGCATACGGAGAATATTACAATAAAAAGCATTGTTGGGAAGTATCTTGAACACTCGAGAATTTTTTGCTTTGGCAAAAACGGAAGAGAAAAAATTTATATTGGTTCGGGGGATTTTTTGAACAGAAATACAAGGCGACGGGTTGAAGTTTTTATTAACATTAAAAATTTTGAGGCTAAAAAGACAATACTTGATATTTTGGAGTTTTGTCGGGCGGACAATAAAAAGGGTTGGTATATGAAATCGGACGGAAGTTATGAAAAAAAGAAAATTTCCGATAAAGATAAGGTTGTTAATTCACAATATGAACTTGAAAAATATTTTTCAGATAAATTTGTTGAAGTTAAAAACAAAAATGGATTTTTTAAGTCGATATTGCATAATTTGCTGAAACGTTTTTGAAATTTTTTTTAATCAAGCTTATTTATTTGGCTTTTTGCCGGTGGATAGGCTTGTTTTTTTGTTTAATAAATTTTAACGAAAATGCAAAATTTTTATTTTAACAAAAATAGTTATTGACTTTTTTATTTTGGGAAAAGTTGCACAATGAAAATTTGTTTTTTTGGGTTATCGAATTGGAAAACAAATATATAAAAAATTTTTATTTGTTTGAAAACCTTATTTATATCTATTTGATTTAACGAAATTGCTTTTTTGTTTAATATGCTCTATTTACAAATTGTACTATATATAGTAAAATTATATTCACGAACCACTAAATATAGTGAAAAAGCTGATTTATACAGGGGAATTTGAAGAAATTATACATAAAGAACATATGAGAATTAAATTTTTGGGTTTTGCAGATGTTGTTATTTTTGTAATAAAAAATTCAAATTTTTTTATGCCGAAATTTTAATGTGTGTGGTTTTGGCTGTGTTTTTTTCTTAATATTGATTTAATTATGGGAGGAATTTTAATGTACACGTATGAGAATTTATCGGAAAACTGCAAAGAGCAAAACGAGGGCGGTTTTTCTAATGTTTCGATAAAAGAAATTGTTAAACGTGACGGAAGAAAAGTTCATTTTGATGAAAAAAAGATTGTTAATGCAATTCAGCGTTCTTTTAAGGCGGTTGGTGAAATCGATGACGAAAAATACTGCAAAGATATTGCTGATGAAGTTGTTAGAGATATTATTTATAAGATAAACGATACGCCGTCTGTTGAACAAATTCAGGATTTGGTTGAAGAATCCCTTATTAAGAAAAATCACGCAAAGGTTGCAAAGGCCTACATACTTTACAGAGCGGAAAGAAACCGCATTCGAGAGATGAATACACGTCTTATGAAAATTTATGAAGACATTACTTTCAGCGATTCAAAAGACAGCAATATAAAAAGAGAAAATGCAAACGTTAACGGTGATACGGCTATGGGGACTATGTTGAAATATGGTTCTGAGGGGGCTAAACAATTTTATAAAATGTTTATTCTGAAGCCGGAACACAGCAAAGCTCATTCGGAAGGTGACATTCATATTCACGACCTTGATTTTTTAACTATGACAACAACTTGTTGTCAGATTGACTTGATTAAACTTTTTGAGGGTGGATTTTCAACGGGTCAAGGTGCTTTGAGAGAGCCTAACGATATTGCAAGTTATTCGGCTTTGGCTTGTATTGCAATTCAATCGAACCAAAACGACCAACACGGCGGACAGAGTATTCCTAATTTTGATTATGCTCTTGCCAAAGGTGTTAAGAAAACTTTCGTTAAAAATTATATTTATAATTTTGCGAGAGATTTTGAAATTGTTTTTGATGAAGAAAATGCTGACGATATTGTTAAAAGCGTTAAAGATGAAATTTTTTCGAAAGGATTTGAACTTTCAATTTCTGAAAGCAAGGGCTATCTTGATGAGGAAGTTAAAATTTATTCCGAAAAGGGTTTTGATTTTGATAAAATAACGAAAATTCAAAAATTTGCTTTTAAAAACGCATTGAAAAAGACAGATAGGGCAACTTATCAAGCTATGGAAGCACTTGTGCATAATCTTAATACGATGCATTCGAGAGCAGGAGCACAAACTCCGTTCTCTTCAATTAACTATGGTATGGATACATCGGAAGAGGGAAGAATGGTTATTAAAAACGTTCTTTTATGTCTTGAAGAGGGGCTTGGAAACGGAGAAACACCTATTTTCCCTATACATATTTTTAGAGTTAAAGAGGGAATTAATTTTAACAAAGAAGACAAAAACTATGATTTGTTTAGGCTTGCCTGCAAAGTTAGTGCAAAAAGACTGTTCCCGAATTTTTCGTTTCAAGATGCTCCGTTTAATCTTAAATATTACAAAGAAGGTCACCCCGAAACGGAAATTGGCTATATGGGCTGTCGAACGAGAGTTATGGGGAATGTTTATGATAAATCAAAAGAGATTACTTACGGAAGAGGTAATTTGAGTTTTACTTCGATAAATTTGCCGAGAATTGCTCTTCGTTCTGACGGAAACGTTGAATGGTTTTTTGCCGAGCTTGACAGAAAAATCGATTTATGCATTGACCAGCTTTTGGAAAGATTTAAAATTCAATGCAGTAAAAAAGTTAAAAATTTCCCGTTTCTTATGGGGCAGGGAATTTGGATTGACAGCGAAAAGCTTGGTTACAATGACTCTATTGAGGAAGTTTTGAAGCATGGTACTCTTTCTGTTGGATTTATTGGACTTGCAGAATGTCTTAAAGCTTTGACGGGATTTCACCACGGAGAGTCGGAAGAAGCTCAACAGCTTGGACTTAAAATAATTGGACATATGAGAAAGAGAATGGACGAAGAATCGGAAAAGAGAAAGCTTAATTTTACTTTGCTTGCAACGCCGGCAGAGGGGCTTTCCGGAAGATTTGTTAATTTGGATAAAAAGATTTTTGGTGAAATTGACGGAGTTACAGACAGAGAATATTACACAAACAGTTTCCATATTCCTGTTTATTATCCTATAAGTGCGTTTAAGAAAATTGAACTTGAAGCACCTTATCACGAGTTTACAAATGCGGGGCATATAACGTATGTTGAGCTTGACGGAGATACAACGAAAAATGTTGATGCTTTTGAAAAAATTATTCGTTATATGAAAGAGGTTGGTATTGGATATGGTTCTATTAATCACCCTGTTGACAGAGACCCTGTTTGCGGATTTAACGGCATAATTGGCGATGTTTGCCCGAAATGTGGAAGAAAAGAAGAAGATGTTCCTTTTGAAAGAATAAGAAGAATTACGGGATATCTTGTTGGAACTCTTGACAGATTTAACGATGCTAAACTTGCAGAAGTTAGAGACAGAGTTAAACATAATTAAAATATAAAGGAAAAATATTATGGAAAAGCAACTTATTGTTATTGCGGGGCCGACTGCCTGCGGTAAAACTGCAGTTTCTATTAAACTTGCAAAAAAAATTGGCGGAGAGATTATTTCCGCCGATTCTATGCAAGTTTATAAATTTATGGATATTGGAACTGCAAAAATTTTGGAAGATGAAAAAGAGGGCGTTAAACATTATTTGATTGATGAACTTTATCCTGATGAGGAATATTCGGCGGCTGTGTTTAAAAACAAAGCAAAAGAATATTCTGATGAGATTTATCAAAAAGGTAAAATTCCTATTTTGGCGGGAGGAACGGGTTTTTATATAAACGCTTTTGTGAATGATACAAATTTTGATGAAATTCAAAACGATTATACCTATAGAAACGAACTTCAGAAAATTGCTGATGAAAAGGGCGGTGATTTTCTTTTTGCTATGCTTGAAAAATGTGACCCGAAATCTTGCAAAGCAATTCACCCGAATAATGTTAAAAAAGTTATTAGAGCACTTGAATATTTTAAATTGACAGGAAAGCCGATTTCGGAGCATAATGAACAGGAGAGACTTAACAAGTCTCCTTATAATGTTGCGTTTTTTATTTTAAATATGGACAGAGAGCTTTTGTATGAAAGAATTAACAAAAGGATTGACATTATGCTTGAAAACGGTCTTGTTTCGGAAGTTTCGGGGCTTCTTGAAAAATACAGTCCTGAACTTGTTTCTATGCAAGGGCTTGGTTATAAAGAAATTGTCGCATATTTAAATGGAAAAATTTCTTTTGATGAGGCGGTTTACATTCTTAAAAGAGATACAAGGCATTTTGCAAAAAGACAGCTTACATGGTTTAAACATCAGGCAAAAGATGCAAAATGGATTGATATGAGCGACGGCGATATTTTTGGTGCGACGGAAAAAATGTTTGAATTTTGCCGAGAAAAATTTGGAAAGGATTGTAACAATGAAAAATTTAACTGATTATATTGTTGAAAATTTTGGAATTGACAAAAAGGTTGTTGATTTTTGTATTGAAGAAGAAAAAAAGATTGAGGGGAAATTTCAAGAAATTGAGAATATTGCTGAAATTAACCAGTATAAAGTTTTGAAAGCTATGCAAAAAAATAAACTTAGCGATGTTCATTTTAGTGCAACAACGGGGTATGGATATAACGATTTGGGAAGAGATACACTTGAAAACATTTATGCAGATGTTTTTCATACGGAATCGGCACTTGTTAGACCTCAAATTATTTCAGGAACACACGCTTTGACGGTTGCTTTGTTTGGAAATTTGCGATATGGCGACGAAATTTTGTCACCTGTTGGAAAGCCATATGATACTCTTGAAGGGGTTATTGGGCACGCAAGGGAAGTTAAAGGCTCGCTTAAAGAGCATGGCGTTTCATATAAAGAAGTTGCACTTTTGGCAGACGGAAGCATCGATTATGAATCTATTCCGAATGCGATTAATTCAAAAACGAAGCTTGTTACAATTCAACGTTCAAAGGGGTATTGTTTTAGGCCGAGTTTTACTGTTTCGGAGATTAAAAAGCTTATTGCTTTTATAAAAAATATCAAACCTGACGTTATTTGTATGGTTGACAATTGTTACGGTGAATTTGTTGATGTTATTGAGCCGAGCGATGTTGGTGCGGATTTGGTTGTTGGTTCGCTTATTAAAAATCCGGGGGGCGGGCTTGCTCCTGTTGGCGGATATATTGCCGGCAAAGAGGAATTTGTTGAAAATGCGGCATATAGACTTACTTCGCCGGGGCTTGGAAAAGAAGTTGGCCCGACTTTGGGTGTTACAACTTCTTTAATTCAAGGGTTGTTTTTGGCTCCGAACGTTGTTTGCGGAAGTCTTAAAGGGGCTGTTTTTGCTTCTCAAATTTTTAAGGATTTGGGATTTAAGGTTATGCCGGAACCAGATGAACAAAGAGCGGATATTGTTCAGGCTATACAAATGGAGAACAAAGAGCAACTTATTGATTTTTGCAGAGGAATTCAAAAGGGTGCTCCTGTTGATAGTTATGTTGTTCCCGAGCCTTGGGATATGCCGGGATATGATTGTCCTGTTATTATGGCGGCAGGGGCATTTGTTCAAGGTTCTTCGATTGAACTTAGTGCAGATGCACCTATAAAAGAGCCTTATATTGTTTATATGCAAGGTGGGCTTACTTGGCATCACGCAAAAATTGGAATAATTACGGCTTTGGATAAAATGTACAAATCAAATATATTGGCTTTATAAAAAAACACAGTTTTGAACGGAATGTTGAATTTATAATTGAATTGTTTTTGTCTAAGTGATATAATAATTGAGGAAGTTGGTAGGTAATAAATGTTAAAAAATTATAAAAAATGGGGGATTATGGCAAAATTGGAAGTTGATTTTGATTTTATATAATATAATTGTTAGTTTTTAAACTGCAAAAAAATTATTTTATCAAAATTATTCCATACTGCTGTAAAGTTTTTTTATATTTTAATTATTGTTTGATTTATTACAATTTGGGGAATTGGCTTGGAAGATTATGCTGACGTAAAAATTTTTAGACTTTTATGATTGATTCATAAGGGGGAGAGATTATGGGTTTAAAATTTTACACTAAATTGAAAATTAAATTGGCTGTTGCGACTTTTGCAATTATAATTATATTTTTGGCGGCTCTTTTTGTTGAAAATTATTTCTTTATTTACAAATCGAATTATGAACACATTAATTTTCATGAAGAGGGAATATATAAAATTATTTTTGAAGAATTTCACGAAGACGATTTTATTTATAACGGTGAAAAATTTGACAAACAGCGATATTTGAAAACGGAAAGTTTCTTGAATAGTTTGGGAGACATTATGTATGATGTTGAAAGTGTCTACACTTTGAAGAAGCTTGATGACGGGAAGATTGTGTATTTATCTTATGCCGAAAAAGGGGATAATTTACTTAATTATGCCAATCTTTTTGTGGGCAAAGAAATTTCTGAGGACTTATTTGAAGAAGTTGAAAAAATATTTGACTTGGAAGAAAGGGTTGTTATCGATGAGCCGGAATTGTTTTCCGGCGAAGATGATTTGAGATATATATATCCTTTTTATAATTCGCAAGGACAAATTATTGGTGTGGTTGGAATTGATTCTGACGGAAGTGTTATTAAAAATATTGCAAGTTCGACTCTTGCAAAAATTATGAGTTATCTTATAGTTTTTGTGCTTGTTTTTATATTTTTTATTTTTATTCTGTTTTACAAAGTTTTTAACAGTATGTTTAATATGGTTGTTTATACCGATAATTTGACAAAACTTAAGAACAGGGCAGCTTATGAAGAATATGTTGTAAAAATAGATAACATAATAAAAAATGAACCTGAAAAAAATATTCATATTCTTGTTTTTGACCTTAATGATTTGAAATTTGCAAATGACAATTTTGGGCATTTGGCGGGAGACAAATACATAAAAGATGCGGGGAAAATTATTAATGAGTCATTTAGCGATATTGGCACTACATATCGTGTTGGAGGAGACGAGTTTACAACGGTTGTTTTAAATTCGTCAGACGATGTTGTTAAAAGCAGGATTGAACAAATTCAAAAAAATGAAGATAGTTACAATGAAAAAGAAAATTCATGTGTGTTTATGAGCATTTCGGTTGGTTATGATTCGGTTAGGGCGGGACACGATTTGAATTTGACTTCAGTTTTGAAGAGAGCCGACGAAAAAATGTATAAAGACAAAAAAATGAAGAAACTTAAAATAAAAGAACTAAGACTTAAAAAAGAAGCCGAGAAATAATTGATTTTGGAGGAATTTTTTATGGGCAACAAGTTTTTTGGAGTTATTTTGTGTGTTTTTGCCGTTTTTTGCTTTGGGAGCGTTTGTTATGGGGCGGACAATATAAAAATCAAGGTTAATGACGAGCAAATTGAGTTTGAACAACAGCCGGTTATTGATAACGGCAGAACCCTTATACCGTTGAGAGGTGTTTTTGACGCTTTGGGATATGAGATTGAATGGAACGGAAGCGAAAAAAAGGTTTATATTAAAGATGGGGGCGATGTTGTTTCGGTTGGAGTTGGCGAATGTGATGTTTATAAAAACGGAGTTGTTTCGGGGAAAACTTCTGTTGCGACAAAGATTATAAACGGCAGAACGATGATTCCTGTTAGAGGAATTTTGGAGCTTTTTGATAATTATGTCAGTTGGGACGCCGAAAGCAGAACAGTTGATATTTTCGATAATTCAGGAGAGTCAGTTAATGTTGACTTGAAGAAAATTTATAATGCAAACAAAGCTTTGGAAATTCTTGAGGAATGTTCAAGCGTTCAGAGAAATGCAGTTTATGCTGATGGATTTGTTCAAAATGTGATTTATTCAAAAAATGATAATGGCAGTCTTGTTGTTCACGAGAAAAATAACGATTTTGAAAGTTATTTTGACAGCGATACAAAGTTTTGTTACGGAATGCTTGGCAACAGAAAAGTTGTTACAGCTGATGTTTTTGGAACTTATGCCAATACTATATCTGATGAGGTTGCTTGGAGCTTTGAAGAACAAGAGAAAGTTGTTTTTGCAAAGGAGAAGGGCGGAAAATATTATATTAAAACGGAGATTTCGGATATAAGCAGTGTTGACGGGTTTGCTAAAGATATGGATATTGAAAACAGAGGAAAGTATATTTGCAGATTTATTGTTAATTCTGAAAATTTTGAAATTTTGTCATCTGAAAGTTATCAGGAAATTGACGGAATTGAAAACCTTATTTGCAGTTTTAAAATTAAAAAGAATGTTTCTGATTTTGAACCGGCATTTGTTGGTGAAATGAAGAACACATCGGACAAGAAAAATGTTACGGTTGTTTTTGTTTCGAACGATTTTGAAACACGCTCAGCCAATTTTGAGATAGACAAACAGGCTTTGTTTACATTTTTTGATATGGAATATTTTAATGTTTATACAAATATGGAATGGTCGGAGGTTTATGATGTTTCGGCGGAAACAACGCCCAACGATTTGGTTTTGTATATTAATTCAAAATGATGTTTTAGCTTGAGGGTTGAGCTTAAAAATTAAATATAGCATTGCAGCACTTGAAACAATTGTGGAAAAGAGTTTTTCTTAAATTTACGGTTATTTTAAGTGCTTTTTATATTGTGGAAAAGAGTTGTTTTTTTATTTGTCAAAGTCTGCGAGGAATATATAAATCGTTTATTAAATTTCTTTTGTATGACCGATAATTTTGACAATCCATACTTTTTTGCTTTGTATTTTTGAATAAATAGGTTGCAAAGTGAGTTTGGTTCAGTTAGGGGGGTATGTTATTATTTTTTTAGTCAAGTTTTATAAGCGGTATAATTGGTTTTAAAGACGGTTTTATTTTGTTATGAATTGGTGCAATTCTGTTTATTGGTTTTTATTATTTTTTTATAAAATAATTGAGTTTATAATTTTTAAGAAATTCAATTTTTATTAATTTTAAGCGGAGCGTAAAAATACAATATTTGTCAATATCAATTTTTTTTATTATTTCTTTGGTTTTTGCTTCAAAAATTCCCATTTATTTTCATTTAAGGTTGATAATATTGCTAACAGCCCATTTTTTAAAGGTTCGGGTTTATCTTGTAGAATGCTATTAATCCATGCCCATTTTGAAATTTCATTTTCTTCGGAAGTTTTGTTAAACATTTCTCCTTCGCCTGTTCTTAGCCAGTTTTCGTTGACGTTGAATTCTTGGCAGATGGAAAGTATCATTTGTTCTGTAATATTTCTTTTTTTGTTTTCTATTCTACTTATGGTGGCGTTTGTTACTCCTAATTTTTTCCCGAATTCAGTTTGACTTAATGATAGATTTTTTCGTAATTCCTTTATTCTATTGTTCATATATGTCACCTCTGTCATCTTTTTAAATAAATTTTATCAAAAAAATTAGTAAAGTCAATATTTTTTTGATAAAATTATTGACAAATTAGCGAAGTTATATATAACAAAAGAAAATTTTTGAAAATAATTATTGACATAGGTACGATAAATGGGTATAAATATTTGTTTAAGTATTTATTATGTGATTGGAAATACTATCAGTTTAAATGTGTTGTTTGAACTGATAGTATTTCTTTTTTTGATTAAAAAATTTGTTTTTGATTTTGTGCAATTTAAAAAAATAAGTTCTATATAAAGTGCAATGTAAATTTTATAACTGCCATTCCCATTAAAATTCCGCCGGACAAGACGGGCGAAATTTTATCTATATATTCTATTTTAGTTGCTTTTTTTCCAAATACAAATCCCAAATTTAAAAATATTATTTGAAATATGCAAACGAAGAACGGGAAAATTATGCCATTGAAACCGAGAGCGGAAGAAGTTATTCCTATTCCTACAGAATCAAAAGAAAGGGCTGTTCCGAGATAGAGAGCTTCAAAAGGTTCGATTATTGATGATTTATTTAAATCACATAATTCGGGGGTTCGAATTATTTTTATTGTTATTCCCATTGATTTTATTATTAAGTTGAAGACGGTTTTTTCTTTTTTTGGCGTTTTTTGTTTTTGTTTTTTTAAGCCTTGAAAAACAATCCATATTCCTATTATGAACAAAATTATTGTTCCGAGAATTTCTCCGAAGTTGCTTGAAAACAAGCTACACAATGATTTTCCGAGCAACATTGAAAGAGTTATTATTAAAAAAGAAATGCCTCCGATTATTGTGCTTGCGATTGGAGGAATTTTTATGTTTCTTATTCCGTAGGATAAGCCTATGCCAATTGCATCTATGTTTAAAGAAAATGCCAGAACAGCCATACCAATCATTGTTACCACTCCGAAAATTCAGCCTATTTTAATATATGCTATTTTTTTTAAAGTGTTAAGGCGACATTGTAAAATTTGATATGAGCGTTTTTTATGGTTGTTAAGTTTTTTTGCATATTATCGGTTTATTTGAATATATTTTTTAAAGACAAAGTTTTATTGAATTATGCGACAAGTTCTTTTGTTTTTTATATCGGTTATTTTAATCGATATGAGGAGTTGTTTACGTTGAGGGTTGAGTTTTAAAAATGCAAATTGCCTTTGACGAGTGCTTTTGGACAAAACATTAATTTGAGAAGGGAGTTTAATTATGGAGATTTACAAAAAAAGTTGCGAAGAGGCAGAAAAGATTTTTTCTACGGATATGAAAAACGGACTTTCTGAAAAAGAAGCGGGAAAAAGGTTATTGAAATTTGGCAAAAATAAAATCGATGAAAAGAAAAATAAAAATATTTTGATAAAGTTTTTTGAACAATTTAAAGATTTTATGGTTATTGTTCTTATTTTTGCGGCTGTTGTTTCTTTTATTTTATCTTTGGCAAGAGGGGAAAAGGATTTTTTTGATCCGATTATAATATTATTCATAGTTGTACTTAATGCTGTTTTGGGGATTATTCAGGAGAGCAGGGCACAAAAAGCACTTGATGCACTTAAAACAATGTCGGCACCGACAGCGAAAGTTATAAGAGACGGAAATTTAAAAGTTATTCCGGCGGTTGATGTTGTTTGCGGTGATTTGATTTTGATTGAAACGGGAGATTTTGTTCCTGCTGATGCAAGGCTTGTTTCTTCGGTTAGTTTGAAAATTGAAGAGTCGGCTTTGACGGGGGAAAGCGTGCCTTCGGAAAAAAATTGTGATTTTGTTTTTAAAGATGATGCACCTATGGGCGACAGAGTTAATATGGTTTTTTCGGGAAGTGCGGTTAGGCTTGGATATGGAAAAGCCATTGTTTGTCAAACGGGAATGAATTCGGAAATTGGCAAAATTGCGGCGATGATTATGACAGACGAAGAAACGAAAACGCCATTGCAGATTAAACTTGCTCAAACAGGGAAAACACTTGGACTTGGTGCATTGGCAATTTGTTTTGTTATATTTTTTATAGGAATTTTTAGGGGGATTCCGCCGTTTGAAATGTTTATGACATCTATAAGCCTTGCTGTTGCGGCAATTCCGGAGGGACTTCCTGCAATTGTTACTGTTATGCTTGCAATTGGTGTTCAAATAATGGCAAAGAAAAATGCCATTGTTAAAAAGCTTCCGGCTGTTGAAACTATTGGAAATACAAGCGTTATATGCTCGGACAAAACGGGAACGCTTACCAGAAATAAAATGAAAGTTGTTGAAATTTATCCCGAAAATTTGAAAGAAAAAATTTTGACTTTCTCAGCTTTATGCAACAATTCTTACATTGATTTGGAAAGGAAAATAATTGGAGAGCCAACCGAAAACGCATTGGTTGCTTCTGCTTTGGGGGCGGGAATTGATAAAAATGATATTCTTGAAAAAATGCCGAAGGTTGGAGAAATTCCTTTTGATTCGGACAGAAAACTTATGACAACCATACATAATGCCGGAAAGAGCAAATATATTGTTGTTACAAAAGGTGCACCGGACATACTTTTGAACAAGTGTTCACAATATTTGAGCGGTGAAGAGGTTTTGCCTATGACCTTATCTGTTAGAAGCTCTTTTTTGAGAAAAAACAGAAAAATGGCAGGGAATGCTTTGCGTGTTCTTGCTGTTGCATATAAAGAAATTGGATATATACAAAAAAGTCCGGAAGCTTCTCAAACCGAAGAAGAATTGATTTTTGTTGGGTTTACGGGAATGATTGACCCACCGAGGGAGGAAGCTTTTGAAGCTGTTAAAAACTGCAAACTTGCGGGAATTAAGCCTGTTATGATAACGGGAGACCACCTTTTGACGGCGGAAGCAATCGGTAAAAAAATTGGCATATCCGAAAAAGGCGATAAAGCTGTTTCGGGCGATGATATTTCGAAACTTTCGGACGATGAACTTACAGAAAAAATTGAGGAATATTCTGTTTTTGCAAGGGTTTCGCCGGAGCACAAAGTTAGAATTGTTAAAGCTTTTAAAAATCGAGGGCACATTGTTGCTATGACAGGTGATGGGGTTAACGATGCACCGGCTTTGAAAACGGCCGACATAGGGTGTGCTATGGGAATAAACGGAACAGATGTTGCAAAAGAGGCAGCCGATATAATTCTTGCGGACGATAATTTTGCAACAATAACGCAGGCTGTTAAGCAAGGGCGAATTATTTATTCAAACGTTAAAAAGGCTGTTCATTTTCTTTTATCAAGCAATATTGGTGAGATTATGACGATTTTGACAGCTATGATTATTGGATTTCCGACACCGTTGCTTGCTGTGCATTTGCTTTGGGTTAATCTTGTTACAGATTCGCTTCCTGCCATTGCTTTGGGGCTTGACCCAGCAAACAGCGATATTATGGAGGGAAAGAGAAAGCTTAACTCAAAAGGATTGTTTTCAAAAGATATGTGGTTGCAAATATGTATTGAGGGAATGATGATTGGCGGGCTTGCTCTTTTGGCTTTTGCAATTGGAAACGTATGTTTTGGAGAAGAAGGTGGAATTTTGACAGGAAGAACTATGGCTTTTTGTGTTTTAAGTATGTCACAGCTTATTCACGCTTTTAATATGCGAAGCGAACATTCAATTTTTAAAGAGGGACTTTTTGCAAACAAATATTTATTGTATTCATTTTTTGCCGGAATTATTCTTCAAACAAGCGTTGTTATGATTCCGCCTCTTGCATTGATTTTTAAAGTTTCGGCTTTGACTTCAATTCAATGGCTTGTTGTTGTGTTGTTGTCTTTTGCACCGATAGCCATTGTTGAACTTGATAAGTTTTTGTTCTTTAGGAGAGGGGAAAGGTAAATTTGATTTTTGGAGAATAAAGTTATGGGCGTGTTGGTTTGTTGATGTTTTGAAAAAAAGCGAATTAATCGAGAGGTTTGTGCTATCGGTTAATCCGCTTTTTGTTGTGTTAAAATCAATTATAATTCATAGGGTGTTATTTGATAAACATAATAATTCAGCCAGTTGCTGAAGAGGAGGTTTGAATGTGATTTCCATTTTACAACAGGCTCATTTTGGGGGTTATCATCTTTGAAATATCCTTTTGGGATATCTATATCGATGCCTTTTGCTTTATCACGAAGGTATTCGTTTTTTAATGTGTTTGAATCATATTCGGAATGACCCGTTACAAAAATTTGTTTTCCGTCTTTTGAGGCAACTATATAAACTCCGGAATCTTTTGATTCGGACAATATTTCCAAAGAATCTATTTTTTCAATGTCTTGGCGGCGAACTTCGGTGTGTCTTGAATGAGGAACATAGAAAACGTCATCAAAGCCACGCAACAAATCATAATGGTTGTAAATTTTTGTGTGTTCAAAAACGCCAAACATTTTTTTGGGTAAGTTATATTTTGGTATTTTATAGTGATAGTATAGCCCAGCTTGAGCACCCCAGCATATATGCAACGTACTTGTTACATTTGTTTTTGTCCATTCCATTATTTTTGAAAGTTCGTTCCAATAGGTTATTTCTTCATATTCGAGGTGTTCTATTGGTGCACCGGTTATAATCATTCCGTCTATTTTTTTTGATTTTATTTCGTCAAAAACTTTATAGAACGTATCGAGATAGTCCATTGATGTATTTTTTGAAATATGGCTTTCCATTCTTAAAAATGTTACATCAATTTGGAGAGGGCTGTTACTTAGCAACCTTAAAAGCTGAACTTCTGTTTCTTGTTTTTTTGGCATTAAATTTAGGACAACTATTTTTAACGGTCGTATATCTTGATGAAATGCACGACTTTCGTTCATAACAAATATATGCTCTTTATTTAATATTTCTTTTGCCGGCAAGTTATCCGGTACCTTTATAGGCATTTTACATCAATCCTTTTTTTATCGGAAATTTTGAAATATATTACAAAATTTCGGAAGAGTTTTTTTATTATGTATATTTTATCAGATATTTTACAATTTTACTATATATTTTTTAAAAGTTTTGGTATAATGTATTTGAGGTAATTTGATTTTTATTATAATGAAATTGAAGGGAGAATTTTTATATAATGAATAAACCTGTGTTTGATATTTGTGTTCCTAAGTTTAAAGATAAAGATTATTTTATCACAGATTTTGGGGCAAAAGGTGACGGGAAATTTGTTAATACGGAGGCTATAAATGCCGCTGTTTCAACTTGCAGTGAAAACGGAGGAGGACGAGTTGTTATTCCGAGAGGAATATGGTTTTGCGGTCCAATTATTTTAAAAAGCAACGTTGAACTTCATCTTCAAGACGGTGCGGTTGTTTTGTTTAGTCCAAATTATGATGATTATGAGCTTATTTATACAAATTGGGAGGGATTTTTTACATATAGGTGTATTTCACCGATTTATGCGAAAGATTGTGAAAATATTGCGATTACGGGAAAAGGTGTTTTTGACGGAAACGGAGGGGCTTGGCGTCCTGTTAAGAAATTTAAAATGACTGAAAGAGCCTGGGAGAGTCTTATTAAATCGGGCGGTGTTGTTGTTTCGGGAAAAGAAGAGATTTGGTGGCCAACGGAAGCGGCTATGGAAGCAAACAAAGAAATTATTCCAAATCCGTCAATTCTTAAAAATGAGGAGCTTTGCAAAAAGTATAGAGATTATTTAAGACCGGTTCTTGTTAATTTTACAAAATGTAAAAATATTTTACTTGACGGGCCAACTTTTCAAAATTCACCTGCATGGTGTTTGCATCCTTGGCTTTGCGAAAATATCACAATTCAAAACATTAATGTTAGAAATCCTTGGTTCTCTCAAAACGGAGACGGGATTGACGTTGAATCTTGCAAGTATGTTATTGTAAAAAACTCAACTTTTGATGTTGGTGACGATGCTTTATGCGTTAAATCCGGAAAAAACGAGGACGGAAGAAAGCTTGGCGTTCCTTGCGAATTTGTTAAATTTGAAAATTGCACAGTTTATCACGGACATGGCGGATTTGTTGTTGGAAGCGAAATGTCGGGCGGTGTTAAAAACATTGTTGTTGAGGATTGTACATTTATTGGAACTGATACGGGACTTAGATTTAAAAGTTGTATTGGTCGTGGAGGAGTTGTTGAGAACATATTCATTGACGGCATTAATATGACGGAAATTTCGAAAGAGGCAATTATTTTTACAATGGGATATGATATGGATACAAAAGAGGGGCAAACGGTTTCCGAAGAAGAAATTCCCGAATTTAAAAATGTTGAAATTAAAAATGTTGTTTGTGTTGTTGCGGAAACAGCAATTTCTATTTCGGGTCTTGCGGAAATGCCTGTTCACGATATAAGTTTTGAAAATGTTTATATAAAATCGAAAAATCCTGTGTCTATTTTGAAAGCGGAAAATATTTCTCAAAAAAATGTGAATATTGAGATTATTTAAGTTTTGAAAAGGGTGTGAAAAATTAGAGTTTTCACACTCTTTTTCTTTTCTTAAACTGTGTTATGGCGATTTGAAAATGTAAAATTTTTTTGAATTGTGTTTTTTACTGTAAGGGCAAAATTAAATTTGTTGAACTTGATTATATTATATGTTTTTTTGAGGGGTGATTGCAAAAATATTGTAAAAAGTGCACATAATTTGAAATTTTGTTTTAGGCAACACGTAGAATAACGATGTTGATTTTAAAAATTTATTATTTATACTTTACAAAACGATAAATATGTGATAAACTTTTAACAAGTGGTGATAGTGCCATATATATAAATTATTTTTTAAGGGGGATTTGCTTTATGATGAGATTTACTTTACCGAGAGATATGTACTATGGAAAAGATGCTTTGGAACAGCTTAAAAGTTTAAAGGGGAACAAAGCTGTTCTTGTTCTTGGCGGCGGTTCTATGAAGAAATTTGGTTTTGTTGATAAAGTTTTGGCTTATCTTAAAGAGGCAGGAATTGAAACAAAACTTATTGAAAACGTTGAACCGGACCCATCTGTTGAAACAGTTATGAAAGGTGCTGCGGTTATGCGTGAATTTGAGCCCGATTGGATTATTGCAATGGGCGGAGGTTCTCCTATTGATGCTGCAAAAGCTATGTGGGTATTTTATGAATATCCGGAAACTACTTTTGAAGAAATTATTCAACCTTTCTCTTTCCCTGAATTGAGACAAAAAGCTAAATTCTTGGCTATACCTTCAACTTCGGGAACTGCTACGGAAGTTACTGCTTTTTCAGTTATTACAGATTATTCGACAGGGGTTAAATATCCTTTGGCTGATTTTAATATTACTCCTGATGTTGCTATTGTTGACCCTCAGCTTGCTGAAACAATGCCTCCTAAACTTACTGCTCATACAGGTATGGACGCATTGACTCATGCTATTGAAGCTTATGTTTCAACTTTGAACAGTCCTTTTACAGACCCTCTTGCATTGAAAGCTATTCATATGGTTTTTGATTATTTACCTGATTCATTTAATGGAGATATGGCTGCAAGAGAACAAATGCATTATGCTCAATGTCTTGCAGGTCAGGCATTTTCAAATGCTTTGCTTGGTATAGTTCATTCTATGGCTCACAAGACAGGTGCAGCTTTCTCAACAGGTCATATTCCTCATGGTTGTGCTAATGCTA
>CAZHGC010000006.1:31944-112159 GCA_964531385.1 uncultured Lachnospiraceae bacterium | reverse complement strand
AATATTATATTTTGATGCTATGATGTGTCCTATTTGCTATTGCAATTTTCATTTTGATATAAAATTGTTATATAAGCGTATTTTCGAATATTATTAAAACAATGTTCATATAGTTTTAATAACCAATTTTTAGGAGGATTACCCCTTGTGAAAGCTTATATTGAACAACGAGCAGTTGAAATTGCTGAATTTATTGTTAAAAGTAATGCAACGGTTAGAGAAACAGCTAAAAAATTTGGGATAAGTAAATCAACCGTACATACGGTTGTCAACAAAAGGAAAGAATTAATTTATTAAGCTGTTATCTAACTTTGTATGTTAAGTATAACGGAAAAGTCGGTTTTTGTAAAGACACTTTATGAATTTATAATTTTATATCAAAAAGTATCTTTTTTGCGTGTTTTAATTTAGAGCTGTTAAAATAATTTATATTTAGTATTTGCAAAATTAAAATTATATGATATAATATAATGACAATATTATTTTTGGGAGGTTTTTTGATGAAACATATTAAAACATTGAACACAAAATTACTTAAAAATACTGTTGCAAAAGGTGGCTGTGGTGAATGCCAGACTTCTTGCCAATCTGCTTGCAAAACTTCATGTACTGTTGCAAATCAGTCTTGCGAAAACAAATAATTTTATTTTTTAAAATTTGCAAATGTTAATTGTTTATAATTCATAAATTTTTAGAAATTTAAGTTTATACACAATAATTTGGGCTACTGAATTATTGGTAGCCCAATAAATCAAATTTATGTTTGATTTTATATTGCAGAAGATTTTTGCAAAATTGCTTTAATTTTAGCAAATTTATGCTTTGCTGATTTTTTAATCAGCTTTTTTTATGTTTGGAAAGGAGCAGTTTTTTATGATACATAAATACAGTATGAACGGCTTTAATATTGTTTTGGACGTTAACAGCGGTGCTGTTCATGTTGTTGATGATACGGTTTTTGATGTTTTGGACTTTTACAAAGAAAAAAGCAAAGATGAAATTCTTGAAATTTTGAAAAAAAAATATTCGGAAAAAGAAATTATTGAGGCTTTTGACGAAATTGAAAATTTGGAAAAAGAAGATATGCTTTATTCCGAAGATATTTATGAAGAAGTTATTCCCAAAATTGAAAGAAGAAATCCGGTTGTTAAAGCTTTGTGTCTTCATATTGCACACGATTGTAATTTGAAATGTAAATATTGTTTTGCGGAAGAGGGCGAATATCACGGAAAACGTTCTCTTATGAGTCTTGAAGTTGGGAAAAAAGCAATTGATTTTCTTATTAAGGCATCGGGTGTCAGAAAAAATTTGGAGGTTGACTTTTTCGGTGGAGAGCCTTTAATGAATTTTGATGTTGTTAAAGGAATTGTTGAATATGCAAGAAGCATTGAAAAAGAACATAACAAAAATTTTAGATTTACAATTACAACAAACGGCATTCTTTTAAATGATGAAATTCAACAATATATTAACGAAAATATGCACAACGTTGTTTTGAGCATTGACGGAAGAAAAGAAGTTAATGACAAAATGCGTGTTAGAGCGGGCGGGCAAGGTTCTTATGATACAATTGTTCCTAAATTTAAGAAAATTGCCGACAGCAGAAACCAAACGGATTATTATGTTAGAGGAACTTTTACAAGAAATAATTTGGACTTTTCAAAAGATGTTTTACATCTTGCGGATTTGGGATTTAAACAAGTTTCTGTTGAGCCTGTTGTTGCTGATGAAAAAGAAAGTTATGCTTTGAGAGAAGAAGATTTGCCGATTATTTTTGAACAATATGAAACTTTGGCAAAAGAGATGCTTAAAAGAAAAAAAGAAGGAAAAGATTTTAATTTCTTCCATTTTATGATTGATTTGACGGGCGGTCCTTGTGTTACAAAAAGGCTTGTGGGTTGTGGTTCTGGAACGGAATATCTTGCGGTTACTCCGGAGGGAGACCTTTATCCTTGTCATCAATTTGTTGGTATGGAACAATTTAAAATGGGTGATGTTGACAGCGGAGTTGTTAACACAAACATTAGATGCGATTTTGAAAATTGCAATGTTTATTCGAAGCCGAAATGTAAGGAATGTTGGGCAAAATTTTATTGCAGTGGAGGTTGCGTTGCAAATTCTTTCAATACTCATGGCGATTTGATTACTCCTTATGAAATTGGCTGTGAACTTCAACGAAAGAGGACTGAATGTGCAATTATGATGAAAGCTGCCGAGAATTTTGATAATTGACGGAAAATTTGCCTTTAGATTGTTTAATTTTTTTATGATTAAATTTTTATTGACGTTTTTTATTTTAAGTAATATAATAAATGGTAGTTGGTTGGCAAAATGTTTAATTTTTGATATTGGTTGGTGTTCAAAAACAGCTCTTTTGCCAAAAGCTTAAATTTATGTTAATGAATAATTAAAGATATGCACAATCTTTGATTTATAAAAACCTAACAAGGGAGGAAATTTTACAAATGAAAAACAAAAATGTAATTATACTTCTTGTTCTTTTGGTTGCGGCATTGGGTATGAGTGCTCTCTCATATTTCGGAACAGACCCTGCTTCCAAAACCTTGAGTGCGGGAAATATTAAGAAAGGTCTTGACCTTAGCGGTGGAGTTTATGTTGTTTATCAGGCAGATAAAGAAGACCCTACTTCAGCTGAGATGAATGCGGCTTTATCTATGATTAGAACAAGAATTGACGCAAAAGGTTGGACTGATGCGGAAGTTTCTATTGAAAACGGAAACCGACTTCGTGTTGAAATTCCGGGAATTGACAACGCAGAAGAAGCTGTTAAAGGAATTGGAGCAACAGCTCAGCTTGCTTTTGTTAGCCAAGAGGGTGAAGTTCTTCTTGACGGTACACACGTTAAAAATGCAAATGTTCAAGTTAACAACCAGCCAAACGCAGGAAAATCAAAATATATGGTTAGCCTTGAATTTGATTCTGAGGGAACAGAAGCTTTTAGAAATGCGACAGAGGCAAACATTGGAAAGCCTATTATAATTATGCTTGATGATATGCTTATTTCGGCACCAACCGTTAATCAGGCGATTACTGACGGAAAAGCTGTTATTGAGGGCGATTTTACAAAAGATGCCGCTTCTGAACTTGCAGATACAATTCGTTCGGGGTCTTTGCCTTTCAAACTTGATGTTCTTGAAAAAGAAAGCATTGGTGCAACTCTTGGTGAAGATTCTTTGAATACAAGCTTGTTTGCCGGTGCTATTGGTATTGCTCTTGTTATTTTGTTTATGCTTTTTTATTACAGAGTTTCGGGCTTTGCGGCAGATTGGGCTTTGATTATTTATTTATCGGCAGAGCTTTTAATTATTAACGGCCTTGACCTTACTCTTACTCTTCCGGGTATTGCGGGTATTGTTCTTTCGGTTGGTATGGCTGTTGATGCAAACGTTATTATTTTTGAAAGAATTAAAGAAGAACTTGCTGCGGGAAGAACATTGAAACTTGCTTTGGAAAACGGATTTTCGAGAGCATTCCCTGCGATTTTTGACAGTAATATTACAACTCTTATTGCTTGTGCTGTTCTTTTCTGGCTTGGTACAGGCCCTATTAAAGGATTTGCAGAGACTCTTGCTTTGGGTATTGTTTTATCTATGTTCACTGCATTGGTTGTTACAAGATACATACTTAAAGCGCTTGTTGGCGTTGGTGTTAAAAACCCCAAATTCTTTGGTGGTAAGTAGGAGGTTGGATTGATGAATATTATTAAAAATAAACTTGTTTTTTTTGCTATATCAATCGTTGTTATTTTGATTGGTGTTGGTTTTGCGGTTTATAATTATGCTCAAGGCAATGGTTTTTTTGAATATGATATTCAATTTGTTGGCGGAACTTCTATTGAAGCCAATCTTGGTCAAAGTTTTGAAAACTCTGAAATTGAAGCTATTGTTTCTGAAGTTTCGGGCGAAAAAGGTCAAATTCAGAAAGTTGGTTCTGAGGGACAAACCGTTAGTATTAAAACAAAAACTTTGGAAGACGACAAAGTTTTGGAACTTAAAAACAGACTTTGCGAAAAATATGGCGTTGAACTTAAAGACATTAATGACAACACAGTTGGAGCTACAATAAGCGGTGAGATGCAGGAAAAAGCAGTTATGGCTGTTGGTGTTTCTTGCTTGGCTATGCTTATTTATGTTTCTTTGAGATTTAGAGATTTGAAAATTGGTGCAAGTTGTATTATTGCATTGCTTCACGATGCACTTGTTGTTTTAGCTTGTTATGCTGTTTTTAGAATTCCTTTGAACAATTCATTTATTGCGGCTGTTCTTACTGTTTTAGGTTATTCGATTAACGCATCTATTGTTATTTTTGACAGACTTCGTGAGAACAAAAGAAAAATGATTACAAAAGACAGCGGAGAAGTTATGAACATTAGTATTATGCAATCTATGAGACGTTCTGTGTTTACTTCTTTGACAACTTTCTTTACTATTGTGGCACTTTATATTTTTGGTGTTCAATCTGTTAAGGAATTTTCATTGCCTATTGTTGTTGGTGTTGTTTGTGGAACTTATTCTTCTGTTTTCCTTTCAGGTTCATTATGGCACATATTTGAAAGTTTCGGAAAAAAGAAAAAAGTTAAAGCATAATTAAAAATTAAAACAGTTGATTTGATTTTAATTTTTTATCAAAGAGTCTTGAAATTTAATTATTTTAAGGCTCTTTAATTTTTATTTTGAATTTTTATGAACTTTGGAGGAAAAGTTTATGGCTTTATGGACAATTAAGAAGAGCCGAATTGATGTGGAGAAAATGGCGAACGACCTTAATATAAGCAAAATTTTTGCGAGAGTTCTTGGAAACAGGAGCATTTTTTCGAGAGATTTGGCAAAGCTTTATATTAAACCGAGTATTTCTCTTATGCACGACCCATTTGAGATGAAAGATATGAAAAAAGCTGTTGAAATGATTGTTGAGGCGGCAGAAAAAAAGAAAAAAATTTTTATTTATGGTGATTATGACGTTGACGGGGTTTCGAGCACCGTTATTTTATATAAAGCTTTTAAACAATTTGGCTGTGAGGTTGATTATTATATTCCGGACAGAAGACTTGAGGGATATGGACTTAACAGAGATTGCATTTTGAGAATGAAAGAGCTTGGTTGTGAACTTGTTTTTACTTGTGACAACGGCATTGCTGCCATTGATGAAGCTTTATATATTAAGGAACTTGGTATGGATTTTATTATTTTGGACCATCACGAACCGGCTTTTTCCGAGGACGGAGACGATATTTTGCCTTGTGCAGATGCTGTTATTGATTGTAAACAAAAAGAATGTCGCTATCCTTTTAAGGCGTTATGTGCGGGGGGAATGGCATATAAATTTATTAAGGCACTTTTTGCATTTTCAAATCGTGAAATTGAAAATGAGGCGGAGCTTTTTGTTTTTGCGGCTGTTGCAACGGTTTGCGACATTGTTGATTTATGTGATGAGAACAGAATTTTTGTTAAAAATGGGCTTAGAATTTTAAATTCCGGCAGAAGAATGAATTTTGGGATTAAGGCAATTCTTGAATGCAAGGGGCTTAAAAAACAAATTAATGAGGATACGCTTGGTTTTATTATCGGACCTTGCATTAATGCTTCGGGAAGGCTTGAAAGTGCTATTGATGCCGTTGAATTATTTTTGGAGGAAGATTTTGAAACGGCGATGATTAGGGCGGAAAAAATTGTTCAAACGAATGATGAACGAAAGAGAATTACCGAAGAGGCTTACGAAAGAGTTATTTCTAATATTGAAAATTCGGACATTAAAAACGACAAAATTTTGGTTGTTTATGACGAAAGTGTTGACGAGAGTGTTATTGGGATTGTTGCGGGAAGAGTTAAAGAACACTATTATAAACCTACGATTGTTATTTCTAAAGGCGAAGAATTTGACAAGGGTTCGGGAAGGTCGATTGAGGGATATAATATTTTTGAAAATCTTCTTTTGAACAAAGAGTTGTTTGTTAAATTTGGCGGGCACGCAATGGCTGCGGGGCTTTCGATTTGTCACGAGAATGTTGAAATTTTACGAAAAAGGCTTAATGAGGGGTGTTTGCTTGGCGAAAAAGATATGACAGAGGTTATAAAAATCGATATGCCTCTTTCATTTGACGAGATAACAATTGAACTTGCTGAAGAACTTAATCTTATGAGACCTTATGGAAAGGAAAATTTGGAGGCTGTGTTTGCGACAAAAAGTGTTTTTGTTGAAAATGTTAGATTTGTTGGGGCGAACAAAAACATTATGCAGTTTGTTTTTTCTGATGAAAAAGGCGTTTTTTTGAAAGGAATTTCTTTTAAAGGTTTTGAAAAGTTTAAAAAATATGCTGAAGAGAATTTTTCGGAGGATATTTCGAAAAAAATTTTACTTGGAGACATTGCCGGTGTGAATTTGAAGTTTGATATTGTTTATAATATTGGAATAAACGAATTTAACGGGAATAAAAATGTTCAGCTTATTATAAAAGATTTTAGAGAAGCCGTTTGAGGGGAATATTTTTGTTGCATTTTCGGTAATTGATGATATAATTAAAATCACAAGAAATTGGATTGGAAATAAAAAATATGGAGCGAGCCCGAGAGGGAAAATGCGTTAAGCGAGCAACAAAGTTGAGAGAAGCATTTTAAACGGGATATTTTTTATTAATTATTTTGTAGATTAAATTAAATTTGGAAAGGTTAGGTCGTTATTATGAAAAATGTTTTGTTTTTGGCTGACGGGTTTGAAGAAGTTGAGGCACTTACTGTTGTTGACATACTTAGAAGAGGAAATTGCGAAATTGTTACTATGTCTATTAATGACAATAAAAAAATTGTTGGAAAAAGCAAAATTGAAGTTTTTGAGGATATGGCATTTGACAAAGAAGTTGCTCTTTCAGCGGAAATGATTATTCTTCCGGGCGGTGGGCTTGGAACGGAAAATATTAAAAATTGCGAAAGTGTTATTGAAATTATTAAAGATTTTGCAGAAAAGAAAAAGAAAATTTCGGCTATTTGTGCTGCTCCGTCTGTTTTGGGAATTAACGGCGTTCTTAATGGATTTAGAGCAACTTGTTATCCGGGATTTGAAAAGTTTCTTGTTGGTGCGGAAATTGTTAATTCAAACGTTGTTTGCGACAGAAATATTATAACATCTAAGGGTCCGGGAACGGCTATGGAATTTGCTTTGGCTATTTTGAAAGAGCTTAAAGGAGAAGAATGCGAAAAGAATGTTAGAGACAGGCTTATTTATTAAACTTAATTTGTTATTTGTATAAATATGGCTTTTAAATTTTTTTCGGAAATTTTATTTATGTTTAAAAAACGAAAAGCAGATTTTAATTTTTTATAATCTATGTCATATATGTACGATAAAATTTCAGGTGTGTAATAATTTGGAAAGTTTAAAGAAACCTCTTTTTGCAATATGTTGCAGAGATAGCTTTTTCCACAGGTCATAATTTCAACAAAGTTTGAACTTGTTATTTGGGTTATGTTTTTTTGAAGCATTATTTCGTAAACTTCTTTTTTTGTTATATTTAAGAGGTTGGCGGTTGTTTTTGGAGATATGTATGGATTTTTTTCTTTTATTAAAACATCTATTTGTTTTAATTTTTGAGATATATTTTGGTTATAGTATTCCCAAAAGTTATTATATTCGTTTTTTGACATTATTATCTTCCTTTCAATTTATAATATGATTATACAGAATTTGAGGAAGTTGTTCCAGTTGTAATATATAGAAAATATTTTTTGGAGGAAGATTTTGTGAATGCTTTAAACAAGTATTTTAGATATAGGCAAAGCCTTATTGAACAATATATTAAGGGCGATATGACAAAAAGTGAATATTTGGTTGAAAATTTGAATGCTGTTTTAAGCCTGAAATCAGAACCTTTTAAAAATGTTGATTCTGTTGAAAAGGGATTGTTTAATTATCAATATTTTAACGCCCTTGCCAAAGATGTTAAAATGAATTCGCAAAATGCTTTTGAAAAAGCGGATTATTATTATGACAAAAAGGACAGGGCAACTTTGAAAGTTCTTGAACTTCTTGATTATAGAGGTGTTTTGGCATATCCTATTTATGTTAGAAGCAAAGCTTTGAAGGGAAAGTTGTTTGAAATTGTTCTTGAAGAATATAATATGATTTTACATTCGACAAGCGAATTGATTTTGAAAAGGCTTAAAGAGGAATATGCTTTTAGCGAGGAAATCAGACGGTCGGTTATTGACGGTTATATTAATCAGAAGTATTAAATTTAGAAATTTTGAAAAAATTGAAGAAATGTCTTTACAAATAAAATTTATGGTGATATAATAAATTCAACCTTAAGGTAATTAAAAAAATAAAGTCGTTGAATGAAAAGAGTACCTTTTTGCAGATGTTACAGAGAGTTGGCGGTGGTGGAAGCCAATACAGATGCTTTTTGGGAATGGGTTCAGGAGATTTCGGGCGAAAAATTTTGAGTAGCTTTGAACGTGTCCTCACGTTACAGGGGTAGAGTATGATTGTACTTGAACGATTGATGCTTTTTTGCATTGGGTGGCTTATAACAAGGTATCTTGTCCCAATATGGGGTGAGGTGCCTTTTTTTTAAGCTATAGTTTATTTAAAATTTATCGGAGGAGGATTTCGATGATTCTTGATGATATTATTGCAAGAAAAAAAATTACTCTTGAAGAAAGAAGTTATTGCTATGATATTTTAAAAATTGCCGAAAAAATTAAAAACAAGCCTGTTCCTTGTTTTTTTGAGGCTTTGGCAAAGGACGGTTTGTCAATTATTGGTGAAGTTAAAAAGGCATCTCCTTCGAGAGGCATTATTAAAGAGGATTTTAAACCTGTTGAAATTGCAAGGCAATATTCAAATGCTGTTGACGCAATTTCGGTTTTGACCGAAGAACATTATTTTATGGGAAATGTTCAATATCTTGCGGATATTAAAAAGGAAGTTGAAATTCCTATTTTACGAAAAGATTTTATTATTGTTCCGTCTCAAATTGTTGAAGCGAGGGAATTTGGTGCAAGTGCGGTTTTGCTTATTGCATCTGTTTTGAAAGACAAACTTCTTTTGGGCGAATTTATTGGGCTTGCTCATTCTCTTGGAATGTATGCACTTGTTGAAACGCACAACGAGGAGGAAATTGACCTTGCGGTTGAAAGCGGTGCGAAAATTATTGGAATTAACAACAGGAATTTATATGATTTTTCTGAAAATATTAATACAACTTTGGTGCTTTCCGAAAAAGTTCCGAAAGATATTTTGATTGTTAGCGAAAGCAGTATTCATACGGAAGATGATATTAAAGTTGTTGGAAAAGCCGGCGTTGATGCTGTTCTTGTTGGTGAAAGTTTTATGCGATGCAACGACATTGTTAAAAAGGCGGAGGTGTTTAGAAATGCCTATAAATGCCGAAATTAAAATTTGCGGGCTTAGGACAGTTGATGATATTTTTAAAATTAACGATTTTGATATTAATTATATTGGATTTGTTTTTGCAAAAAGTAAAAGAAAAGTTTCCAAAGAAGAGGCTTTTGAAATGAAAAGCTTTTTGAAAAAAGGAATTAAAACAGTTGGTGTTTTTGCTGATATGGATATTTCGGAAGTTAAAGAAATTGTTGATTTTGTTGATTTGGATATTGTTCAACTTCATTCCGATGAGAATGACGAGTTTTGCGGAAATTTTAAAGACAGAGTTGTTTGGAAAACAATTTCTGTTGACAGCGAAAATCCTGTGGTTGCCGCTGAAAAGTTTAAAAATGTTGACGGTTTTTTGCTTGATACATATACAAAAGATTTTAGAGGAGGCAGTGGTAAAACTTTTAAATGGGATTTGGCTAAAGATTTTAGCAAAAAGTATTTTACGATTTTGGCGGGTGGACTTGGAGAAAACAATATTTTTGATGCTTATGAAAAAGTTTTTCCTGATGTTTTTGATGTTAGCTCTTCCGTTGAAACCGATGGAATAAAAGATTATAATAAAATTAAAAGTCTTATTAGGAGGATTAAGAAATGACTGTAAACAAAGATTTTGGCGAATATGGAGGACAATTTGTTCCCGAAACACTTATGAATACTTTAAAAAAACTTGAAAAGGAATATGAGGAATATTGTTCGACAGATGAATTTAAAAATGAATATATGAAATATATGAAGGAATATGTTGGAAGACCGTCTAATTTATATTATGCGGACAGACTTACAAAAATGTGTAATGGTGCAAAAATTTATCTTAAAAGGGAAGATTTGAACCATACGGGTGCTCATAAAATTAATAATGCCATTGGGCAGGCACTTATTGCAAAGCATATGGGCAAGACAAAGGTTATTGCTGAAACAGGAGCGGGTCAGCATGGTGTTGCAACAGCAACTGTTGCGGCGTTGTTTGATATGGAATGTGAAGTTTATATGGGTGTTGAAGATATGGAAAGGCAGAAACTCAATGTTTTTCGTATGGAACTTTTGGGAGCAAAAGTTGTTCCGGTTTCGAGCGGAACAGGAACTTTGAAAGATGCAACAAACGAGGCTATCAGAACTTGGGCGGCTCGTGCAGAGGACACTTTTTATATAATTGGTTCAGTTGTTGGACCGCACCCATATCCTGCAATGGTTAGAGATTTGCAAAGAATTATTGGAGACGAAACGAAAAAACAAATTCTTGAAGCAGAAGGCAGACTTCCGGATAAAATTTTTGCTTGTGTTGGTGGCGGAAGCAATTCTATGGGAATGTTCTATCCGTTTATCGATGATGAAAATGTTGAACTTATTGGGGTTGAAGCTGCAGGCCTTGGCGTTGAAACGGGAGAACACGCAGCGGCTTTTGCCGGCGGAAGAATGGGAATTTTACATGGTATGAAAACTTGTATTTTACAAGATGATGACGGGCTTATTAAAACGGCATATTCTATTTCTGCCGGTCTCGACTATCCGGGAGTTGGACCGGAACACGCATATTTCCACGATACCGGAAGAATTAAATATACATCTATTAAAGATGACGAGGCTATTGACGCATTTAAAAAGCTTTGCCTTTATGAGGGAATTATGCCTGCCATTGAAAGTTCACACGCTTTGGCAGAGGCTTTGAAAGTTGCTCCAACTTTGGATAAAGACAAAATCATTGTTGTAAATCTTTCCGGAAGAGGAGACAAAGACGTTCACACTGTTGCGAAATATCTTGGAAAAGAATTTTAAGGGGGAGTTATTTATTATGAACAGAATTGACCAAAAGTTTAAAATGATGAAAGAGAACGGAGAAAAAGCCTTTATTCCTTATGTTTGTGGGGGCGACCCTTCTCTTGAAGATACAGAAAAAATTATTTATGCACTTGAAGAGGCAGGTTGTCACGTTATTGAGCTTGGCATACCTTTTTCGGACCCTCTTGCGGACGGACCTGTTATTCAGGAGGCTTCTTTGAGAGCAATTCAAGCGGGTTTTAAAATTGATAAATTTTTTGAAACTGTTAAAAATATAAGAAAAAAATCAGATGTTGCTTTGGTTGCTATGGTTTATTACAGTACAGTTTTTGGTTATGGAAGAGAAAAATTTATTCAAAAATGTATTGAGTCGGGGATTGACGGAATTATTATTCCTGAGCTTCCATATGAAGAACTTGACGAAATTGAGGGATTGCTTAAAGATACAGATTTATATCTTATTCCGCTTATTGCAATTACTTCCGGCGACCGTATGCCTATGATTGCAAAAAGAGCACAAGGCTTTATTTATTGCGTTTCTTCTCTTGGTGTTACCGGTGAAAGAAAAACTTTTGATAAACGTATTTTTTCTTTTATTAACAAAATTAAAGAAGTTACTGATACACCGGTTTGTGTTGGTTTTGGAATTTCTCAACGAGAAGATGTTCAGCTTTTTGAAAAAGATTCTGACGGAGTTATTGTTGGTTCTGCTATTGTTAGGAAAATTTATGAAAGCAATATGGATTTGGAAAAGGTTAAAGCATTTATTGCGGGGCTTAAAAGATGAAAACTCTTGTTATTGCGGAAAAACCGTCGGTTGGGCGAGATATTGCGAATGTTTTGAAATGCAAAAACGGTGGAAACGGTTTTCTTGAGGGCGGGAAATATATTGTTACGTGGGCTATGGGGCATCTCGTTACTCTTGCCGACCCCGAGAAATATGATGATAAATATAAAAGTTGGAATTTGGCTGATTTGCCGATTATGCCAAAAAAGACCGAACTTGTTGTTATTAAACAAACTTCCAAACAATTTGGCATTGTTAAAGGGCTTATTCACAGAAACGATGTTTCGGAAATTGTTATTGCGACAGATGCGGGGAGAGAAGGCGAACTTGTTGCAAGGTGGTGTTTATTGAAAGCCGGAAACAAAAAACCGCTTAAAAGGCTTTGGATTTCTTCTGTTACAGACAAAGCGATTAGAGAGGGTTTTTCGAAGCTTAAAAACGGAAAAGACTATGATAATTTGTATTTTTCGGCTGTTTCAAGGGCTGAAGCGGATTGGCTTGTTGGAATTAATGCAACGAGGGCTTTGACTTCAAAATTTAATGCACAACTTTCCTGTGGAAGAGTTCAAACTCCAACGCTTGCGATAATTTCAAAACGTGAGGACGATATTAGAAATTTTCAACCAAAGCAATTTTTTGGTTTTGAAATTTCTTTTGAAAATGTTAAATTTACTTGGAAAGAAAAGAAAAGCGGAGATATTAGGTCGTTTGACAGGGCAACGAGAGATTTTGCCGTTGAAAGTGTTAGAAATAAAAAGGGGAAAATTACTTCTGTTGAAAAAAGTTTTAAAAAATCTTTTCCTCCTCTTTTGTATGATTTGACAGAGCTTCAAAGAGACGCAAACAAACGCTTTGGGTTTTCGGCAAAAGAGACTTTATCGATTATGCAAACACTTTATGAGAGGCACAAAGTTTTGACATATCCTCGTACAGATTCAAGATATTTAACCGATGATATTGTTGAAACAATTTCCGAGAGACTTTCGGTTTTGCCAAAAGAATATTTTAAATTTAAAAACGTTTTGCTTAAATCAAAGATTAAAGGGAATTCTAATTTTGTTGATAATAAAAAGGTTTCGGACCACCACGCAATTATTCCAACGGAACAACCTGTTTATTATGATGAATTTACCGACAAAGAAAAGAAAATTTACGATATGGTTGTTAAAAGATTTTTATGCGTTCTTTATCCACCTTGTGAATTTGAGCAAGTTAGCGTTAAATGTGAGATTTCTGGCGAAACTTTTTTTGCAAAAGGAAAAAAGATTTTGAAAAAAGGATATAAAGAAATTTACGATTTTGAAGAAGAAAGCGATGATGTTAAGCTTCAAAATTTGCCTGATTTTTCTGTGGGTCAGGAGATTTTTGCACAAAGAGTTAATATCACTTCGGGAAGCACAAATCCGCCTGCAAGGTTTAACGAGGCAACTCTTCTTTCTGCTATGGAGAATCCTGCAAAATATATGGAAAACGGCGATAAGGTTTTGAGCAAGACGCTTGGCGAAACAGGCGGACTTGGAACAGTTGCAACAAGGGCTGACATTATTGAAAAGCTTTTTAATTCATTTTTGATTGAAAAGCGAGGAAACGATATTTTTATTACATCTAAGGGAAAACAGCTTTTGAAGCTTGTTCCGAAAGAACTTAAATCTCCGGAAATGACAGCGGTTTGGGAGCTTAAACTTGGCAAAATTGCAAAAGGAAATCTTGACAGAAAGCTGTTTATGCAGGAAATAAAAGAATATACAAAATGTGTTATTAAAGAAATTAAAGACAGCGAGGCTGTTTTTAAACATGACAATTTGTCTTCGACAAAATGCCCTCAATGCGGAAAACTTATGCTTGAAGTTAAAGGGAAAAAGGGAAAATTGCTTGTTTGCCAGGATAGAGAATGTGGATTTAAAAAATCGCTTTCAATTGTTACAAATGCAAGGTGTCCGGAATGTCACAAAAAGCTTGAACTTGTTGGCGAAGGAGAGGGCAAGAAGTTTGTTTGCTCTTGCGGATATAAAGAACGTTATGCTGTTTTTCAAGAACGAAAAAAGGCGGAAAATAACAAAATGAACAAACGTGATGTTCAAAAATATTTGAAAAAAATAAATCAAGATACGGAAATTAATAATCCTATGAAAGATATTTTAAGTCAACTTAAATTTTAATTTTTGGAGCATTTTGGAAACGGCTGATTCGATTTGTTTTTTTGGAGGAAGTTATGGAAAAACAAAAATTAATTGAGCATTGTTTAAATTTTGAAAATGTGTATTTGGATTATCCGTTTCGTGACAAAAATTGGGCGGTTATTCGACATTTTGAAAACAAAAAAGTTTTTGCGTGGATTTTTGAAAAAGACGATTTTGTTTGGATAAATTTGAAATGCAGAGAAGATAAGATTGATTTTTTCAGACAAATTTTTAAATCTGTTATACCGGCATATCATTTGAACAAACGGTATTGGAATTCGGTTATTTTAGACGGAAATATTTCGGAAAACGTGCTTTTTGAAATGATTGAAGAAAGTTATTGTTTGACAAAAATTGTTGGGAAAAAATAATTTTTGGAATATTTATGAGTTTTTAATTTATTAAGAAAGACGCTTTTGTTTGGGTTGAATTTTCCTAAACGAAAGCGTCTTTTTTGATATTAAAATTTTAAAAAGTTTGTTTAAACGTTAAATCTGAAGAGGATAACGTCACCGTCTTTAACGATATATTCTTTACCTTCGCTTCGAACAAGACCTTGTTCTTTTGCGGCATTGTAACTTCCGAGACGGGTTAAGTCATCGTATGTAACAACTTCGGCACGAATGAAACCTCTTTCAAAGTCGCTATGGATTTTGCCGGCTGCACCGGGGGCTTTTGTTCCGTTTGTTATTGTCCATGCACGAACTTCTTTTACACCGGCTGTTAAATAGCTTATTAGACCGAGAAGCTTGTAGCCGGCTGTTATGAGGCGGTCGAGACCGCTTTGGTCGGTTCCCAAGTCATTTAAAAACATTTTCTTTTCTTCTGCATCAAGTTCTGCAATTTCTTCTTCGATTTTTGCACAAACAACGAAAATTTCTGAACCTTCTTCTTTTGCAAATTCTCTGACTTTTTGAACATATGGATTGTTTGCACCGTCATCGGCAAGGTCTTCTTCGGAAACATTTGCCGCATATATAACAGGTTTATAGGTTAGAAGGGTTAGGCTTTCGACAAATGCAATTTCATCGGGGTCATTGAATTCGATTGAACCGGCACTTTTTCCGCTTTCGAGAACATCTTTAATTTTGATTAAAATGTCAAGCTCTTTTTTTAATGATTTATCGGCTTTTGCTGCTTTTTCTGTTTTTGAAATTCTTCTTTCCAAAACATCGAGATCTGAGAAAATTAATTCTGTTGTTATTGTTTCGATATCTCTGAGTGGGTCGATGTTTGAGTCGACGTGGACAATATTTGTGTTTTCAAAACAACGGACAACGTGAACTATTGCATCAACTTCACGAATGTGGGAGAGGAATTTATTTCCTAAGCCTTCGCCTTTGCTTGCACCTTTTACAAGACCTGCGATATCTACAAATTCGATAACTGCGGGAGTTACTTTTTCTGTGTTGTACATTTTTGCGAGAACATCAAGCCTTTCATCGGGAACAGGAACAATTCCGACATTTGGGTCGATTGTGCAGAAAGGATAATTTGCCGATTCGGCACCGCCCTGAGTTAAAGAATTGAAGAGGGTGCTTTTTCCGACATTTGGTAATCCGACAATTCCTAATTTCATAATCTTTTGTTTCCTTTCAGTTTATATCTTAATTTATATTTTATATCAATTTTAGAAAAATTTAGCACAATAAAAACGCAAATCAAGTGTTTTATTGTTGAATGGCAAGATTTGCTATTTTTTGATTATGCAATTTGAGCTGACCTAAAAACAGAAACGTTAGGAGTTGGCTCATATGGTTGTAATTAAGATATTGCCGAAAATTAAAGGAATTAATCTTCGGCAATATGAAAAAATTAATCGTTTCTACCTAAGATGTAGCCACATAAGAGGCCTTTTATAAATGCGACCAAAACAACGGCAACACTTATGCAAATGAATAAATTCTTTTTCTTTTTTGGAATGAAAATTCCTTTTTTAGGTGACATTTCAAGCTGTTTTTGAACTGCACGATAATGTTTTTTTGCTCTTGCGTATGCCATAATAAAACCTCCTTGTAATTATAGAAATTTGTCTGTTTAAGGTGTGATAAATTTGACAGACATAAAATCAAATTTATATTTTTTAATTTTAAATTCAAACTTATTTTTATAAATTTGAATGCTATATTATTATATTACCATATTTTAAATTATATTTAAAGAAAAAATTTAAATATGGTTAAAATTTTTAAACAGCTTATTTTGCCAAAATTTTATTTACGGCACTGACAACGGCTCTTAATGAAGATTTACTTATATTACTGCTTGTTCCGGCACCAAAATATGAGTTTTGGTCTTTATCGTAGATTTGAATGTATGTTATTGCACGTGATTTATTGCCATATGAAAGGGAATGTTCGCTGTAGTTTACAACATCGAATTTTATTCCGATTTCTTGCTGAAGTGCTCGGCAGAAAGCATCGAGAATTCCATTTCCGCTTTCGACAATTTGTTTTGAAGTTCCGTTTATAACAACATCTGCGGTTACTTCAACATTTTTGCCGTCTATTTTTTCGTTGTAATATATAATTTCGATTGGTTCTTTAATGTCTTTATAAGTTTTTATGAACAAGTCGTGGATTTCTTCGGGAGCAAGCTCTCTGTTTTCGTTGTCGGAAACTTTTGTTACCAAAAGGCTGAATTCTTGTTGCATACTTTTTGGAACGATTAAACCGTAGTTATGTTCCAAAATATAGGCAATTCCGCCTTTTCCCGATTGGCTGTTTATTCTTATAATTGGGTCATAGCTTCTTCCAACGTCTAACGGGTCGATTGGAAGATATGGAACTTCCCAACGTTCAGGGTGTTCGCTCATTTTTGCCATACCTTTTTTTATTGCGTCCTGATGGGAGCCGGAGAAAGCTGTGTATACTAAATCGCCTGCGTATGGGTGTCTTGGGTGAACCGAAATGCCGGTTGAGGCTTCATATATTTCGATTGAGTCATTTATATTTGAAAAATCAAGCTCAGGGTCTATTCCTTGTGAGAACAAGTTGAGTGCTACGTTTAAAATGTCGGCATTTCCTGTTCTTTCACCATTTCCGAAAAGAGTTCCTTCGACTCTGTCGGCACCGGCAAGCATTCCAAGTTCTGTTGATGCAACTGCTGTTCCACGATCGTTATGAGCATGGAGACTTACAAGGACATTTTCGCGATATTTTAAATTTTCGCACATATACTCGATTTGGTCGGCATATACATTAGGTGTTGCCATTTCAACGGTTGACGGAAGATTTATTATAACTTTTTTGTCAGATGTTGGCTTCCAGACGTCCAAAACGGCGTTGCAAATTTCTGCGGCATAATCCATTTCAGTTCCTGTAAAACTTTCGGGAGAATATTCAAAGCAGAAATGTTCTTTTCCATATTCATTTGCAAGGTTATCAATCATTTTTGCACCAAAAACGGCAAGTTCTGTTATTTCTTTTTTATCTTTATTGAAAACAACGTCACGCTGAAGTGTTGATGTTGAGTTATAGAGATGAACTATGGCTTTATTAACACCTTTTAACGCTTCAAATGTTTTCTTTATTATATGTTCACGACTTTGTGTTAAAACTTGGATTGTTACATCATCGGGAATGAGGTTTTCTTCGATTAATGTTCTTGTGAAAATATATTCTGTGTCGCTTGCGGCAGGAAACCCAACTTCGATTTCTTTAAATCCTCTTTCAACAAGAAATTTGAAAAATTTGATTTTTTGGTCTAAGTTCATTGGTTTTTCCAATGCTTGATTTCCGTCACGAAGGTCAACGCTGCACCACACAGGTGCTTTTTTTATTGAATTTGACGGCCATTTTCTGTTTGGCATATCCATTGTTGGATATGGTGTGTATTTTTTGAAATTCATCATAATTTTATTCCTCCAATTTTTATGGTTTTAAACAAAAAAGCCTTTCATCTCAGAAAGAGACGAAAGGCAAAGCTCACGTGGTACCACTCTAATTCATTCGAAAACGAATGCACTTTATCAGGCACAGGAAACAAAACCGATGCCTTGTCAATATAACGGTTGACTTTCCGTCACTGCCTACTAAAATTTTCAGCGTGCCACTCAAAGGCGAGTTCGACTTTATCCGACTGTTGTTTTTCACCAACCAACAACTCTCTTAAAATCTTCAAAAATTTACTATTCCTTATCACAGTGTTTAAAATAATTAAAACTATGATAGCATTTATTTATTTTTTTGTCAAGGAAAATTTTAAAAAATTATATTGGATTTTTTGTTGGTTTTATAAAACGAATGTGATAACTCATTTCAAATTTATTGACATATTTTGTTTTTGATTGTAAAATATAAAAGGCATTGTTTTTTGTCGATGTTTTTTGATTTTGCTAAGTTGTATTGAATTTTTGTAAATGGCAATATATTGGCAAAATGGTAATTATTTGTTTGGGTACTATTAGCTCAGTGGATAGAGCGTTCGGCTCCGAACCGAAAGGTCACGGGTTCAATTCCCGTATAGTACATTTTTTGAATAACGGTAAGTTTTTTGATTAATTATTTTTATGAGGTTTTTATATGGACTATTTTACTTTTGTTGCAGAGGAATGTGATAAAAATTCAAGAATTGACATTTTTTTGAACAACGAACTTGATGAAATTTCAAGAAGTATGATTCAAAAGCTTATTTCGGAAGAAAATGTTTTGATTAACGGAAAGTCTGTTAGCAAAAATTATAAGCTGAGAGAAAATGACATTATTAACGTTTCTGTTCCGGAGGCAAAACCGCTTGATATTTTGCCAAAAAATATTCCTTTGGATATCCTTTATGAGGACAACGAACTTATTGTTGTTAATAAACCTCAAAATATGGTTGTTCACCCAGCGGCGGGGCATTATGACGATACGTTGGTTAATGCTCTTTTATATCATTGCGAGGGGAAACTTTCGGGAATTAATGGTGTTTTGCGACCCGGAATTGTTCACAGAATTGACAGAGATACTTCGGGGGTTTTGGTTGTTGCAAAAACGGATTTTGCACATCGAAGCCTTGCAATGCAACTTGCAAAACATTCTATGAACAGAGTTTACAACGCTATAGTTTACAATAATTTTAAAGAGGATTTCGGTGTTGTTGACAGACCCATTGGAAGAAATCCTGCGGACAGAAAAAAAATGGCGGTTACGGAAAAAAATTCAAAAAACGCTGTTACTCATTATAAAGTGTTGAAGCGAATGGGAAAATTTAATCTTCTTGAACTTAAACTTGAAACGGGAAGAACACATCAAATAAGAGTTCATATGGCATATATTGGACACCCGTTGTTGGGCGATGTTGTTTATGGGCCGAAAAAACAGCCTTTTAATTTACAAGGGCAAGTTCTTCATGCTCGCCTTTTAGGATTTGTTCACCCGACAACTTGCGAATATATGGAATTTGAAACGGAACTTCCGAAGTATTTTCAAGAACTTATCGAAAAATTATAAAAAATAAAGTTGGTGATTTTTATGGCATATTCAAGAAAAGATTTTATAAGCTTGCTTGATATAGAGGAGGAAGAAATTCTCTATATACTTGAAACGGCTGAAACTATGAAATATATTTTAAATCAAAAAAATAAAAAAGCCCCATATCTTCAGGGAAAATCTGTCATAATATTATTTTACGACAAAAGTGTTCGTGCAAAACTTTCATATGAACTTGCGGCACAATATTTGAGTGCGGATATTGTTGATATAACTGTTTCAAAGCGTTCGGACCAATATGAAACCATAAACGATATGGGAAGAACCATTGAGCAAATGGGCGGGGATTTTATAATTTGTCGTCACCCGATGTCCGGAAGTGCAAAATTTCTTGCGGAAAATGTTCATGCTTCCGTTATAAATGCCGGCGATGGAATTAACGAGGACCCGAGCCAATCCCTTTTGGACCTTATGACAATTAAAAATCAAAAGGGTGGTTTTAAAGGCTTGAAAGTTGCGATAATTGGCGATGTTGCTCACAGCAGAGTTACAAGGAGCAACATATGGGGGCTTTTGAAGCTTGGTGCGGAAGTTTGCGTTGCGGGGCCGCCAACAATGATTCCTTCGGGACTTGAAGATTTTGGCGTTAAAGTTTATTATAACACAAAAGACGCAATTAAAGATGCCGATGTTGTTATGACAATGCGTCTTGACACAGAGGGTTCTTCGAAAAGTCGTTTTATTTCTATCGATGAATATCAAAGTTTCTTCAAAATTGACGAATATTCATTGACAAATGCAAAAAAAGACGTAATTGTTATGCACCCAGGACCTGTTAGCAGGGGGATTGAAATTTCTTCCCAACTTCTTGACGACAAAAGATGTTTGCTTGATGACCAGATAACAAATGGTGTTGCCGTAAGAATGGCACTTCTCTATATTCTATCAAATAAGGCAGGTGCTGCTTTGTGAAAATACTTATAAAAAACGGAAAAATAATTTCAAACGAATTTGATTTGAACAAAAAATGCGATATATACATAAAAGACGGTGTTATAGAAGATATTGCACCGAATATTGATGTTTCCGATGCGAAAGTTATTGATGCAAAAGATAACCTTATTTTGCCAGGGTGTATAGATATGTATAGCAAAATATGCGAGTCGGGATATGAAAACAAAAATAACATAATAACAATTTCCAAAAGTGCGACTTCGGGCGGATTTACAACAATAATTTCTGCACCAAATTCACAACCTGTTATTGACAATAAAACGGTTGTTGAATATGTTTATACAAAAACAAGAGAACAGGCAAACGTTAATATATATCCCTATGGAAGTATGACAAAAGGTTGTTGCGGTACGGAGATTGCGGAAATTGGAGAAATGCTTAAAGCGGGAGCAATTGGGCTTTCTGACGGAACTTATTCAATTTTGGATACAGAGCTTATGAGAAATATTTTTCTTTATTCAAAGATGTTTGATGCACCGGTTGTTACTTTTTGTGAGGACAAAAACCTTGCGGGAAAAGGTGTTGTTAATGATGGAATAATGGCAACAAAAATGGGACTTTTGGGAATTCCGAGAGTTGCGGAAGATATAATTGTTGCGAGAAATCTTCTTCTTGCGAAAAGTACGGGTGCAAGGCTTCACATAACACACGTTACAACAAAAGGTGCTGTTGAACTTATTCGATATGCGAAGAAAAACGGTGCTAATGTTACAGCCGGAACTTGCCCGCATTATTTTACTCTTTCCGAAAAATGCGTTGAGGGATATAATACCTTTGCAAAAGTTAGTCCTCCGCTTAGGACTGAGGAAGATATTCAAGCTGTTAAAGAAGGTCTTTCTGACGGAACTATTGATGTTATAGCAACGGGGCATACTCCTGCATCGGTTGAAAGAAAAGTTACCGAATTTGATAACGCAGCTGTTGGAATTTCAAGTCTTGAAGTTTCTTTGCCGATAAGTTACACCGAACTTGTTGAAACAGGGGTATTATCGATAAATGAACTTGTTGAAAAAATGGCATATAATCCTTCAAGAATTTTGGGACTTGACAAAAAAGGTTGTATTAAAAAGGGAAACGATGCCGATATTATAATTGTTAATATAAAGGATTCTTTTGAGATAAACGGAAAAAATTTCTTTTCGAGGGCGAAGTATTCACCTTATGACGGTAAACTTGTTAAAGGAAAAACATTAACTACAATTGTAAAAGATAAAATTTTCGAATTTTAAAAAATTAACAAGATAAGATTTCAAATTTTATTTATTATTTGAAATGGGGTGTGGAAAACTCGAATTTTTCATACCCTGTTTTTGTTTACAAAAAATTTTAAATAAAATGTTTCTTTTTTTTGTAATATATGATAAAATAATATAGGTGAATGACGTATAATTTAAAAATGAAAATAATGTAAAGTGAATTTTTTGCAAGATTGTTTTTGTTATTTTTTATGCGGTATCTTTTATAAATTAACATAAGGAGTGAATACTTTTGTATAAAAGGGTTCTTTTAAAACTTAGCGGAGAGGCTTTGGCCGGAGACGGAAAGTCGGTGTTTGATAATGATACAATAAACGAAATTATTCAACAAATTAAAGCAGTTATTAACAAAGGTGTTCAGGTGTCTTTGGTTATTGGTGGCGGAAATTTTTGGAGAGGCAGAAGTGCCAATCCTTCTATGGACAGATGCAAAGCGGACCAAATTGGTATGCTTGCAACGGTTATGAACGCTATTTATTTTGCCGATTCTTTGAAACAGAACGGGCTTGTTGCTGTTGTTATGACACCGTTTCCTGTTGGAACTATGACAGAATTGTTTTCTAAGGATTTGGCGTTAAAATATCTTTCGGAAGGGAAAATTGTTATTTTTGCTGGAGGAATTGGTCACCCGTTTTTCTCGACAGATACCGTTACAGCTCTCAGAGCATCGGAACTTAAAGCGGACGCTATTTTGTATGCAAAGAGCATTGACGGAGTTTATAACGACGACCCTGCAATTAATCCGAATGCGGTTAAATATGACAGTATTCCTTGCAAGGAAATTGTTGAGAAAAATCTTAAAGTTATTGATATTGCGGCAGCGAACCTTTGTTATGAGCAATCTATTCCTGTTGTGATTTTTGGGCTTCTTGAAGAAAACGGAATTTTTAAAGCGGCTATGGAAGAAAAAATCGGTACCATTGTTACCGTTTAATTACTATATATATTTTTAGGAGGTTTATTATGTCTAAACATACTGACGTTTATGAAGAAAAAATGAGCAAGTCTGTTAAAAATCTTGAAAGTGATCTTAATACCATCCGTGCGGGACGTGCAAATCCTCATGTTTTGGATAAAATCACTGTTGATTATTACGGAACGCCGACACCATTAAATCAAGTTGGAAACATTAGCGTTCCGGAAGCGAGACTTATTCAAATTCAGCCTTGGGATCTTTCTGTTATGAAAGATATTGAAAAAGCTATTAATGCTTCGGATTTGGGAATTAACCCAACTAATGACGGAAAAGTTATTCGTCTTGTTTTTCCGGAACTTACGGAAGAAAGAAGAAAGTCTCTTACAAAAGACGTTAAGAAAAAAGGCGAGGACACAAAAGTTGCTGTCAGAAATGTTAGAAGAGACGGAATCGATGCGTTGAAAAAGCTTGAAAAAGCTAATGAAATTACTGAAGACGAACTTAAAACTCTTGAAGACGAAATGCAGAAAATTACTGACAAGAATGTTGCTGAAATTGACAAACTTGTTGAAGCCAAAAACAAAGACATTATGTCAATTTAATTAACCGGAGTTGTTATTTGCAACCGGAGCTTACGGTTGATTTTGTTATGAATGTTTTTTTGATTTTGTTTTTGCAATTTGAATTTTAGTGCGTTTTTTGAAACACATTTTGGGCAATATCGCATAATTACAATTTTACAGTTTTGACTGATATTTCCGGTTGCGGCATTAAAACATCTTATCATAGGTTTATGGCTATGATTGCGAACTTTTTATTTGCACAGAAGAATATCATTTAAAATCTGTTTATTTCGATTATGCGGTGTTGCTTTTTTATTTTTTTATTTGCAATGTTGGCGATTGAAGTGTTATTTTGTTTTTTACAAAATTATTATATGCTGACGTTTTTGCTGTTCTGAATATGGGAGGTACATAATGGAAAATTTTTTACCTAAGCACATTGCTATTATTATGGACGGAAACGGAAGATGGGCGAAAAAAAGATTTATGCCGAGAAGCTTTGGTCACAGGGCAGGTGCTCAGGCTCTTAACAGGCTTTTGAAAGAGGCTGACAAACTTGGAATTGAACATATAACCGTTTATGCGTTTTCAACAGAAAATTGGAAACGTTCAGATGATGAAGTTAAAACTTTGATGAATTTACTTAGAGAATATATTGGCGATTATATTAAAGACAATGAAAACAGCAATATAAAAATTGATGCTATTGGCGATTTATCACGTCTTGACGAAGATTTACAAAGTAAAATTAAAAATCTTGAAGAAATTTCATCTTGCAAAAAAGGTCTTAATTTGCATATTGGCCTTAATTATGGAGGACGAGACGAAATTGTTAGAGCGGTTAAAAAATTGTATGACGATGTTAGAAGCGGGAAAGTTTTGGAAAATTCAATTGATGAAGAAACTTTTTCAAAATATCTCGATACTAAAGATATTCCTGACCCCGAACTTATTATCAGAACAAGCGGAGAACTTAGGCTTAGCAATTTTTTGCCTTGGCAGGCGGCTTATTCGGAATTTTATTTTACAGACAAACTTTGGCCCGATTTTGACATTAAAGAACTTATGAAAGCCATTGAACAATTTAAAAGTAGAGACAGACGTTTTGGCGGAAGATAGGAGCGTGATTTTGCGTGGTTATTCGTATTATATCAGGTGTTATAGGTCTGCCGATATTGGCGGCATTTCTTGTTTTGGGAGGGTTTCCTCTTAAATTTGGTATTTTATTTTTGTCACTTATTGGCCTTTTTGAATTTTATAAAGCTGTTTCAAAGAAAATTTTGCCCGTTCATATTTTTGGTTTTTTGACGGCGATTTTATATGTTTTGGCTTTGGGAACGAAGCTTGATGTTATTTGCTGTAGTATTATAATTATGATATTTTTGCTGTGTGTGTTTTCTTTCACTGTTTTTTTGCATCAAAAAATTAATATTAATGATGTTTGTTCAACTTTTACGGGTGTGTTTTACATTGCTCTTATGCTTGGAAACATTTATCTTGTTAGAGAAAGCGAATTTGGTGAATATACTGTTTGGCTTATTTTTATTTGTGCTTTTTGCAGTGATACGGGGGCATATTTTACCGGCTCAGCCATTGGCAAACATAAGCTTACACCTGTTTTGAGCCCTAAAAAAACTTTTGAGGGGGCTATTGGCGGAATTTTGTTTACAGCTTTGGTTTCCGGATTTTACGGTTATTGTATGTATGCTGTTTGGCAAGTTGGACAAGAAAATATGACTTTGTTTTATGTGATTTTAGGGGCTGTTGGCTCAATTTTTGCTCAAATTGGCGATTTGGCGGCTTCAAGTATTAAAAGATTTGTTGGTATTAAAGATTATGGAAAAATTATGCCGGGGCACGGAGGTGTTCTTGACAGATTTGACAGCGTGTTGTTTACGGCACCGTTGGTTTATATTTTTCTTACTCTCGGAAAGGAAGTTATTTTTTGAAAAGTATTTCTGTTTTGGGCTCGACAGGCTCTATCGGAACGCAGGCTTTGGAGGTTTGCAGAAATTTAGGTTATAAAGTTTTGGCTTTGACAACGAATGTTAGAATTGATTTGCTTGAAATGCAAATTGATGAATTTGAACCAGAAATTGTTGCCGTTATGAACGAGGAAAAAGCTTTGGAGCTTAAAAAAAGGCTTGCCGGAAAGAATGTTGAGGTTCTTTGCGGAATTGACGGAATTAATTCGGCGGCAACAATTGAGGGTTCTGATATTGTTTTGAATTCACTTGTTGGAAACATTGGGCTTGAACCAACTTTGAAAGCAATTCGGCAAGGAAAAGACATTGCACTTGCAAACAAGGAAACCCTTGTTACGGCAGGCGAGCTTGTTATGAAAGAGGCGACAAAGCATAATGTTTCGATTTATCCTGTTGACAGTGAACATTCGGCTATTTTTCAATGTTTGCAAGGGAACGAAGAAAACAAAATTGGAAAAATTCATTTGACTGCTTCCGGCGGGCCTTTCAGAAACTATAAAAGTTTTGAAAGCATTACTGTTGAGGACGCTCTTAAACACCCGAATTGGAGTATGGGAAAGAAAATTACAATCGATTCTTCAACTATGATGAACAAGGGACTTGAAGTTATTGAGGCAAAATGGCTTTTTGATGTTGATATTGATAAAATTAATGTTGTTGTTCACCCTCAAAGTATTATTCATTCTATGGTTGAATTTGAAGACGGTGCGGTTATGGCACAGCTTGGTTTGCCGGATATGAAAGTCCCAATTCAATATGCTTTGACATATCCGAAAAGAGTTATAAGCGATTTTCCGAAAATTGATTTTTTTAGTTGTGGAGAACTTACTTTTCAAAAGCCTGACCTTAAGCTTTTTAGATGTCTTGGGCTTGCTTTTGAGGCGATTGAAACGGGCGGAACTATGCCGGCGGTTATGAATGCTGCAAACGAAGTTGCTGTTTTTGCATTCCTTAATAAAAAAATTGCTTTTTCGGATATTCCAAAGCTAATAGAAAAAGCTATGACTGCATATAATGTTAAATATAATTATAATTTTGACGATGTTTTTGAGGCTGATTTATGGGCAAGGAATTTTATTAATAACGAATTGATGGGGTGAAACAGTTGTCTATAATTATTACTATTTTAATTTTTGGCATAATTGTTATGATTCACGAATGGGGTCATTTTATTGCGGCAAAAAAATGCGGTGTTATTGTTGAAGAATTTGCTGTTGGAATGGGTCCTAAAATTTGGGGGAAACAGAAAGGCGAAACATTGTATTCCATTAGAATTTTACCTCTTGGCGGTTATTGCAAAATGGCTGATGAGGACAACGGAAATTCTGAAAGAAAAGGATTTAACAGCATTTCTGTTTGGAAAAGAATGATTATTATTCTTGCCGGAGTTTTTATGAATTTTGTTTTGGCTTTATTTATATGCTCGATTATAATTATGTTTAGCGGATATGGCGAAAATGTTATTTATCAAATTTCAGAAAATAGCCCAGCAGATATGGCGGGACTTCAGGCGGGCGATGAAATCGTCAGTGTTGACGGCTCGGGAACGCACTTAATGGAAGATGTTAAATTTCAACTTGCAACTTCTAAAAGTGATGATGTTTTGATTGGATTTGAGAGAGACGGCGAATATTTTGAAAAAACGATTACTTTTAACGAAGGACAGGGAAAAGTTATTGGAATTATTCTTAATCAAAAAACTCCGCTTTTTGGAGAAAGCTATGAGGGATTTGAAAGAGCCGGCTTTTTTCAAACTTTGAACGCCGGCTTTTGGAAAAGCGTTTATATGGTTAAAGTTACAGTTTATGGTGTTGTTCAGCTGTTTACAATGCAAATTTCTATGGACGATGTTGCGGGGCCTATTGGGCTTACAACAGTTGTTAACGACGTTTATGAAGAAACCATTTCACAGAGTGTTTGGGTTACTATTGGAAGTATGGCAGGGATTGCTGCTTTGTTGAGTGCCAATCTTGGAGTTATGAATCTTTTGCCGATTCCGGCACTTGACGGCGGAAGATTTGTTTTTCTTCTTATTGAGGCGATTAGAAGAAAGCCTATACCACCTGAAAAAGAGGGTATGATTCATTTTGCCGGATTTGCGATTTTAATGGCTTTGGGTGTTTTGATTGCTTTTAATGATGTATTTAAACTGCTTTAATGTTATTTTGGGAAATGTGATATATTTTCACATTTCCTTGTTTTTAAATGTTTTACGGAGGGGAATTTTGTGTTTCTTGAAAGAAAAAAAACAAAAGAATTAAAAATTGGAAATATTAAAATTGGCGGAAATAATCCTATTGCAATTCAATCTATGTGCAATACGGATACGAGAGATGTTGTTAAAACGGTTGAGCAAATTAGAAAATTGCAAGCGGCGGGCTGTGAAATCATTCGTGTTGCTGTTTTGGATATGGCGGCGGCTGAGGCCTTGAAAGAAATTAAAAAAAATATAGAAATTCCTTTGGTTGCCGATATTCATTTTGATTATAAGCTTGCTCTTAAAGCTGTTGAAAACGGTGTTGACAAACTTAGAATTAATCCCGGAAACATTGGTGGAGAAGAAAATGTCAGAGCTGTTGCGAAAGCTTGCAAAGAGAGAGGCGTTCCTATTCGAATTGGAGTTAATTCGGGCTCTTTGGAAAAGGATATTCTTGAAAAATATGGCAAGGTTACTCCGGAGGGGCTTGTTGAAAGTGCTTTGAGACACGTTGAAATTCTTGAGAGAAACGATTTTTCGGACATTGTTATATCGATTAAGGCTTCTGATGTTTCTTTTACGGCAAAAGCTTATTCTCTTTTATCAGAGAAGGTTTCATATCCTCTTCATCTTGGAATTACCGAATCGGGAACGATTTGGGGAGGTTCGATTAAATCATCGGTTGGAATTGGGCTTATTTTGGGACTTGGAATTGGTGATACAATTAGGGTTTCACTTACAGGTGACCCTATTGAAGAAGTTAAAGTTGGAAAAGCTATTTTGAAAGCTTTAGGACTTAGAAAATTTGGAATTGAGTTTGTTTCTTGCCCGACTTGCGGAAGAACGGAAATTGATTTGATTTCCATTGCAAACGAAGTTGAAAAAAGATGTTTGAACATTGATAAAAATATTAAAGTTGCGGTTATGGGTTGTGTTGTTAACGGTCCGGGGGAAGCAAGGGAAGCTGATATTGGAATTGCCGGCGGAAAGGGCGTTGGTTTGATTTTTAAAAAAGGTGAAATTATTAAAAAAGTTTCGGAAAGCGAACTTGTTGATGCACTTATTTTCGAAATTGAAAATATGTAAATTTTGGAAGGTGATTTTTTGGGCATTGGTGCTGAATTGAGAGATTTTGAAGATGTTTTTCATAAAATTGATTTATCTGCAAATGTTTGTAGTGTTCTTAGAAAAACAAAAGTTGATATGGTTAAAATGTCTAAAAAAACAAGGGTTATGGATATTGCTCTTGTTTGTGATGATATTTTAAACGAATCTTGTTTTTCTGATTTTGAAGAGGATTTAAAAGAAGAATTTCCTTTTATTTCTAATGTTAATATAAACATTCATTATGATGTTCAAAATTTATCTTTACGAGAAACAGTTGAAAAATATTGGGGCAATATTTTGAACAATGTTAAAAAAGAAAGCCCGTTGTGTTTTAATATGCTTAAAAAAGCAAAGTTGGAAATAGAGAACAATAACATTATTGTTAATGTTGATTGTAAAAGTGCATTTTTGTTCAGAGCGAAAAAAATTGATTCCGAAATTAAAAATATTATTAAAAAAAGGTTTGATGTTGGCGTTAATGTTTTATTTAAAAACAAACCGATTGAAGTCAAAACAGAAGAAGAAAAGAAAAAAGAACTTAAAAAAATTATTAAAGAAGCTGAAATTTCTTCGCAACTTGAAAAAATTAACAATGATGTTAAGAGCATTGCGGAAAAGAAAGTTACGGGAGAAAGTGATTCGTTGAAAGTTGATTTTGAGGGCAAAGACGCACAAAAAAATACTTTTGAGCAAGACAATTTTAAAGTTGGAAAAAATTTTAGAACAAAAAGGATTAATATTAAATTTTCTAAATTTAACGACCATATTTCCAAAATCAGAAATTCTATTATTGAGGGCGAAACGGTTGCTATTTCCGGAAAAATATTGGCTTTTGAAGAAAGAGAAACAAAAACCGGAAAATTTATTATAAGCATTGATATAACAGATATGACAGATTCGGTTACGGTTAAATTTTTTCTTAAACCCGAAGAATATACAGATGATGTTAAAAAGCTTCTTAAAGTTAAAAATTATGTTAATGTTAAAGGTCGGGCACAATTTGACAATTATACAAAAGAAATTAATGTTATGGCGAGCAATATTTGCGAGGGAGTTGCACCGAAGCCAAAAACAGATGATGCAGAAACCAAAAGAGTTGAACTTCATTTACATACACAGATGAGTATGATGGACGGGATTAATTCGGCAACGGATTATATTTCGAGAGCCGCTTTTTGGGGGCACAAAGCCATTGCAATTACTGACCACGGTGTTGTTCAGGCGTTTCCCGAGGCTATGGACGCAGCAAAAAAATATGGTGTTAAAGTTTTATACGGTGTTGAAGCATATCTTGTTGATGATTTGGGAGCGGTTGTTCAAGCTTGCAAAGGACAAACTCTTGATGATGAATATGTTGTTTTTGACCTTGAAACAACAGGTCTTATGAAAGAAACCGACAAAATTATTGAAATTGGTGCGGTTAAAGTTAAAAACGGTGAGATTGTTGACAGATTTTCAGCATTTGTTAATCCAAGCGTTGCTTTGAGTGAAAAAATTGTTAATCTTACGGGAATAACGGACGATATGCTTAAAGATGAGCCTTCGGAAGATGTTGTTTTGCCTGAATTTTGCAAGTTTTTCGGTGATGCGGTTTTGGTTGCACACAATGCAAATTTTGACGTTGGATTTGTGAGACAATGGGCAAAGAGGAATAATCTTGAAATTAACAATACGGTTGTTGATACGGTTGAACTTGCAAAGCTTTTATTTCCTCAACTTTCGAGATATAAACTTGACGTTGTTGCAAAACATCTTGGCGTTTCTCTTGAAAATCATCATAGAGCGGTTGACGATGCTTTTTGTACCGCAGAAATTTTTGTTAAATGTATTGAAATTTTGAAAAACGAGTATAACGTTTCAGGTTTGGAAGAAATTAATATTCTTGCAAGCAAAAATATTGACAGAAAAAAACTTAAAACTTATCACGCAGTTATTCTTGTTAAAAATCAGAAAGGCTTGCGAAATTTGTATGAGCTTGTTTCTAAAGCACATATTGAATATTTCTTTAGAAGACCGAGAATTCCAAAAAGCGAATATTTGAAATTTAAAGAGGGACTTATAATTGGAACAGCTTGCGAAGCGGGTGAGTTTTTTAAGGCGGTTTTTGAAAATAAGCCGGAGGAAGTTATTAAAGAGCTTATTGATTTTTATGATTATTTGGAAATTCAGCCAGTTGGGAACAACGAATTTATGCTTCGTGATGGTTCGGTTGGCTCGAAAGATGAACTTTTTGAAATTAACAAAAGAATTGTTGCTTTGGGTGAAAAATATGACAAGCCTGTTGTTGCAACTTGCGATGCACATTTTCTTGACCCTGAGGACGAATTTTACAGAAGAATTATTCAGGCGGGCGAAGGTTTTAAAGATGTTGATAATCAGCCACCGTTATTTTACAGAACAACCGAAGAAATGCTTTCTGAGTTTGAATATCTTGGAAAAGAAAAGGCTTATGAAGTTGTTGTTACAAATACAAATTTGATTTGTGATATGATTGGCGATGTTAAACCGATTCCAGATGAAACTTTTCCGCCAAAAATTGACGGTGCGGAAGAACAGCTTACTGAGATTACTATGAAAAAAGCAAAATCAATTTATGGCGACCCTTTGCCGGAGATTGTTGCAAAAAGGCTTGACAGAGAACTTAGCTCAATTATTAAAAACGGTTTTGCGGTTTTGTATATAATTGCACAAAAGCTTGTTTGGGATTCTAACGACCACGGATATATTGTTGGTTCGAGAGGCTCGGTTGGTTCATCATTTGTTGCAACTATGGCAGGAATTACGGAGGTTAATCCGCTTTCTCCGCATTATATTTGCAAAAAGTGCAAATATTCCGATTTTAATTCTGAAGAAGTTATTGCGAATTTGGGAAACTCGGGTTGTGACTTGCCGGACAAGATTTGTCCGAATTGCGGAGAGCCTTTGAGCAAAGAGGGACACGATATTCCTTTTGAAACATTTTTGGGATTTAACGGAGACAAAGAACCCGATATTGACCTTAATTTTTCTGGCGAATATCAGCAACAGGCTCACGCTTATACGGAGGAGCTTTTTGGAAAAGGGCACGTTTTTAAAGCCGGAACCATTGGCACGATGGCAGAAAAAACAGCGTATGGTTATGTTAAAAAATATGCTGATGAGAGAGGGCTTAAAATGAGGGGAGCTGAAGTTAACAGGCTTAAACTTGGCTGTGTTGGAATTAAAAGAACAACAGGTCAGCACCCCGGAGGACTTATGGTTGTTCCGAGAGACAACAGCATTTATGAATTTTGCCCAATTCAGCGACCTGCAAACGACCAGGAATCGACAGTTACGACAACGCATTTTGATTATCATTCGATTAGCGGACGTCTTTTGAAGCTTGACCTTTTGGGCCACGACGTTCCGACAATTTTGCGTATGTTTAAAGATATATCGGGGTTTGACCCTTTGCAAGTTCCGCTTGATGATGAGGAAACTATGTCGCTTTTTACTTCACCGAAAGCTTTGGGCGTTACTGAAGAGGAAATCAGGTGTAAGACGGGAACTTTGGGAATTCCGGAATTTGGAACGGGATTTACAAGGCAGATGCTTATGGATACACAACCGCATACTTTTTCTGAACTTGTTAGAATTTCGGGACTTTCACACGGGACTGATGTTTGGCTTGGAAATGCTCAGGAGCTTATTAGAGACGGCGTTGCAACCCTTAAAGAAGTTATTCCGACACGTGACGACATTATGGTTTATCTTATAATTAAAGGTGTTGAAAACAAAACAGCTTTTACAATTATGGAAAAAGTTCGTAAGGGAAAAGGGCTTTCTCCGGAAGACGAAGCTGTTATGCGTGAAAAGGAAGTTCCCGAATGGTATATTGAATCTTGTAAAAAAATTAAATATATGTTCCCGAAAGGACACGCTGTTGCGTATGTTACAAATTCTTTCAGAATTGCATATTTTAAAGTTCATTTTCCTTATGTTTTTTATGCTGCAACTTTTTCGGTTAAGACTGAAGATTTTGATTATGTTATGATGTGCAACGGCATTGAGAGGGTTAGGGAAAGTATGGACAATCTTATTGCGTTGGGGAATGATATATCCGCAAAAGAAAAAAGTACGTTGTCTGTTTTGGAGCTTGTTTATGAAATGTATGTCAGAGGTTTTAAATTTGTTAAAATGGATTTATACAATTCTGATGCCGTTAAATTTAAAGTTACCGATGACGGTTTGTTGCCTCCTCTTTGCACAATTCAGGGGCTTGGAGCAAATGCGGCAATTAACATTGTTAATGCAAGAGAAGAGGGCGAGTTTTTTACTGTTGAAGAATTTAGAGAAAGAACAAAAGTTAGTAAAACAGTTATTCAGCTTTTGAAGGACAGTGGTGTTTTGCAAGGAATTCCGGATACAAATCAGTTGACTCTTTTTTAGGGTTATATTTTTTGAAAGATGTTTGCTTTTATATTGTAAATTTAGCCAATGGCATTGAAGTTCTTGATTTTGCACTAAAGTTTAAAGGATTTCGGGAATTTTTATGCTGTTGGCTTAGAACATTTTTGATGAAAATGTTAATGTTTTTTTATTTTTTAATTGTTAAAGGACGTGATTTTTTGAAAACGAAGCAAATAACATTTTCAGCGTTGGCATTGGCGTTGGCTATTGTTATTTCGACGGTTATAAAATTGCCAAGTCTTCCGAGCGGAGGCTCAATTACTTTGTTCAGTATGCTTGTTATTAGCGTTGTTGGCTATTGGTATGGAGCGACAACGGGAATTATTGTTGCGGTTGTTTACGGTGTTTTGCAATTTATTATTGAACCGTATTTTTTGCACCCTCTTCAGGTTATTTTGGATTATCCGCTTGCTTTTGGTGCGTTGGGATTGTCCGGCTTTTTTTCAAAAAAGAAAAATGGCTTGATATTTGGATATATTGTTGGAGTTATTGGAAGATTAATTTTTCACGAAATATCGGGACTGATTTTTTTCACATCTTATGTTGACGGGTTTGGTGCAAACCTTACAGTTGTTTTTGGAACGCTTTTTTATAATGCAAGTTATGTTTTGACGGAGGGAGCAATTACGTTGCTTCTTTTTGCATCACCTGCTGTTAGAAATATGTTTGAGAGATTGAAAAGGCTGGCTCTTTAAAATTAATTTGCGATGGAGATGGTATAGTTTTTGGTTGCTGTTTGCCGAATAAGAATTTGAAAGGGGGGAAATATGCTGTTTTAAAAGTTTTGCATACAACGGAGGGCATTTTAAGAAAGAAAATTATAAAATTGATTTTGTTGAAAAATATTATTTAAAATGCTGAATTTGGGGTTTTATGAAATTTGCGTTTCTATTTTTTGATGAAGTTATATACAATATGAGGCAACTTTTGGGTTGCCTTATTTTTTTTAAAAAATTTTTAAAAATGTATTGACAATTGAAAAAAATGTGATATACTATAAACCATAGTAATTCTATAGGAAATATCATTAAAAAACGGAAAGGTGGTATTGTGTTATGAAAACATATTTAATATATTTGGAGTTTGGGCGAATGTGCTGTTAAAATTACGTTATAATCATTGAGCAAACAAAAATGAAAATTTTTAAATAAAATAAATACTTGAAATAATAATTATAAAATATTAAAATGAAAAGGAGAAATTTAATATGGCAAAAAGAGAATGGAAATTTGAGACAAAACAATTACATATTGGGCAGGAGCAAGCAGACCCTGTTACAGATGCGAGAGCAGTTCCTATTTATGCTTCGACATCTTTTGTTTTTCACAATTCAAAACACGCAGCGGACAGATTTGGATTGAGAGATGCTGGAAATATTTATGGAAGATTGACAAACCCCACACAGGATATTTTTGAGCAAAGAGTTGCGGCACTTGAGGGAGGGGTTGCAGCTTTGGCAACAGCTTCCGGTGCGGCTGCGATAACTTATACAATTCAAGCACTTGCACACGCAGGTGACAATATTGTTGCATCAAAAACAATTTACGGAGGAACGTATAATCTTCTTGAACACACTCTTCCGGCATATGGAATAACAACAACTTTTGTTGACCCAGAGGTTGATGGTTCTTTTGAAAAAGCGATAAACGAAAAAACAAAAGCTATATTTATTGAAACATTGGGTAACCCAAATTCAAATATAATCGATATTGAAAAAGTTGCAAAAATTGCACACGATAATAAAATTCCTCTTGTTGTTGATTCAACTTTTGCAACGCCTTATCTTGTTAGACCGATTGAATATGGTGCGGACATTGTTGTTCACAGTGCTACGAAATTTATTGGCGGACACGGAACAGCTATTGGTGGAGTTATTGTTGACAGCGGAAAATTTGATTGGGAAAAATCCGGCAAGTTTCCTGCGTTTGTTGAGCCAAATCCGTCATATCATGGGGTTAGCTTTGTTAAGGCTGTTGGACCGGCTGCGTTTGTGACATATATAAGAGCAATTTTACTTCGTGATACGGGTGCAACATTGTCTCCGTTCCACGCATTCCTCTTTCTTCAGGGGCTTGAAACTCTTTCGTTGAGAGTTGAGCGTCACGTTGAAAATGCTCTTAAAATTGTTGAATATTTGAACAACCACCCATTGGTTGAAGCGGTTCATCACCCATCATTGAAAACAGAATCAAGCCACAAGCTTTATGAAAAATATTTTCCAAATGGCGGAGGTTCGATTTTTACATTTGAAATTAAGGGCGGTGTTGAGGAAGCTCACAAGTTTATTGATAATCTTGAAATTTTCTCTCTTCTTGCAAATGTTGCCGATTCGAAATCTCTTGTTATTCACCCTGCAACAACAACTCATTCACAATGCAATGAACAGGAATTGGCAGAGCAGGGAATTAAGCCAAACACAATTAGACTTTCGATTGGAACAGAGAACATCGATGATTTGATTGCGGCTTTGGACGATGCTTTTAACTCTTTGAAATAGTTTTTTATAAAAGAAAGAAGGAATTTTTATGTCTAAAATATACAAAGCTGTTACCGAGCTTATAGGCGGAACGCCTTTGCTTGAACTTGTTAATTATGAAAAAGAAAATAATCTTGAGGCAACTGTTTTGGCAAAGCTTGAATATTTTAATCCGGCGGGTTCTGTTAAAGACAGAATTGCAAAAGCTATGATTGACAAGGCGGAGCAAAGCGGAATATTGAATTCGGATTCGGTTATTATTGAGCCGACTTCGGGAAATACGGGAATTGGACTTGCATCTGTTGCGGCATCGAGAAAATACAGACTGATTATAACTATGCCGGAAACTATGAGTATTGAAAGGCGAAATTTGTTGAAGGCATATGGTGCAGAGCTTGTTTTGACAGAGGGCACAAAAGGTATGAAAGGTGCTATTGAAAAAGCAGAAGAACTTGCAAAGGAGATTCCGAACAGTTTTATTCCAAGTCAGTTTACAAACCCTGCAAATCCGGAATATCATAAGGAAACGACAGGTCCTGAAATTTGGCAAGACACAGACGGGAAAGTTGATATATTTGTTGCCGGTGTTGGAACGGGAGGAACTATTTCGGGTGTTGGCGAATATTTGAAATCACAAAATCCAAATGTTAAAATTGTGGCTGTTGAGCCGGCAACTTCGCCTGTTTTATCGGAAGGAACAGCAGGTCCTCACAAAATTCAGGGAATCGGTGCGGGATTTGTTCCGGAAACATTAAACCAAAAAATTTATGATGAAATTATAAAAGTTGAAAATGATGACGCTTTTAAAACAGGCAGAGCTATTGCTCAAGTTGAGGGAGTTCTTGTTGGAATTTCTTCGGGAGCGGCTGTTTGGGCGGCAACTGAACTTGCAAAAAGACCGGAAAACAAGGGCAAAACAATAGTTGCACTTCTTCCGGATACAGGAGACAGATATCTTTCAACGCCTATGTTTGCTGATTGATTTGGATTTTGAAACGATTTTAGAAATGATTTTATTTTTCCTCGGTTGGAAAAATTCTGACCGAGGATTTAAAATGTGAAGTTTAATTGATACAAATTTTTATTTTTTGACAAAATAACGGTTTTGTTTATTTTTTTGATAGAACTGAAATGTTAAACTTTGGATAATTCGGGCATTTAAGTTTTGATTTATTATGATTTTAAGTTGGGGCAATGTTGCATAATTGAATAAAGCAGGTTTGAAATTATATTTTTTGTTGGAAAAGTTTGGACAAAAAATATTTGAAGCTGTGGATTTATAATTATGCGATGTTGCCCTAAATATTTATTTTTGGAGAGGAAAATATGATTAAAGATATACAACAAGAAATTTTGAGATTGAAAAAGGAAAAGGATATTTATATTCTTGCCCACAGTTATCAAGCACGTGAAATTGTTGAGATTGCGGATTTCGTTGGAGATTCGTATGCTTTGAGCGTTAAGGCTTCGCAAGTTTCGAACAAAACAATTATTATGTGTGGTGTTCGATTTATGGCGGAAACGGTTAAAATTTTGTCGCCGGATAAACGGGTTATTCTTGCTCACCCAGAGGCGGGCTGTGTTATGGCGGATATGATGGACAAAGATTTGATTTCACAGGTTAAGCCTATGTATAAAGATTATACGATTGTTGCATATATTAATACAACGGCGGCTTTGAAAACGATTTGTGATGTTTGCGTTACTTCTTCGTCGGCTGTGCAAATTGTTAGAAATATTGAAAATCAAAATATTTTGTTTATTCCTGATTGTAATTTGGGCGATTATGTTGCGAAACAAGTTCCCGAAAAGAATATAAAGCTTTTGAGAGGGGGCTGTCCAATTCATGCCGGCGTTACGGTTAAAGACGTTGAGGCGGCAAGAAAAAAATATAATAATGTTAAAATTCTTGTTCACCCAGAATGTGTTCCGGAGGTTGTTAAGCTTGCGGATTTTGTTGGCTCAACTTCGGCAATTATGGATTATGCACGAAATTCAAACGATAATGAATTTGTTATAGGAACGGAAATAAGCATTGCCGAACATCTTCAATATGAATTTCCGGAAAAGAAATTTCACTATCTTTCGAGTTGTCTTGTTTGCAAAAATATGAAGTTGACAACTCTTATGAATGTGTATGATTGTGTTAAAAATTATGGTGGTGAGGAAATTTTGCTTGATGAAAAAACGATTGTTGATGCAAAAAAATGTATTGATGAAATGATTCGTTTGAATTATTAAAATTAAATTGAAAATTAAACTGTTGTTATAGGCGGAGAATATGTGTTTAAATGATTTTTTGGAGGCGTAATATGCAAAAATATGGCGTTGATTTGAAAAAAATGATATATGAGAATAAGTTTGAAAAAATTGAAGATGTTGATGATTTTATTATGGAGGGAGACGGGAAAGTTTCTTTTTTTAACGGAAAAATGCGACTTCAAAATTTGGAGGAGAGCGAAGAAGGACTGAAATCAACGTATGTTTTCTGGTGTCCTTTTGATTTCCCCGAAAATATTTTGGTTGAATGGAAATTTTTACCGATTAGAGAACCGGGACTTAGCATTTTGTTTTTTTCGGCAGTTGGGAAAAACGGAAAAGATATTTTCGATAAATCGCTTGAAAAGCGTGTTGGAAAATATCCTCAATATCATCATGGAGATATTAACGCATTTCACGTTTCATATTTTAGAAGGAAAAAAGATGAGGAACGAAGTTTTCATACTTGTAATTTGAGAAAAAGCTATGGTTTTTATTTGACGGCACAAGGGGCAGACCCAATTCCAAACGTTGAAGATGTTTTGGAAAGCTATACTTGCGGTTTGGTTAAAAAAGGAAGTGTTGTGAAATTTTTTATAAATGAACTTGAAATTTTTTCTTTTGAAGATGACGGAAAAACTTTTGGACCGTTATTGAAAGGCGGAAAAATTGGGTTTAGGCAAATGGCACCGCTTATTGCTGAATATAGTGATTTTAAAGTTTACGAGATTTAGAATGCTTGTATAATTAAAAATATGAATATGAGTATTGGGGCTTATTTTGGAAATTTTTATGATAAAAAAAGCAATTTTTTGTTGCAATATTCGAGTTATTTTGATATATTAAATATAAGGTTTTTTCTTAAAACGACAACACATAATTTTATTAAACAAAGTTTGCGTTATATTTTTGTTGTTAAGAAAAGGTTTGAGTTATAGTTTTGGACTATGACAAAAATGTTTTTGAACAACGTTTGAAATGTTGGCAAGGTTTGGATTTTTAATTGTGCGGTGTTGTCCTAAACAAAGATGAAAAGGGAGCGTAATTATGCAGAAACTTAAAAGCAAAGTGACAGATTCGGTTAATTTTTTTCAAGGGGTTAATCCTTTTGATTTGATTGAAAAATATGGAAGTCCTCTTTATGTTTACAATGAACGTATTCTTCGTGAGAGATGCCGAGAAATTAAAAATTTGGTTTCTTATCCTAATTTTTCGGTTAATTATTCGGCAAAAGCAAACGGTAATCTTGCTTTTCTTGAAATTGTCAGAGAAGAGGGGCTTAATGTTGATGCTATGTCTCCGGGTGAAATTTTTGTTGAACTTAAAGCAGGCTTTAAACCGGAACAGATTTTTTATATTAGCAACAATGTTTCCGAAGAGGAAATGAAATTTGCGATTGAACACAATGTTTTGATTAGTGTTGATTCGCTTTCACAGCTTGAACAATATGGCAAACTTAATCCGGGAGGAAGAATTGCTGCTCGTTTTAACGGCGGTGTTGGTGCAGGACATCACGAAAAGGTTGTTACTGCGGGAAAGAAAACAAAGTTTGCTATTAATCCGGAATATATCCCTGAATTTAAGGAGATACTTAAAAAATATAATCTTAAATTTGTTGGTTTAAATCAGCACATTGGTTCATTATTTATGGAAGGTGAACCTTATATTAAAGGCGTTAAGGCTATTCTTGAAATTGCAAAACAATTTGATGACCTTGAGTTTGTTGACCTTGGCGGTGGATTTGGTATTCCATATGAAAAACTTGACGACCAGAAAAGACTTGACCTTAAAGATTTGGGCGAAAAGCTTAGCGTTGTTTTGAAAGATTTTGCAAAAGAATATGGCAAGGAAATTACATTTAAAGTTGAGCCAGGTCGTTATATTTCGGCTGAATGCGGTCTTTTGCTTGGAACAGTTCACGCTGTTAAACATAACGGACCTCATAAATTTGCGGGAACAGATCTTGGGTTCAATGTTCTTGCAAGACCTGTTATGTATGATTCTCATCACGATATTGAAGTTTACAGAAATTCTGATGTTAAATCTGAAAAAGAAGAACCTGTTACAGTTGTTGGAAACATTTGCGAAAGCGGAGATATTATTGCGAAAGACAGAGTTTTGCCTGATGTTAAAGAGGGTGATTTGCTTGGTGTTCTTGATGCGGGAGCTTATGGACACGCAATGTCATCAAATTATAACAACAGATTGAGACCGGCAGAAGTTTTTATTCGTGAAAACGGAGAGGTTGTTTTGACAAGAGAAAGAGATACTTTTGACGATATTGTACGCAAGTATATTTCTTTGAAAAAATAAAAGAGGCGAATTTTTATGACACCTAAAGAACAATATAATGAACTTATTGCAAAAAAAGTTATTGATGCTATGGCAAAAAGGCGAATTGAAGCTTATTATTGCAAAAACAAAGAGGAAGCTTTAAAAAAAGCTGTTGAACTTATTCCTGAAGGCAGTGAAATTGCTTGGGGAGGTTCTGAAACGATTAAAGAAATTGAGCTTATTAAAACATTATCCAACGGAAATTACAAGTTGCTTGACAGGTCGGCTGCGAAAAATCAGGAGGAAGTTGAAGAAATTTACAGAAAGGCTTTTTTCAGCGATTTTTATTTGATGAGCACGAATGCGTTTACTCTTGACGGAAAGCTTATTAATATTGACGGAACGGGAAACAGAGTTGCGGCGATGATTTATGGCCCGAAAAATGTTATTGTTGTTGCAGGAATGAACAAACTTGAGACAGATGAACAGGCGGCTTTGATAAGAGCAAGGAACAAAGCTGCGGCAATAAATACATTGAGACTTGACAAAAAAACTCCTTGCGAAAAAACAGGTGTTTGTCACGATTGTTTGTGCGATGATACAATTTGTTGTCAAACAGTTGTTACAAGAATGAGCAGACTTCAAGGAAGAATAAAAGTTATTCTTGTTGGCGAAGAACTTGGATATTAGACAAGTTAAGATTATATTTATATGGACTTAGTGGAATTTTTGGGCTGTCGATTTTATCGGCAGCCTGTTAAAAAGTTTTTATGAATTTGTTTATGATATGGTTTTAATTTGGCTTGAGGAGTTTATTTATGTTTAGAACTTTGTTTTTGCTTTTTGTTACATTTATGAAAATTGGGGCTTGTACTTTTGGCGGAGGTTATGCAATGCTTCCGATTTTACAAAGGGAAATTGTTAGAACAAAAAAATGGGCAACAGACGAAGAAATTATGGATTACTATGTTGTTGGGCAATGTACGCCGGGCGTTATTGCTGTTAATGTTTCAACCTTTATCGGGCAGAAAGTTGGAGGAGTTTTTGGCGGAATTTTTGCAACTTTGGGGCTTGTTTTTCCGTCCTATGTTATAATTTGTATTATTGCATCTTTTTTGCAAAGTGTTTCGGAAATTGAATTTATTCAACATGCTTTTGCCGGTGTTAGAATTGTTGTTTGTGCATTGGTTATTAACACTGTTGTTGGAATGCTTAGAAAAAGCGTTAAAGGAGTATTCACTTTTGCAATTTTTGCGGGAACTTTTTTGTTGATTGCCTTTTTTGGAGTTTCGCCGGTTATTATTGTGCCTTCTGTTGCAATTATCGGGTTGATTTTTGGAAAGGGGGCTGATTTTTAAATAATGGACGTTTTGTTAAACTTGCTTTATCTTTCTTTTGAATTTGTTAAAACCGGACTTTTTGCTGTTGGCGGAGGGATTGCGACAATTCCTTTTCTTAAAGAAATTGCTCAAAATTACGATTGGTTTTCCGTTGGTGAACTTACGGATATGATTGCTGTTTCGGAATCGACCCCCGGGGCTATTGGCATTAATATGTCGACCTATGCCGGTTTTAAAGTTGACGGGCTTGTTGGGGCGGCTGTTTCGACAATTAGCATTATTATTCCGCCGATTATTGTAATTCTTATTGTTTCAAAAATTCTTCAAAAATTTAAGTCGAACGAATATGTTAAACGTATTTTTTATGCTTTGAGACCGGCGTCAACGGGTCTTGTTCTTGGAGCTATGACGGATATTTTTATTATTTCTTTTTTCTTTAGGGAAAAATTTAATGATTTCTCATTTTCGTTTTTTTCGTTGTTTGGGCTTGTTAATTGGAGAAATGTTTTATTTTTTGCGATTGTATATTTTGGCTTTGTTAAATTTAAAAAATTGCACCCTGTTGTGTTTATCGCTTTGGGAGCGGTTTTTGGGGCAATTTTCGGAGTTTGAAAATTGTTGAAGTTCTATTTGTAAAACTTTTTTTAGTGCGTATATATATATTGACAAATGCGACATAAAATGATAAAATTTTAGAAATACGTAATTAGGCAGGAAGGAGGAATTTATTATGTCGAATATTGAGATTTTTAAATCAAAAGTTGTTTTTCATTATGACAGTTATTTTCCTTTAACTTCCTATTCTAAAATATTTGCTGAGACAATGGAAAGAGTGTTTTAATTTCACCCTTTTTATTGTCTTTTTTGATGTTACAGGGCAAACCGCAAGAAAATGCGTATAAACTTATGTCTTGTTGAAAAAATATTTATGAAAGCGAGGATATGCCGTAATGTTTAACAGAAAAGACCTCCTTGGGCTTAGGGATTTGAGTGAAAACGAAATTATGTCCATTCTTGAAACCGCAAAAGATATGAAAGAAAAAATCGATAATCCTGCAAAACGCAGTGATGAGTTGAAATCGGCAAGTGTTGTTACTTTATTTTATGAAAACAGCACAAGAACAAAAATGTCTTTTATGCTTGCGGGTGATTATCTTGGTGCAATTGTTAAAGATTTGGGCGTTGCAACAAGTAGTGTTAACAAGGGCGAAAGTCTTATCGATACGGGTATAACTTTGGACCAAATGGGCATTAACGTTATGATTATTCGTCATTCTATGACAGGGGCGGCTCATATTCTTGCAAAGAATGTTAAAGCTTCTGTTGTTAATGCCGGAGATGGAACAAACGAGCACCCAACACAAGCACTTTTGGACTTGTTTACAATTCTTGAATACAAAAAGAAATTTGAAGGTCTTAACGTTACTATCCTTGGAGATATTGCTCACAGCAGAGTTGCAAGAAGCAATGTTTTTGGGCTTACTAAGCTTGGTGCAAAGGTTACTTTGGCGGGACCGTCAACTCTTGTTTCAAACTCTATGAAATCTCTTGGCGTTGATGTTGTTACAGATGTTCCGAAAGCTGTTAGTGATGCTGATGTTGTTATGGGGCTTAGAATTCAATTTGAACGGCAAAAAGCTATGCCGTTTCCGAGCCTTAGAGAATATAGCAGTTTGTTTGGTGTGAACAGTGATATTCTTAAATATGCAAAAGATGATGTTCTTGTTATGCACCCCGGACCTGTTAACAGAGGAATTGAACTTAGCACCGAAGTTATTGACGGAAAGCACTCGGTTATTAATGTTCAAGTTAAAAACGGTGTTGCTGTGAGAATGGCTATTTTGAAACTTTTAACGGAAAGGAGCTTGTAAACATATATGAAAATTTTGATTAAAAACGGGCGTGTTATTGACCCGGCAAACTCTTTGGATAAAGTTTGCGATGTTCTTATTTGCGACGGGAAAATAACGAAAGTTTGCGAAAGCATTTCTGATGATGCGGAAAAAGTTATTGATGCGGACGGACTTTGGGTTGTTCCGGGGCTTATTGATTTACACGTTCATTTGCGTGAACCGGGATTTGAAAGAAAAGAAACTATTAAAAGCGGTTCGAGAAGTGCGGCTGTTGGCGGTTTTACAACAATTTGCTGTATGCCGAACACAAAGCCTGTTGTTGATAATGAAATTATTGTTGAATATATCAATATGAAAGCCGAAAGAGAAAGTGTTGTTAATGTTTTGCCGATTGGGAGCATTACGAAAGGGCAAAAAGGAGAAGAGCTTGCGGATATTGGAAAAATGGCGGAAGTTGGAATTTGTGCTATTTCCGAAGATGGGAGAAGTGTTGAAAATGCAGGTCTTATGAAAACTTCCCTTAAATATGCAAGTATGTTTAATTTGCCTGTTTTCTCACATTGTGAAGATTTGAACCTTGTTGGAAAAGGGCAAATGAACGCAGGAGAAAAAGCTGCTTTACTTGGACTTAAAGGGATTTCAAACGATTCTGAAGAAGTTATTGTTTCGAGAGATATTATTCTTGCGGACAGCGTTAATGCAAAACTTCATCTTTGTCATATGAGCACAAAGGGCTGTGTTGAACTTATTAGGCAGGCTAAGGAAAGAGGAGTTTCGGTTACGGCGGAAGTTACTCCGCATCATTTTACCCTTTCCGAAGATGATATTTGCGATTATGATGCAAATTTTAAAATGAATCCTCCGCTTAGAACAAAGGAAGATGTTGAGGCTTTGAAACAAGCTCTTAAAGATAACATTATTGAAGTTATTTCAACAGACCACGCACCTCATCACGTTGATGAAAAAAATTGTGAATTTGAAAAAGCGGCAAACGGTATTGTTGGACTTGAAACTTCGCTTTGCTTGGCTGTTTCGGAACTTGTTTGCACAGGAGTTTTGACACCTTCGCAACTTATTGAAAAAATGTCATTGAACCCAGCAAAGGTTTTAAATTCTGACAAAGGAACTTTATCCGTTGGTGCTTGTGCCGATGTTACAATTATTGACCCGAACAAGGAATTTGTTATCGATGTTGAAAAATTTGTTTCAAAGGCTAAAAACAGCCCGTTTGGCGGAAGAAAAGTTAAAGGAAAAGTTTGCTACACTATTGTTGGCGGAAAAATTATTGTTGAAAACGGAAATCTTAGAGAGGAGTTTAAATAATGGTAATTGACAAACTTATTGACAAAATTAAAGCTACAGGAAACCCGACCGTTGTTGGACTTGACCCAAATCAAGCGTTTATTCCTTCATTTATCAAAGAAGAAGCTTTTGCGAAGTATGGCAAAACTTTGAAAGGAATGGGCAAGGCAATACTTATTTTTAACAAAATGATTATTGATGAAATTTATGATTTGGTTCCTGCGGTCAAGCCACAAATTGCAATGTATGAAAGGTATGGAATTAGCGGTCTTAAAGCATATGTTAAAACAATTGAATATGCAAAAAAAAGAGGGCTTATTGTAATTGGTGACATTAAAAGAAGCGACATTGCATCTACAGGACAGGCTTATTCTGACGGACACATTGGAAGAGCAAATGTTGACGGCATTGATTATGAAGTTTTTAAAGAAGATTTTATAACGCTTAATCCTTATCTTGGCTCTGATTCGATTACTCCGTTTCTTGAAGATTGTAAAAAATATGAAAGAGGTTTGTTTGTTCTTGCAAAAACTTCAAATCCTAACAGCGGTGAAATTCAAGATTTGATTGTTGACGGTGTTCCTCTTTATGAAAAAGTTGGAAGTCTTATTTCAAAATGGGGCGAAGAACTTATTGGAACAAACGGTTTTAGCGAAGTTGGTGCTGTTGTTGGAGCGACTCACCCAGAGCAGGCAAAGAGACTTCGTGAAGTTATGCCGAATACTTTCTTCCTTGTTCCGGGATATGGTGCACAAGGCGGAAAGGCAGAGGACCTTGCTGTTTGCTTTAACAAAGACGGACTTGGTGCTATTGTTAATTCATCAAGAGGAATTATTGCGGCTTATACAAAAGAACCTTATAAAAACAGTTTTTCGGAAGAACAATTTGCAAAAGCATCAAGACAAGCTGTTATTGATATGAAAAATGATTTAAGGAGATGTATTTAGACTATGGAAAAAACTATTAAAGCTGAACTTATACTCCAGAACGGAATGAAATTTAAAGGAAATGCCTTTGGATATTTAAAGGAAACTGTTGGAGAAGTTGTTTTTACAACAGGTATGACAGGTTATCAGGAAACTTTGACAGACCCATCTTTTGCGGGACAGATTGTTACAATGACTTATCCTCTTATTGGAAATTATGGAATAAATCTTGAAGATATGGAAAGCAGAAAGCCTTATCTTAAAGGTTTTGTTGTTCGTGAAAAATGTGATATGCCGAACAACTGGAGATGCGAAATGGAACTTGACGGGTTCCTTAAACAGCATAAAATTATGGGTATTGAGGGCATTGATACGAGAGCCTTGACAAGAGTTTTGAGAGACAACGGAACTATGCTTGGCATTATTACAACGAGAGTTGATGACCTTACGCCGAGCCAAATTAAACAAAAATTTGACACATATACAAACAAAGATGCCGTTAAAGAAGTTACTCCGGAAGAAAAATATGTTATGAGCGGAAAAGGAACTCATTTGGCTGTTTTGGATTGTGGAATTAAAAAAGGTATTTTACGTGATTTACACAAGAGAGGCTGTAAACTTACTGTTTTCCCTGCGTTTTCTTCTGCTGAGGAAATTCTTGAATGTAATCCTGATGCTCTTTTCCTTGGAAACGGACCGGGAAACCCGAAAGATATTCCGAATGTTGTTGAAACTGTTAAAAAACTTTTGGAAAAAAATATTCCAACCCTTGGAATTTGTCTTGGACATCAAATTATATCTCTTGCTTTGGGTTGTAATACATCACGTTTGAAATTTGGACATCATGGCGGAAACCACCCTGTTAAAGACCTTAAAACAGGCAGGGTTTATATTACATCTCAAAATCACGAGTTTGTTGTTAGCGAATTGGCTGATGATGTTGAGGCAACTTTTGTTAATGTAAACGACGGAAGTATTGAGGGAATTAAACACAAAACAAAACCTATTTACAGCGTTCAGTTCCACCCGGAAGCTACGCCGGGACCTTTGGACACTCAATTTTTGTTTGACAGATTTTTAAAAATTATTGAGGAGGGTAAATAATTATGCCTAAGGACAATTCAATTAAAAAAGTACTTGTTATCGGTTCGGGTCCGATTGTTATTGGACAGGCGGCTGAGTTTGACTATTCGGGAACTCAAGCTTGTCAATCTATTAAAGAAGAAGGGGTTGAGGTTGTTCTTATCAACAGTAATCCCGCAACTATTATGACTGATATTGGAATGGCTCATTATACTTACATTGAACCATTAACTATAGATTTTATTGAAAAAGTTATTGAAAAGGAAAGACCGGACAGTATTATTGCGGGAATGGGCGGACAGACAGGTCTTAACTTGTCTTGTGAGCTTTATGATGCAGGTATTCTTGACAAATATCACGTTCGTGTTATTGGTACTTCGATTGAATCTATCAAAGAAGGCGAAGACAGGGACAGCTTTAAAAAGCTTATGGAAAGAACAAATCAGCCTATTGTTGAAAGTGATATTGTTACAGACATTGAATCGGGGATTGAGTTTGCTCAAAGCATTGGTTATCCGGTTATTGTGCGTCCTGCATACACTCTTGGAGGAACAGGCGGAGGTATTGCGGAAAACGAGGACGAACTTAGAGAAATTCTTGCACAAGGACTTCATTTGAGCCGAGTTGGACAAGTTCTTATTGAAAAAAGTATTAAGGGTTGGAAAGAAATTGAATTTGAAGTTATGCGTGACGGTGCAGGAAACTGTATTACTGTTTGTAGTATGGAAAATGTTGACCCTGTTGGTGTTCATACGGGAGACAGTATTGTTGTTGCACCAGCTCAGACACTTTCTGACAGAGAATATCAAATGCTTAGAAGTGCGGCAATTAACATTATAAATTCGATTGAAATTAAGGGCGGTTGTAATGTTCAGTTTGCCCTTGACCCAAACAGTTATAATTATGCTGTTATTGAAATTAATCCACGTGTTAGTCGTTCTTCTGCTCTTGCTTCTAAAGCTACGGGTTATCCTATTGCAAAAGTTGCTTCAAAAATTGCGTTGGGATACAATCTTGATGAAATTAAAAATGCTGTTACAGGAAAAACTTTTGCTTGTTTTGAACCTGTTATCGATTATGTTGTTCTTAAATTCCCGAGATGGCCTTTTGATAAATTCCACGGAGCAAAGAGAACCCTTGGAACTAAGATGATGGCAACGGGAGAAATTATGGCTATTGGCAACAGTTTTGAATCGGCTCTTTTGAAAGGCGTTCGTTCTCTTGAAATTGGTCAATACGGACTTGAAAGAAAATCTTCAAAAGAAAGAAATATTGACGAACTTAAAAAGAGAGTTCAAGTTCCTGATGATGAAAGAATTTTTGATTTGGCTGAAATGCTTAGACGAAACTATCGTGTTGAAAAAGTTTGCCAGATTACGGGAATGGATTCATTCTTTATTAACAAAATTAAAAAGATTGTTGATATGGAAGAAGAACTTAAAACTATGAAGCTTTCGGATTTTACGGAAGAAAATTTGAGATTCTTTAAAGAAAAAGGTTTTTCGGACAAAGCTATTTCAAAATTTGTTGGTTGTATTCCTCCGGATATTTACGAATTGAGAAAGAAATTTGACATTATGCCTGTTTATAAAATGGTTGATACTTGTGCAGGCGAATTTGAAGCAGTTACTCCTTATTATTACTCTACATACGACAGAGATGATGAGGTTGTTGTTTCGGATAAAAGAAAAGTTATGGTTATTGGTTCGGGTCCTATCAGAATTGGTCAGGGTATTGAATTTGACTATTGTTCGGTTCATTCGATTATGGCTCTTAAAAGGGCAGGAATTGAAACAATTATTGTTAATAACAATCCGGAAACTGTTAGTACGGATTTTGATACATCTGACAAACTTTATTTTGAGCCTCTTACCGAAGAAGATGTTCTTAACATTGTTGAAAGAGAAAAACCGGACGGAGTTATTTTGCAATTTGGCGGACAAACTGCAATTAAGCTTGCTAATTTCTTTGACGAAATGAATATTCCGATTTACGGAACAAAGCCGGAACAAATTGATGCTGCGGAAGACAGAGAAAAATTTGATGAACTTCTTGAGTCGCTTGATATTAGACGTCCTAAAGGAAAAGGCGTTTGGAGCCTTGAGGAAGGTTTGAATGTTGCAAACGAACTTGGTTTCCCTGTTCTTGTTCGTCCTTCTTATGTTCTTGGCGGTCAAGGTATGGAAATTACTCACGATGCGGAAGAGCTTACGTTATATCTTAACGATGCTTTTGCAAAGGATTCTAAAAATCCTGTTCTTATTGACAGATATTTGAGTGGTCGTGAAATTGAAGTTGATGCAATTTGTGACGGAACAGATGTATTTATTCCGGGTATTATGGAGCATCTTGAAAGAGCGGGCGTTCATTCGGGAGACAGTATTTCAATTTATCCTCCTCAGAATATCTCGAAAGATATGCAAAACCAAATCATGGAGGTTACCAAAAAGATTGCGGTTGCCCTTAAAGTTATTGGTATGATTAACATTCAGTTTATTGAATTTAAAGGCGAACTTAACATTATTGAAGTTAACCCACGTTCATCAAGAACTGTTCCTTATATCAGCAAAGTTACAGGAGTTCAAGTTATTGACCTTGCAACAAGAGTTATGCTTGGCGAAAAGCTTGCAGATATGGGTTATGGAACGGGAATTGGTGAAGAATCTAAAGTTATTGCTGTTAAAGTTCCTGTTTTCTCAACTGAGAAACTTCCTCAGGTTGAAGTTAGCCTTGGACCTGAAATGCGTTCCACAGGAGAAGTTTTGGGGCTTGGATATACTTTGGAAAAAGCACTTTACAAAGGATTTATTGCTGCGGGAATGACTATTCCGAAAGCTGGTAGCACAATTATTGCAACTATCAGAAAGAAAGACCAGCAAACTTTTGCTGAAATTGCAAAAAGATTTGAAAAGCTTGGCTGTAAATTTATTGCAACAACGGGAACTGCTACTGTTCTTAAAGAAAACGGTCTTGAAGTTCAAACTGTTAAGAAAATTAGCGAAGGTGTTCCTAATATTCTTGATATTATAAGAAGCGGTGTTGTTGACCTTATTATTGATATACCTCAAAAGAGCAACGATGTTAACAGCGATGGATTTAAAATTAGAAGAACGGCTGTTGAAAGCGATGTTACTCTTATTACGGCTCTTGATACTGTTTGTGCTATGGTTGATGTTATGGAAGCTCACATTGCTCAAGACGAACTTAAACTTTTTGATATTGGAAGGGATTTAAGATGAAAAAGGTTGAAGAGGCTGTTATTTTAAAAAATGTTTCTGTTGCTGAAAATATTTTTGATATGACAATTAAAGCTCCTGCTGTTGCTGAAAATGCAACGGCGGGGCAATTTGTTCAAATATACGTTGGAAACGGTGTTAATCTTTTGCCGAGGCCTATAAGCATTTGTGAAATTGACAAAGCAAGCGGAACTTTACGCCTTGTTTATCAAGTTGTTGGAAAAGGAACAGAAATTTTTTCTACCAAAAAAGAGGGTGATGTTCTTAAAATTGTTGGGCCTTTGGGAAACGGTTACGATTTGAAAAATGTTTCAAAAAGTATTTTTGTTGGAGGCGGAATTGGTGTTCCTCCTTTGCTTGAAGCCGTTAAACAAACAAAGGGCGAAAAAATTGTTGTTCTTGGTTTTAGAACCGGAACAATTTTGAAAAAAGATTTTGAAAAAAACGGTGCAAAAGTTTTTATTGCAACAGATGATGGAAGTGTTGGTTTTAAAGGCAATGTTGTTGAACTTATGAAAGCTGAAAACATTACAGGCGATGTTATTTATTCTTGCGGACCTAAAATTATGCTTAAATTTCTTTCGGAATATGCCGAAAGCAAAAATATTGAATGTTTTGTTTCTATGGAAGAAAGAATGGCTTGCGGAATTGGTGCTTGTGTTGCTTGTGTTGTTAAAATTAAAGACGGCGAATCTTTTGTTCACAAAAAAGTTTGCAAAGACGGCCCTGTGTTTAATTCTGAGGAGGTCTGTTGGGAATGATTAATACAAAAGTCAATATTGCGGGGATTGAGCTTAAAAACCCTGTTATGACGGCTTCCGGAACTTTTGGCAGCGGAAGAGAATATTCTGAATTTGTTGACCTTAACAGGCTTGGTGCGGTTGTTGTTAAGGGGGTTGCAGACAAACCTTGGAGGGGGAATTCTGCTCCGAGAATTGCGGAAGTTTATGGAGGAATGCTTAACAGCGTTGGACTTCAAAACCCCGGTGTTGAATATTTTATCAAAGAGGATATTCCTTTTTTACGTCAATTTGATACTAAAATTATTGTGAATGTTTGCGGGCATACCATTGAGGAATATACAAATGTTGTTAAGAAACTTAACGGGAAAGACGTTGATTTGCTTGAACTTAACATTTCTTGTCCGAATGTTACCGAGGGTGGTATGGCATTTGGAACGGATTGTTCTATGGTTGAAAAGGTTGTTTCAGAGGTTAAAAAATATGCTGACAAGCCACTTATTGTTAAACTTAGCCCAAACGTTACAGACATTACAGCTATTGCAAAAGCAGCGGAAAACGGTGGTGCAGACGCATTATCGCTTATTAACACACTTACGGGTATGAAAATTGATATTCACAAAAGAAAGCCAATTCTTGCAAACAAAATTGGCGGTATGAGCGGTCCCGCGGTTAAACCGGTTGCTGTTAGAATGGTTTATCAAGTTCATAAAGCTGTTAAACTTCCGATTATTGGAATGGGCGGAATTTCGAACGGTGATGATGCCATTGAATTTATTATGGCTGGAGCTGTTGGTGTTGCTGTTGGAACAGCTAATTTTACAAATCCGTTTGCGACAGTTGATGTTATTGACGGAATTGAAAGCTATATGAAAAAGTATGGTATTGGCGATATTTCTGAAATTAGAGGAATTATTGACTAAAATTTGTTGAAAAATTTATATTTTCTGTTGAAGCGAAAAAATTTTTTGAAAAAAATATAAAAAATTTTAAAATTTTTAAAGGAGTTTTCGTTTTGACGGCGAATTATATAATTATAAAAGTTTTAAAAAGCTTTTTTACAAAAGGCTGGGTTTTATTACAGCCGGATAAAGGGAGTTGATATTTATGCGTTATTCATTTACAGGAAAAAACACAACAGTTACAGACGCTTTGAAAGACAAAATTACTTCTAAACTTGAGAGGATTGAAAAATTGGTTCCCGAGGACACAAGTGTTGTTGTTACACTTAGTGTTGTTAAGCTTGACCATACTATTGAAGTTACAGTTAATTTACCTAAACGAATTTTGAGAGCTGAGGTTACTTCTCAAGATATGTATGCGGGTATTGATGAAGTTGCTGATATTCTTGAAAAACAAATGGTTAAATATAAAAATCGTCTTAGAGACAAAGCTCGCAGGGACACAGCTTTTATTGATGAACTTAAATATTTTGAACCTTCCCCTAAAGACGAAAAAGCTGATGACGGCGAAGTTACTATTGCAAAAACAAAGAAATTTGCTGTTAAACCTATGGACGCAGAAGAAGCTGTTATGGAAATGGAGATGCTTGGACACAATTTCTTTGTTTACAGAAATGCAACAAGCGATGAAATTAACGTTGTTTACAAGAGAAAGAACGGAACTTATGGTCTTATAGAACCTGAAATTTAATATTTGGGGGGTGATGTCCCCTAATTGAGAAAGAGAAAAAAGAAAGCCACTGAAAATATGGTTATTTTCAGTGGCTTTTTGCGTGGATTTTGAGGGGGGAGGAGAGAGGGAGGAAGAGGGGGAAAGGCGGAGTTTGTTTAGAGAAAGGAAAGAGAAAATTTTTTTGTTGAGAAAAAGGGGAGGTTTGAGAGGTGGTAATTGGGTGGAGGAGAGAGGAAGAATGAGGAATGTGATAGTGTGTGATTGTTTAGAGAGGGAATAAGAAGAGTTTGCAGGAGGATTAGGAGGAGATATGGTGGAAGTTTATGAGATGTGTTTGCGGGGGAATGGTGGCAATTTGAAAGGAAGTTAAAATTAAATTATTGGGGTTGGGAGTTGGTTTTGGGGATTTGTGGATAAAAGATATATAAAGTTTTAGAAAGGTGATTAAAAATAGATTTTTAGGTATTGAGGATTTTTGCTATGAATTTGAGAACAGAAAAGAGCCACTGTTTGAAACAGCGACTCTTTTATTTATTTATCCTGCACTAACATCTGTTTTTCTTGTTTTAAGACGTTTTTTCTTTTTTAATTCCGAAGAAATTGGCTCTCTGTTTTCATTATAAACAAATTCGGGTTTTGCTTTATTTTCAACTACATCTTTTGTTATAATACATTTTTCAATTGTTTCATCGGAAGGAATGTCATACATAATATCGGTCATAAAACTTTCAACGATTGCTCGGAGACCTCTTGCACCGGTTTCCTGTTCAACAGCTTTTTTTGCAATGCTTTGAAGAGCCTCTTTGCTAAATTCAAGTTTAACGTTGTCGAGTTCAAATAGATATGTGTATTGTTTTGTGAGTGCATTTTTTGGCTCGGTCAATATGGAAATTAAAGCGTTTTCATCAAGGTTTGACAATGATACAACGACAGGCATACGGCCGATGAGTTCGGGAATTAAACCGAATTTGTGAAGGTCTTGGGGAACAACTTGTTTGAAAAGTTCACCACTTATAAGTTCACTTTTTGATTTTGTATCTGCACCAAAGCCAATTACTTTATTTGAAATACGTCTTTCTATGATGTTTTCAAGCCCACTGAAAGCACCACCGCAAATGAACAAAATATTAGTTGTATCAATTTGGATAAATTCTTGATGAGGGTGTTTTCTTCCGCCTTGAGGCGGAACGGAAGCAACAGTTCCTTCGAGAATTTTGAGGAGAGCTTGCTGAACACCTTCACCGCTTACATCTCTTGTTATAGATGGGTTTTCGGATTTTCTTGCTATTTTATCTATTTCATCTATATATATTATACCTTTTTGAGCCTTTTCGATGTCATATCCTGCGGCTTGAATAATTTTTAAAAGAATGTTTTCAACATCTTCGCCAACGTATCCGGCTTCTGTTAAGCTTGTTGCATCAGCAATGGCAAAAGGAACATTAATTAATTTTGCCAAAGTTTGTGCAAGCATTGTTTTTCCGACACCTGTTGGGCCAATCATAAGAATATTACTTTTTTGAAGTTCAATATCTTCGGAAACATTTTCTGTTGCAATTCTTTTATAATGATTATAGACGGCAACCGACAAAGCCTTTTTTGCGTCATCTTGGCCAATAACATATTCATCTAAAGCGGCTTTAAGCTCTTGCGGTTTTGGCAAATTTATTCCAATATCATCAAATTCATAGTCGTTTGAAAATTCTTCTTCGAGAATATCGGAGCATAAATCAATACATTCGTTGCAAATATAAACTCCAGGACCTGCAACAAGCTTTTTAACCTGTTCTTGCGATTTTCCGCAAAAAGAACATCTTAAATTTTTTCCGTCAATTTTAGATGCCACAACTTCATCTCCCTTACTTATTGAGGTTTATTAATGACTGCATCAATCAAGCCATAGGCTTTGGCTTCTTCAGCAGACATATAGTTATCTCTCTCAGTATCATTTTGGATAACTTCCAATGGCTTACCTGTGTTTTCGGAAAGCATACAATTAATTTTCTTTTTTAATTTAAGTATTTGTTCTGCTTGAATTTGGATATCGGTTGCCTGACCTCTTGCTCCACCCAAAGGCTGATGAATCATAATTTCAGAGTTTGGAAGGGCAAACCTTTTTCCTTTTGCTCCGCCGGATAAGATGAAAGCACCCATACTGGCAGCCATACCAATACAAATAGTTGAAACATCGGGTTTTATATACTGCATAGTGTCATAAATTGCAAAACCTGCAGAAACAGAGCCACCGGGGCTGTTTATATAAAGACTTATATCCTTTTCAGGGTCTTCTGCTGCCAAAAACAAAAGCTGAGCAACAACCAAATTTGCGGAAACGTCAGTTACTTCTTCGCCTAAAAAAATAATTCTGTCTTTTAAAAGTCTTGAATAAATGTCGTATGAACGTTCACCTCTGTTGGTTTGGTCAACAACCATAGGTACTAAACTCATAAAAAAACCTCCTAAATATTATAATGCTTTTTGAAACCGAAATAATATAATTGTTTGGGGTTACCCAAAACAAAAGGCAACCCCATAACTAATGACAGAAAGAAAATATTAAACTGATAACAATTAAAATTAAGCTTCTGCTTCGACAGCAACTGCATTATCAACGATGAATTTGAGAGCTTTCTGAACTTTAAGGTCTTCGATGAGATTTTCTTTGTCGGAATCTTTGATAACTTGTTTAAGTTTTTCAACTTCCATTCCATAGGAAGTTGCGATACGAGTTATTTCTTCTTCAACTTCATCATCGGAAACAGCGAAAGCTTCTTTTGCTGCAACAGCTTCAAGGGCAAGTCTGCTTTTAACTTGTTGTTCGGAAACAATTCTGTATGCTTCACGCATATTTTCAAGACTTTGACCCATATATTGCAAATACATATCAAGAGACAAACCTTGTCTTGAAATATTTGAACGAAATTCATTAATTTTATTGTCAATTTCGTTTTCGATCATAACTTGAGGAACGTCCATTTCTGTGTTTTTAACCAATGCGTTAAGGAGTTCTTCTTGTTTTGCATTGTCGGCTTCTTTCTGCTTTTGTACTAAAAGTTTAGCCACAATATCTTTTTTATATTCATCTAATGTATCAAATTCTGAAACATCTTGAGCGAATTCATCATTTAATTCCGGAAGTTCTTTAAACTTAATGTCTTTGATTTCAACTTTAAATAATGCAGGTTTTCCAGAAAGGTCTTTTTGATGATAGTCTTCAGGGAATGTAACGTTAACGTCAACATCATCACCGATGTTTTTTCCGATGAGCTGGTCTTCGAAAGTATCAATGAAAGAATGAGAACCGATTTCCAATTCATAATCTTTACCTTCGCCGCCTTCAAAAGCTTCGTCATTAACAAATCCTTTGAAATCGATAACAGCGATATCTCCGCTTTGGATAGGTCTGTCGGAAACGCTCATAACTCTTGCATTTTTTTCTCTTGCAACGTTGATTTGAGAATCAACTTCGGAATCTTCAACTTTAACATCTTTCTTTGTATAGTTTAAGCCTTTGTAGTTGTCAACTTTAACTTCAGGTTTAACAAAAACTTCGGCAGTGAAAGTAACTCCGTCTGTATCGGAAATATCTTCAACATCAATGTCAGGTTTTGAAACAACTTTAAGGGCATGTTCTTTTACAGCAGATTCATAAGCTTCAGGAAGAACATAGTTGAAAGCATCATCATAAAAGATTGCTTTGCCGTATTGAACTTCGATAATTTTTCTTGGGGCTTTACCTTTTCTAAAACCTTGAACGCTTATGCGGTTTTTATTTTTATTGTAGGAATACTGCATACCCTCTTCTAATCTTTCGGCAGAAACCGAAAAAGTAATTTTAATCTTATTTACATCAATGTTTTCTACTGTACTCATTAAAAAAAATCCTCCTTAGAATAATAACAAATCGTATATTTTATGATTATAACACAAAAAAAAATTCAAGTCTATAGATTTATACAAAATTTTCTGTATATTTTTTTATTTGTAATAAAATTTTAATTATAATATTTCTGTTTCGATGTCATCGATGACGGCATCTGTATTCATTTCGATAAATTTTAAAACATTTTGGATAATGTTATTGGCGTGTGAAACTTGATTTGTTACACAGGCGAAACCGATTACAATAGTTTTATGAACGTCTTGTTTATCGATTTCTGCAATTGAAATGTTGAATTTATGCTTGGCTTTTTCAACTATGCTTTTAACGACCATTCGTTTTTCTTTTAATGAAAAAACCCATTCTGCGGTTAAATGTATGATGCAAGTTCCGACAACCATAACAATTCTCCTTATAAAATTTGTTTAATTTGAGTTATTTATTAATTTTCGCCTAAATTTGCAAGTTTTTCAGCTTGGTCTGACGTGATTAAAGCATCGAGCAATTCATCGATGTCACCGTCTAAGATTGAATCGAGTTTATAGAGAGTTAAGCCGATTCTATGGTCTGTTACACGTCCTTGCGGAAAATTATATGTTCTCATTTTTTCACTTCTGTCACCGCTTCCAACTTGACTTTTTCTTTCGGCGGAAACTTCGGAATGTTGTTTTTCAAGCTCCAAATCATAGAGTTTTGCTCTTAAAACTTTAAGAGCTTTATCCTTATTTTTTAACTGTGATTTTTCATCTTGGCAAGAAATTACAATACCTGTTGGAATATGAGTTACACGAACTGCCGAATCGGTTGTGTTTACGCATTGACCACCGTTTCCGGAAGCACGAAAAACATCAATTCGGACGTCGTTCATATCAAGGTTTACGTCAACTTCTTCAACTTCCGGAAGAACGGCAACCGTTACCGCAGATGTGTGAATTCTTCCTTTTGATTCCGTTGCGGGAACACGCTGAACACGATGACCGCCACTTTCATATTTGAAACGAGAATAAGCTCCTTTTCCGTTTATCATAAATACAATTTCTTTAAATCCGCCTGCATCACTTTCTGTTGCACTCATTATTTCTATTTTCCATTTTTGACGCTCGGAATATCTTGAATACATTCTGAAAAGATCTCCTGCGAAAAGGGCTGCTTCGTCTCCGCCTGTTCCGCCACGAATTTCTACGATGACATTTTTTTCGTCATTTGGGTCTTTCGGCAAAAGCAAAATTTTTAGAGAATCTTTGATTTCATCAACTTTTTTTGTATTTTCGTTTAATTCTTCTTTAACAAGTTGGCGAAAATCGTCATCAAGATTATCGTTTAACATTTCTTTTGCTTCTTCAACCGCTTCAACGGTTTGTTTGTATTCTTTATATTTTTCAATGATTGGAGTAATATCACTGTGTTCTTTCATAAGTTTTCGCCATAATTCATTATCGCTTATAATATCGGGGTCGTTGATTTTATCCGATAATTCGATGTATCTTTTTTCAAGGTCTTCCAATCTATTGAGCATACTAATTTTCACTCCTTTGGTTGTTTTATAAATCAATTTATATTGTAAAATGCTGATACAACTCGGTTTAGACCGGCAAGGTCTTTTGTTACTTTTATTTTTGAAAAATTTTCGTTTTTTAAAAGCTCGGAAACGGCGTTGGCTTGGTCATAGCCTATTTCAAAAATAATAACTCCGTTTGCATTTAAATAATTTTTACATTCGGAAATTATTTTTTTGTAGAAAAACAATCCGTCAATCCCGCCGTCTAACGCACTTACAGGCTCAAAATCTTTGACTTGGGGCATTAGAGTTTTTATAATATCTGTTTTTATATATGGCGGATTTGAAATTATAATATCAAATTTTGAAGTTATTTTATCAAAAACGTTGCTTTGAATAAAATATATCTTATTTGAAACAGCATTTTGGATTGCATTTTCTTGTGCAATTTTTAAGGCTTCTTCTGAAATGTCAACGGCTGTAACATTGATATTTTTGCAATATTTTGCGATTGAAACGGAAATTGCACCGGAGCCGGTTCCTATATCGATTGCTGTTTTGAAATTATTTTCTTCTATAAACTTTATTGCACATTCAACAAGGATTTCTGTGTCACTTCGGGGGATTAAGGTGTGATTGTTTACTTTGAAATCAAGCCCCATAAATTCGCACTTATTTGTTATATATTGAACAGGCATAAAATTTTTTCTTTTGTTGAGAAGTTCGATATATTTTTTATTTTCGTCTTTTGAAAGAACGTAATCATCTTTTGTGAAAAGTTGAACTTTTGAAAAGTTTAGAACTTCCATTAAAAGAATTTCGGCATCTATTGAATAGCTTTCGATTTCTGCATTTTTTAGAAAAGTTTTTCCGAAAGAAAGGCATTTTTTAACTGTGTTTTGGTTCATTTTTTACTCCTTGCCTGTTGGGTTTTCGGGCTCTTCCTCCAAAACACCTTTTAATGCGGCTATTGCAACTTCAATCATTGAATCATCGGGTTCTTTTGTTGTTATAAGCTGGAGAGCAAGCCCTGGAGCACTTACAATTTTTACAAGAAAATTATCGTTTCTTCCTGCCCATTTAATTAATTCGTAGGAAATTCCGGCAATTACAGGAACGAGGAACACTCGAGAAACAATTCTTATCCACATTGTATCTATATTCAGAAAAAGAAAGACTATTATACTTACGATTATTACCAAAAACAAAAAGCTTGTTCCGCATCTTTTATGGAGACGTGTGTGTTTTTTAACATTTTCAACAGTTAATTCGTCATTGCTTTCGAAACAGTTGATTGTTTTATGTTCGGCTCCATGGTACATAAAAACACGTTTAACATCTTTAAGCTGTGCTGTTAGGATTATATAGCCAAGGAAAATAAACATTTTAACAATTCCTTCGATAATTCCTAAATAGCGGGGATTTTCTATTCCGAGCAAACTTTTGAAACCACTTCCAATCCAAACGGGAAGAACCATAAAAATTGCTATGGATAGAATGATTGATAAAAATACACTGATATAGATTATATAATTGCCAAGCTTATCGCCGAATTTTCTGTCTAAAAATTTTTCAAAACGAGACGGTTCTTCTTCTTCATCGGCTGAAACATCGCTTAGCCCTGACATTTCGGCAGACCTTGAGATTATTTTCATTCCGAGAACAAGCGAATCAACGAAAGAAACTACGCCACGAATAATTGGAAGCCCCCAAAGCTTGCAACGTTCGGAATAAACAGTTACAGGTTTTTTTTCGATTTCAATTTCTTTTTTTGTGTTTCGGACGGCAAGAGCATATATTTTTTTGCCACGCATCATAACGCCCTCTATAACGGCTTGACCGCCAATCCCTTTTCCGCCCTTGGGACAGCATTTTTTGTCCTTTTCCATATTGCTTCGCTCCTTTTTTGTGAAATTAAGGGGAACACCTCATAAATATTAAAATTATTTTTGTTTTTAATTATGAGGCATTTAAATGACTAAATTTTATTATATCATTTTAGCGGAAATACGTCAAATCAAAAAATAGAGTTATTTTTGGGATTGTTATGTTAATTTTAGAAAAACGAAATGTGAAAACAGAGGAAAATTTTAAAAGGCTCATTTTGCTTGGAATTTGAAGCAAAAATGAGCCTTGGAAATTATTTATTTATATTTGATTTGTATTGATTTGCCATATATTGTTGTTGATAATTCAAAACTTTCGGAACGTAATTTTGAGTTTCTTTAAACGGAGGAATTCCGTTGTATTTTTTTACATTTCCGGGACCTGCATTATATGCGGCAAGTGCAAGAGATGTATCGCCGAAAGTGTCAAGCATATTTTTTAAATATTTTGTTCCTCCATCAACATTTTGATTTATATCGAACGCATTTGTTACGCCGAGAGATTTGGCTGTTGACGGCATAAGCTGCATTAAGCCTTGTGCACCAGAAGAGGAAACCGAATTTGGATTGAAACTGCTTTCTTGGCGAATTACCGCTTTTATTAGGCTTTCATCAATTCCGTATTTTGCTGCAGCTGTTTTTATTGCGGAATCTATTGCAGATGTGATTTCGGGTGAGTCTTTATCTAATGTTGAATTGTTTTCCGCATATTTTTCGAGAATTGTTTGGAATGATTCTGTTTTTGGGGTTTCTTCGGAAGATGAAGAATCTATAACCGTTTTGGTTACATTTGTTGCAAAAGGAACAGGAACACGACTTTGTATGTCGGAAACGATGCTTGTGAAAATATCATTTACGTTTAAGTTCATAATTTATACCCTCTTCTTATTTTATATATGTTGTTGCTTATAAAAATGCAAAGTAAAGAAATTGTAATAAAAACATTTAAAATAAGTATGTATTGATTTGGATTTATGTGTTATAATAAAAAAAATTTAAAATTATGAATGGTCAGACTTTTATTTTAAATATTTTCATATAATTTATAAGAAATTAAATTCTTACAAATATTTTAAAACAGTTGAAGATATTTTGCAATAGTTTTATTAAAAAAAATACATAAAAGGCAGGATTTTTATGAATAAGAAAGTTTTATATACATTGGAGTATAACAAAATAATTGACAAACTCAAAGGTTTTGCGGTTTCGGCTATGGGAAAAGAGCTTGCCCAAAATCTTGAACCGACAAGTGACATTGAAGATATTTTGAACCGACAAAAAGAAACTTCGGAAGCTGTTAGTATGATTTTGAAAAAAGGCTCTTTATCTCTCGGAGGGCTTAAAGATATTAGGCCGTTTCTTAAAAGAGTTGCGGTTGGAGGAACTTTATCAATTCAAGAATTATTTTATACGTGTGATTTCCTTTATGTTTCGAGAAAGGCAAAAAATTATGCGAAGAGCGAAAGCAAGAATGATGTTTTTGAAGTTCTTGAGCCTCAATTTGATATGATTGAAACAATTAATGACCTTGAAAGAGAAATTTCGAAATGTATTGTGTCCGATACGGAGGTTGCAGATGAGGCAAGCAGTTCTTTGAAAGATATTAGGAGAAATATAAAATCGTCGAATGACAGAATTAAAGAACAGCTTACAGCGATTATTCATTCGCAAACATACAAAAATATGCTTCAGGACCCGGTTATAACAATTAGAAATGAAAGATACTGTGTTCCTGTTAAACAGGAATACAGAAACAGTTTTAACGGAATGGTTCACGACCAATCGGCAACGGGTGCAACGGTTTTTATGGAGCCGATGAGTGTTGTTCAACTTAACAACAAAATTAAAGAGCTTCATTCAAAAGAGAAGATTGAAATTGAAAGAATTTTGAAAATGCTTTCCGAAAAGGTTTTTGAAAACAAAGACTTGCTTTTGTCAAATCTTGAAATTTTGGCTCATCTTGATTTTGTTTTTGCAAAAGGTGAACTTTCGATAAGTATGAACGGAACAGAGCCACTTTTCAATTCTGATGGATATATTAACATAAAAAAAGCACGCCATCCATTGATTGACCCTGCGAAAGTTGTTCCGACCAATATTTATCTTGGAGATACTTTTTCAACATTGCTTATAACAGGTCCGAATACGGGAGGCAAGACGGTTTCGATAAAAACTATCGGTTTGTTTACTCTTATGGGGCAAGCCGGACTTCATATTTCGGCTTTTGATAATTCACAATTATCGGTTTTTGAAGAAGTTTTTGCTGATATTGGCGATGAGCAGAGCATTGAACAAAGTTTGAGCACATTTTCATCGCATATGAGCCACATTGTTGAAATTCTTGAAAATGTTACAGATAATTCTCTTGTTCTGCTTGACGAGCTTGGAGCGGGAACCGACCCGACAGAGGGGGCGGCTTTGGCTGTTGCTGTTATTGAATATTTGCATAAAAGAAAAATCAGAACAGCTGTTACAACTCATTACAGCGAATTGAAAGTTTATGCAATTTCAACAGAAGGCGTTGAAAACGCTTCGTGCGAATTTGACGTTCAAACTTTGAGACCGACGTATCATCTTTTAATTGGTGTTCCGGGAAAAAGTAATGCTTTTGCAATTTCGAGAAGGCTTGGTCTTCCCGAATTTATAATTGAAAATGCAAAAGAGGTTTTGAGCCACGAAGATGCAAGGTTTGAAGATGTTATTACTGACCTTGAAATAAGCAAAAAAACAATTGTTCTTGAACAAGAAAGAGCGGAGCAATATCGCAAAGAGGCAGAAAAGCTTAAAAAAGATTTTGAAAATCAGAAAAAGAAAACGAGAGAGCAAAAAGAAAAAATTATTAAAAAAGCGAACGAAGATGCAAGGCAAATTCTTGCCGATGCAAAAGAAGAAGCAGACAAAATTATTAAAGAGATGCAAAAAATGCTTCGAGAAAAGAACAGCGGGCAAATGGAGCTTAAAAGAAAAGCACTTCGTGACAAGTTGTCTGATGTTGAATCTAATTTATCGAAGATTGACAGCAAGCAAAGAAATTTGCACAAAGTTCCAAAAAAGCTTGTTAAGGGAGACAAAGTTTTTATTCATACACTTAATCAATCGGGAGTTGTTGTTTCTCCACCGGATTCAAAGGGTGATGTTACGGTTCGTGCCGGAATTATGACAATTAAAGTTAATATATCAAATTTATCGCTTGATAAAACGGAGGACACAACAAAAGTTGCCACAAAGAAATACTCTATGGGTGTTAAGGCAAGAAAAGCTCAGAATATTTCTCCGGAAGTTGATTTGAGGGGGCTTATGGTTGAGGAGGCTCTTGAAAAAACAGATAAATATCTTGATGACGCATATTTGGCAGGAATTTCGCCTGTTACCGTTATTCACGGAAAAGGAACAGGAGCTTTGAGAAGTGCAATTCAGGAGTTTTTGCGAACAAATCCACACGTTAAGAGTTTTCGTCTTGGGCAATATGGTGAAGGCGAAACGGGTGTTACTATTGTTGAATTGAAATGATTTTTGATTTGGTTAGTTTTCACAATTTTCACAAATTTATTTATAGAAGTTGAATAAATTGTTGATAAATAAAATTTAAGAATGTATAATATAAATACATTTAAGGAGACACCATATAATTATGTTTTTACGGAATTTTTTTTATTCTGTTTTATCAAATTATGTGGTAGTAATTTATATTTTAAAATGTTTTTATTATTTTAACCAATGAAGTGACTTTTGCAAATTTTGAACGGGGAAAGTTACTTTTATATCAAGTTTGAATTTTATTTTTTAACTTGATATTGGGCATTTTTGTTGTTGGTATTCGTATTTTGAAAAATATGAATAATTTTTGATACTTAATTTGTTGACATTGTTATATTGACTGAGTTTGGGGTGATTATTATGAATGGAAAAAATAATATTGATATTTTGAAAGAAAAAATTTTGCCGGTTGTTCAAAATGATGCGGAATGTTTGGAGGTTGTTGAAAACGCAATTAATTCTTTGAAAACTATCGAAAAAGTTAAAGACTTGATTTTTAAATATAGATGTTCGGCGGTTACTATGAGAAATCAAAAAACATATTTTACCGAACACGATATTGGCTATTGTAAAGGGGCTTTGGAAGTTTTTGAAGAAGTTGAAAGAGATATTGAAGGGCTTTTGAAAGAAAACAAAATGTTATAATGACTTTTGGCGACGGTTTTTGCCGACGTTTTAAAAGGGAGGATTTTATGTGGTTGACAAACTTAAAATTTTAATTGTTGATGATGATGTTCATATTGCAGAGCTTATTTCAATATATCTCGCAAAAGAGGGTTATGATACAAAAGAGGTTTATACAGGTCGAAAAGCTGTTGAAGAATTTTCAAAGTTTTCTCCTCATTTGGTTCTTTTGGATATTATGTTGCCGGAAATGGACGGTTATCAGGTTTGCAGAGAAATTAGAAAAATAAGCAATGTTCCAATTATTATGCTTACTGCAAAAGGCGAGGTTTTTGATAAGGTTTTGGGGCTTGAGCTTGGTGCTGATGATTATATTGTTAAGCCGTTTGATAGCAAGGAACTTGTTGCAAGAGTTAAAGCTGTTTTACGAAGGTATGAAAACAAAGATGATTCTGACGGAAGCAAACAAATTGTTGTTCCGAATATGACGATTAACGAATCGACATATGTTGTTACTTATCATGGAAAGGAACTTGAACTTCCGCCCAAAGAATTTGAACTTTTAAATTTCCTTGCAAAACATCAAAATCAAGTTTTTACAAGAGAACAGCTACTTGACAAAATTTGGGGATACGAATTTATGGGAGATACAAGAACGGTTGATGTTCATATTAAACGAATTCGTGAAAAAATGCCTTTTGAAGATAATTGGTGCATAAAAACAGTTTGGGGCGTTGGTTATAAATTTGAGGTTAAATAATTTTACTTATGAAAAGAGGTTAATTTTAGTGGACAAGTTATGGCAGGACAAAATTAGAAATATTGAACCATATGTTCCGGGAGAACAACCCAATGTTGAAAATATGATTAAGCTTAATACGAACGAGTGTCCGTATCCGCCATCTCCGGTGGCACGCAAGGTTTTGGACGAATTTAATTACGAAAACTTGAGACTATATCCAAGTTTTAAATGTTATGAACTTAAAGAAATTTTATCAGAAACATACAATGTTGGAAAAGAAAATATTTTTTTGGGAAACGGCTCTGATGAAATTATTGGACTTTGTTTTCAAGCTTTTTTTAATTCGAAAAAGCCTATTCTTTTTTCGGATATTACATATTCTTTTTATGATGTTTGGGCAAATCTTTACAACGTTCCTTTTGAAAAAGTTGCGGTTGATGAAGAGTTTAAAATAATTCCGGAAAGTTATTTTAAAACAAACGGAGGAATTATTATTGCAAATCCAAATGCTCCGACGGGACGATATATGGAACTTTCGGAAATTGAAAAGATTATTGAAAAAAACAGAGATGTTATTGTTATTATTGACGAAGCTTATATAGATTTTGGTGGGAAATCGGCTGTTTGTCTTTTGGAAAAATATGATAATTTGGTTGTTGTTCAAACTTTTTCAAAATCTCGGGCTTTGGCAGGAATTCGTGTTGGATATGCTATGTGTTGCAAAGAACTTGTTGATTGTCTTGAGGCTGTCAAGAATTCGTTTAATTCATATACTATTAATTCATTGAGTCAAGCTGTTGCAACGGCTTGTGCAAGAGATAAAGAATATTTTGATGTTTGCACAAAAAAAATAATTGCAACAAGGCAACGAACAATTTCGGAACTTTCAAAGCTTGGTTTTGAAACAATTCCGTCCATGAGTAATTTTGTTTTTACAACAAATCCAAAAGTTAAGGCTTCTTATATTTTTGAAGAGCTTAAAAAGAAAAATATTTTTGTTAGATTTTTTAATAAACCGAAGATTAACGAGTATTTGAGAATCAGCATTGGAACAGATGATGAGATGGATACTTTGTTTGAGGCACTCAGAGAAATAATTGGGTGATTTGCTTTATATGATAAATGTTGGGGTGACGAAAAGTTATCTCAACATTTTTTTACAAAAAATGCACTTGTTATCAAACATTCGGTTATGTTTATTGGACAACAGACAGAACGGGTGATAACAAATGCAAATTATTTGAAATTTATTGAAGTGTTTTGGTGTTTTTATTTCCGATTATTTATAGAATTCGGCAAGAAGCTTGAAGCTTTCAAGAGAATTGACAACGGTTTCTTTATCAACGCAATAAGCAATTCTGAAATAGCCGGGGCAGGAGAACGTTGAACCGGGAACAATTATAAGCCTGAAATCTTTTGCTTTTTCGCAAAATTCTTTGTCATTTTCGATGAAGCATTTTGGGAACATATAAAATGTTCCTTTTGGTTCGACACAATTATAGCCATATTCGGTTAGAGCATTGTATAAAATGTTTTTGTTTTCTTCATATACGTTTAAATCGGCAGTGTCGTTCAAACAATCGGCTATAACTTTTTGGAAAAGGGACGGGGCGTTTACGTAGCCGAGAATTCTGTTTGCAACGCATAAAGCGTCCCAAATTTGTTCATATTCATCTATTTCGGAAGGAACGACAAGATAACCAATTCGTTCTCCAGGCAATGATAATGTTTTGCTGTATGAATATCCGACAAATGTGTTTTTATAATATTTTGTTAAATATGGAACGAAAGCGTTGTTGAAAACGAGCTCTCTATATGGTTCATCGGAGATAAGATAAATTGAGGTTCCGAATTCTTTTTGTTTTTGCTCTAAAATTTCGGCAAGTTTTTTTATGTCATCTTCGGAATAAACAACACCGGTTGGGTTATTTGGATTATTGATGATTACGGCTTTTGTTTTATTTGTGATTTTATTTTCAAATTCGTTGAAATTAATTGAAAATCGCTCGAAATCGGGGCTTACAACAACGGGAACACCGTCATAATTTGCTAAATAATTATTATATTCGCCGAAATATGGAGCGAATAATATAACTTCATCTCCCGGATTTAACAGGGTTTTGAGGGTTATATTTAAGGCACCGGCAGCACCGACAGTCATAATGATGTTATTTGCGTTAAAATTTGTTTCATATTTTTGGTTGAGATTTTTTGCAATTTTTGTTCTGACGTCATCGAAGCCACTGTTGCTCATATATCCATGAACAAGCATTTCGGGCTGGTTTTTCATAATTTCAAAAACTGCATTTTTAACGCTTTTTGGAGGAATAATTGACGGGTTTCCGAGAGAAAAATCGTATATATTTTCTTTTCCGTATTTGCCGGCCATAATTTTGCCTTCTTCGAACATTGCTCTTATTGCCGAGCCGTTTTTAACAAGTTCAATCATTTTTTTTGAAATCATAGCATAACCTCCGAGGATTGATAATAGATATTAGAATAAAACGAAAATAAAAATATATAATGAATGGAAAATTTGCGATAATTTTTTATTTTACATTTATCATATAATTTCGTTTAATATAATGATACATCTATTTTTAATTCAAATCAAGTGTTAGTGAGAGTATTCATAAAAATCGGTGATTTTTTTCAGACAAAACAAGTGAAATTTCGTATAAAAGTATAGTTTTTGAACTTTAACGAATTGATGAAAATGAGGTGACAGTTGATGAAGAAAATTTTTAAATTATTTTTAACCGCAATATGTATTATTGTTGTGTCGCAGGCAATTCCGTCGACTTTTGGGTTTGCTTATGCCCCTGTAAAGTCGAAAATTTATTTTACGTCAAGTTCGAGTAATTCTTTTTCAAAAAATACGGTTTCTCAACAAAATTTTAATTTTAATGAAAAATATACATTACCGTCGGTTGTTAATTCAAAAGAAGAATGGAACAAAGCTCTTGAATATTGCATAGACACTTTGACAGATAAAATTACTTTGACGATAAATAATTTTGATGAGAAAATTTATGATTTGAAAACTTTGACATTGATAGATGTTTCGATAAAAGCCGAAGGAACATTGAAAAATAAAACCGCTGTTTTGACATATACTTTTTCATATAAAGAAAATTATATTTTGAGCAAAGCTGCAGAAAACTCAAAATATTTTTCAAAACTTTCGGGCGACCAGCTGAATTTATTGAACAAAATGAAAAAAATAACGAGCTCTATTATAACGCCGTATATGACAGATTTTGAAAAAGAAAAAGCAATTCATGATTACATAATTTTAAATTCGGAATATTCGAAGAATATAACGGATTCGAGTTATACTGTTAGAAATTTGATAAACAACGGAAACGGAGTTTGCGAAGCTTATGCTTATTTATTTAAGATTTTTTGTACATTGTCTGACATAGAGTGTGAAATTATAACGGGAACTTTAAATGGTCAAAATCATGGTTGGAATTTGGTTAGGCTTGACGGGGAATATTATCATATTGATGTGACTTCCGACGACCCTGTTCCTGACAAAAAAGGGCAGGTTATATATTCTTATTTTAATGTGAACGATGAACAACTTTCGAAAACTCACATATGGGATAGAACCAAATTTCCTAAGTGCACTTCGTTGAAGTACAATTATTATGTATATAATGGTCTTGTTGTTGAAAATGGAAATCAACTTGAAAATTTAATATTAAAAGAACTTAGCAAAGGTGTTTCGGAAATTCATTTTTATGCAAAAAATTTTGTAATATCGGGAGCGAATGATTTTTTGTTTTGCCGTAAGTCAAAACGAAAGTTGTATTCATTTAATATAAGAGGGGATATTGGTTCAAGCGGGGCGTTTGTGTTTTGCCCAACATATTTAGAAAATTAGAGGCGTTTTTTGATTTTTGAAGTTTGTAATTTACAATTTGAGGGTTGTTCTCATAAATTTGAGAGCAACCCTCTTTTTGGTTAATAAATTATGAACTTAATATTTTTATTTTATACGTTTGGAAGCATTTTTAAGCTTTCGCGAATTTCTTCATCTGAAGGAACGTAATCGGTCATTTTACTATCGTGGAATTTTTCAAAAGCATACATATCGAAATAACCTGTTCCTGTTAAGCCGAATACGATTGTTTTTTCTTCGCCGGTTATTTTGCATTTTTTAGCTTCATCGAGTGCAACTTTTATTGCGTGACTGCTTTCGGGGGCAGGAAGAATTCCTTCAATTCGGGCAAATTCTTCTGCTGCGGCAAACACTTCGGTTTGTTTTACGCTTACAGCTTCCATTAAGCCGTCGTGGTAGAGTTGAGATAATGTTGAACTCATACCATGGTATCGCAAACCACCTGCGTGATTTGGTGCGGGAATGAAATTGCTTCCGAGCGTGTACATTTTTGCAAGAGGGCAAATCATACCTGTGTCACAATAATCGTATGCGTATGTTCCACGAGTGAAACTTGGGCAAGAAGTTGGCTCAACGGCAATTATTCGATAGTTGTTTATTCCTTTGATTTTTTCGCCCATAAACGGAGCAATTAAACCGCCGAGGTTTGAACCGCCACCGGCACAACCGATTATAATATCCGGCACAATATTATATTTATCGAGGGCTTTTTTTGTTTCTAAGCCGATTATTGACTGATGTAACAGTACTTGGTTTAAAACACTTCCCAAAACGTAGCGATAGCCGTCTGTGTTTACAGCTGTTTCAACTGCTTCGGATATTGCACAACCGAGACTTCCACCTGTTGAGGGGTGGTTTGCCAAAATTTTTCTTCCAACTTCCGTATCCATTGAGGGAGACGGGGTTACAGATGCACCGTATGTGCGCATTACTTCACGACGGAACGGTTTTTGCTCGTATGATACTTTAACCATATATACTTTGCAATCTAAGTCAAAATATGAGCAAGCCATTGACAATGCAGTTCCCCATTGACCGGCACCGGTTTCAGTTGTAACACCTTTTAAACCTTGTTTTTTTGCATAATATGCCTGTGCGATTGCGGAATTTAATTTGTGGCTTCCGCTTGTGTTGTTTCCTTCGAATTTATAATAAATTTTTGCCGGTGTGTTGAGTTTTTTTTCTAAACAATAGGCACGAACCAACGGAGAAGGACGATACATTTTGTAAAAGTCACGTATTTCTTGCGGAATTTCAAAATATGGGGTTGTGTCATCAAGTTCTTGTTCAACCAAATCATTGCAAAATACTGAAGAGAGTTCATTTTTTGTCATTGGCTGACCATTTGCCGGGTTTAAAAGCGGTGCAGGTTTGTTTTTCATATCTGCACGAAGATTATACCAAGATTTTGGCATTTCGTGTTCTTCAAGGTAGATTTTATAAGGTATTTTGTTTTCGGACATAATTGATGTCTCCTTTCTGAAAATGATTTTTAAAATTATTTGTGCATAATTAATATAGATTTGAAAGGTTTAGCCGACAAGCGGTTAAGTTTGTATAATTATGCAAGTTTTCGGGAAGGAGAAAACAAAAAACTCCTATCCCATGCATTTTGCCGGGACAGGAGATTAATTCAATTCCTGCGGTGCCACCCTGCTTGGTGTATTTATACACCCACTCTGTGCATACTAACATATGCTGACGTTTGGTTACGGAGCGTCAAACTTCGTCTCTCATACTTTGCATAAGCATTTCCGGTTGCCCTTAGAAGCCCATTCGGTTTTATTTTTTTTGCTGCAATTTCACCACCTGCAACTCTCTGTGAAAAAAGGGATAAAACTTACTTACTCTTCTTCAACGGTTTATCACATTATAACATTCTATTTTTTCTATGTCAAGTACTGTTTTTTTATTTTAAAAGTAATTTTAATTGTACGGTGTTGCCTTAAATAAATTGTTATTATATAATAAAATTGTACGGCATATAATTGTTGCTGTACAATTTTACACGTTAGATAGGAGGTGATTAAAATGAGCGAACATTACAGCCACAGCCATAAGCACAGCCACGACGGAATATATTCTATAGATTATTTCGCCTATGCTTCAAAGCTGAAAGACATAAAACCATCATTTAAAATAACGTTTTCTTTTATAACAATTATATTGTGCATTGCTTTAAACAATGTATGGATTTCTGTTTTTACAATTTTGTCAATGTTGTACTTAATCGTTATAAAAAACGGCTTGAATTTTCACAGTTATTTGTCGCTGATGAAAATTCCTCTGATTTTTATATTGGTTGGGACAATAACAATTATGGCAGATTTTTCATACGAAAAAATATATGACGGTTATAATTTGTCTTTGGGCTTTTGTTACATAAACTTTTCGTTCGAAAGCTTATATAACGGCACAAAAATAATATTAAAAGCTTTTGCGGCAATAAGCGCAATGTATTTTATGACTGTAACAACTTCTTCAAGCGAAATAATTTCATTTCTCAAAAAACTGCATATACCAAAAATAATAATCGAATTAATGAATTTGATATACAGATTTATATTTATTTTAAGTGATGCACAGAAAAAAATGAAAGTTGCGGCGAAATCTCGATTGGGCTATTGTGATTTTAAAACATCTTGCCGTTCTTTTGGAGGAATTGCTTCAAATTTACTGATAGTTTCTTTGAAAAAATCTGAAGAATACTATAATGCAATGATTTCAAGATGTCCAAATGATGATTTGATTTTCTTTGAAGAAGAAAAAAAAATTAAATCAAAATATTATGCTTATGCTTTTTGCTATTTTGCAATTTTTGCAATTTTGCAAATATTGGTTGAAGGGGATTTTATCTATGGATAATACTTTACTGAAAATTAAAAACCTGCATTTCAGTTATGAAACAAATGATGTTTTAAAAAACGTCAACACAGATATTTTAAAAGGTGAGAAAATTGCTGTTGTTGGTGCAAACGGTGCAGGAAAATCAACATTTTTTCTTTGCCTGAATGGGGTATTGAATTTTGGTGGAGAAATAATTTTAAAAGGTACAAAAATTGAAAAAAACAATTTGAACGAATTACGAAAAAATGTTGGAATTGTTTTTCAAGATGCTGAAAACCAAATAGTTGCCTCAACCGTTTTTTCTGAAGTTGCTTTTGGTCCGGCAAATATGAAACTCCCAAAAGATGAAATAATTGAAAGAGTTAACAACGCAATTTCATATATGGGAATAAATGAATTAAGAGACCGTCCTCCACATTATTTAAGCGGAGGCGAAAAAAAACGTGTAACAATAGCTGATATAATAGCAATGGAACCTGAAATTATAATATTTGATGAGCCGGCTGCCGCTTTAGACCCTGTAAATTCAGAACTTTTTGAAGAAGTTTTGAAAAAATTATCAGACTCCGGAAAAACAATTTTAATTTCAACACATGATGTGGATTTTGCATATAGGTGGGCAAATCGAGTTTTGGTGTTCAAAAAAGGAACTGTAATTGCAGATGACAGTCCAAAAACAATATTTAAAAATGATGCTCTTTTAAAAGAAGCGAATTTAACAAAACCTGTTCTTCGTTCTGTTTGTGAAACATTAATAGAAAATAATATTGTCAAAAACGACTTTTTTCCGACAGATGTTACAGAATTTAAAAAGTTGTTTAATGTTTTCTCCAATTATTGACAACATTCGTTTTCCAATGTATAATTTTATTGTACAATTTAAGATATAAAATCTTAAATTTCATTTCTTAAAAATCTGAAAATTAAATAGTTTAAAAGGTGCCTATATTATTTTAAATAAGTATAGGATAATAGGGAATGAGGTTTGAATCCTCAACGGTCCCGCCGCTGTATTGGACAGTTTTCTTTCAAAATGCCACTGTTTTTTTCGGGAAGGCGAAAGCAAACGTATGCCTAAGTCAGAAGACCTGCCTTTTAATGTTCTTGCATAGGTTACGAGCGATAGCCGGGTGTATAAATTGACTTTAAAAGTCTTTTTTGGTGTGCCGACATTTCTTGTGTTTGGCTTTTTTATTTTCCAAAAAAAAATTTACAGAGGAATAAATAACCCCCAATTTTTAAGGCAACCCCGCCTTAAAGCTACTGCCTTTAATTGCAATATAATTTTTCAGATTACTAAATTTTTTATTTGGAGGTTTTATCTATGTCTGAAATTCAAAAGAAAATTTTAAAAGCTTCCGTTGTTTTTGCAATTATGTTTGGAGTAATTCCAACAGTGAGTGCAATGCACATAATGGAAGGCTACTTGTCTGTCGGTTATTGTGTTGTTTGGAGTGTAATTTGCATTCCATTCTTAATCGCAGGATTTTTCTTCATAAAGAAAATCTTAAAAAATGACAGAAAACTTTTAACAATTCTTGCAATTGCAGGAGCATTTGTTTTTGTAATATCTTCGTTAAAAATTCCGTCTGTTACCGGAAGCTGTTCTCATATGACGGGAACAGGCTTGGGTGCAATTTTGTTTGGACCTTTCCCTGTTGCAATTTTGGGAATTATAGTTTTGCTTTTCCAGGCAATTCTCCTTGCTCATGGCGGTTTAACAACATTGGGTGCAAATACATTTTCAATGGCAATAGCCGGCCCAATTCTTTCATATGTGATTTATAAAATTTGCGGAAAAATCAAAATTAATAAAAGAGTTGGAATATTCCTTGCGGCTGCATTGGGAGACCTTTTCACATATTGTGTAACAAGTATTCAGCTTGCATTGGCATATCCTGCAAGTGACGGTGGCGTTTGGGAATCTGCTGTAAAATTCCTTGGCGTTTTTGCACCAACTCAAATTCCTCTTGCAATCATCGAAGGAATTTTAACAGTTATTGTAATGATTGGGCTTGAATCATATGCAAAATCTGAGCTTAACACTCTTGGATTTTTCAAAGGAGGAAAATTAAATGAAAAAAGACAGTAAACTTGTTGTAATACTTTTAGTTTTAACTGTAATTATAGCCGTTGTTCCATTTTTCATTGATAAAAGTGCCGAATTTGGCGGTTCTGATGATGCGGGAAGCGTAATGGTTGAAGAAATTGCGGGTGAGTATGAGCCTTGGGCAACTCCTGTTTTGGAAGAAATTCTTGGCGGAGAACTTCCCGGAGAAATCGAAAGTCTTTTGTTCTGCGTTCAAACAGGCATTGGTGTTGGAATAATTGCATTTTTTATGGGAAGATTTGTTGAACGAAAAAAACATACATCAAATACAAAATAAATTTTAATTAATTTATTCCTCTGTTGCGAAGGGTGGTGCGAAAAATAAATTTTTTTGCACCACCTTTTTAAATTTGAAAAATGGTAGTTAAAAAATGTTATAATTAAATTATAAGAAATCAAATTCGGAAATAAAAAATTTGTAGCAACCCGAGAGGGGAAATGTGTTAAACAAGTAGCGAAAGCTATGGAACTGCATTTTAAGCGGAGAATTTTTTATTATTCCGCAGATTGTTTTTTGTAATAAAAATTATACAATATTATTTTTAATATTTATTTTGACAATTTTTATTTGCAAACGGATTGAAGAAATGTTTATTTTTTGATAAAATGAAATATGAAGACTTTAAGCAATGAAATTAGATTTCTCAAATTTGGTAAAGCGGGCTAATTTGTAAATTGGATTATTCCGTTTGATATGCCTATTGCACAATTTTGACGGAATGAACTTGTTGCAAGAAGCTGTGCTTCACGTGGATTTGATAAAAATGCAAGTTCAACGAGGGTTGCTGGCATTAATGTTAATCTTAAAACAGCGAGATTTCTCTCTTTTACGCCCAAGTCGACAAGTTCTATTTGGCGAACCAACGAGGTGTTGACTGTTTCGGCAAATCTTTCGGCAACAGTTCCTTTTCTATAATAGAAAGATTCTGTTCCGTTGTATGTTGTGTTTGTTGCCGAATTACAATGTATGCTTACAAAATAATCGGCTTCCCAAAGATTTGCAAGGCGTGCTCTTTGGGCAAGGCTTACGTTTACATTTGTTGTTCGGGAATAATTAACTTCATAACCACGAGAAGTTAAAATTTCTCCTGTTCGAAGTGCAACATCTAAGTTTACAGTTGCTTCTTCAAGGCCTGTTGCGGCAATTGCTCCGGGATTGTCTCCGCCATGACCGGGGTCTAAAAATATTTTCATTGTTGTACCTCCGTTATTTTTGTAATATGTGCCATATTCTATTTTATTAATCATATTTTAATTTTATTAATCTAAAATTAACCATTGTTTACATAATGGACATATTTTATTCAAAATAGTGAGGTATACTGAACTTGTAAGAAAGAAAAAGACAAATAAAAAATAAAATTTGATAACAAATTTTTTGGAGGTAATAATTATGAACGAATTTGAAAAAAATAACGAATTTGCCAACGAAAATGAAAATACAGAAAATAATTCATTTGAAAACATAGAAAACAATTCTTCCGATGAAAGTGGTTACAGAATTTATAATTCTCAAGGAATGAGCATTAATAATATTTCGGAAGTTGAAACTTTTGACAGACCTAATAACGAAGCTTTTGAAAATGTTCAAAATAAAAATAATGCTTCGATGAATTATAACGAAACTTATTCAAGCGGAAATTTTGAACAAAAAGTAAACGAGCAAAATGTTCAATCTCCTATTCAAATTGTTACTGTGAATAACAAAAAGAAAAAGAGTAAATTTTCAAGACGTGCTGTTGCGGCTTGCACAACTGTTGCAATTTTGGGCTGTTCCATTGGCTTTGGCGTTGCTATGGGGGTTAAAACTTCCGAAAACATTATTCCGGAGCAATCAGACTATGTTGATTTTAAATTTCAAGAAATTCCCGATGCGGAGGGAATGTCTGTTGGTGACAACAATGAAATTATCGGAATTGTTAAAAATGCAAGCAGTTCGGTTGTTAACATATCGATTAAAACACAGCAAACTGACTTTTTTAACCAAGTTTATGAAAACACCGGTTCGGGTTCGGGAATTATTTATAAAGAAGACAACGAAAAAATTTATATAGTTACAAACAATCACGTTATTGACGGTGCTACAACAGTTAACATTTCAATAACGGGAACAGAGCAAGTTCCGGCAAAGCTTGTTGGAAAAGATGCTCAATCTGACATTGCGGTTATTTCTGTTCTTAAAACCGACCTCAATTCGGCAAACGTTCAAAATTATAAAGTTGCGGAATTTGCCGATTCAGACAAGGTTGAAGTTGGCGAATATGTTCTTGCAATCGGAAATGCTCTTGGACAAGGAAAGACAGTTACTCAAGGAATTATAAGTGCACAGAACAAACAAGTTAATATTGACGGAAAGAAACTTACCGTTTTGCAGACAGATGCAGCAATTAACCCCGGAAATAGTGGTGGTGCTTTGGTTAATTCAACAGGAAAAATTATTGGAATGAATACAGCGAAACTTTCGGGAAGTACTGTTGAGGGAACAGGTTATGCTCTTCCGTCAACTTCGGTTAAAGCAATTGCCGATGAACTTATTGTTAGCGGAACTATTGCAAAACCTTATCTTGGTATTGTTGGATTTACTATGTCAGATGATTTTATTTCAATGTACAACATTGGAACAAAAGGTGTGTTTATTAAAGGTGTTGAAGAGGGAAGTGCCGCAAAAGCCGCAGGTCTTAAATACAGCGATATTATTACAAGCATTAACGGCATTAAAACTTCAACTATGGAAGAGCTTTCAAGTGCTATAAGCAAATGTAAAGTTGGGGACAAAGTTAAAATCGATATTATAAGAAATGGTTATGAGCCTATGTCGGTTACAGCAACGCTTATGGACGCAAATGCAAAGTTTTAATTAATTTAACATTATGTTCATAATTTATTCAAATATTCAATTTATAATGTAAGTATATTAGTTCTTCCGCTTCATTATTTATTGATTTGATGGAGGCATCTGATATGGATAGTAATAATTTTTCGGAAAATGGTTCGAATAATAATTTTGATGAATTGGAGTCCGAACAAAATAAAAATTTTGAAAATTTTAACCAACAAGGTATGGAAAATTTTCAAAGTGGCAATAATGTTGATGACAGAATGAAAAAGAAAAAATCCGGAAGCAGGAAACTTAAAAACAGAATTGTTTTTAAAGTTACGGTTACGGCTTTGATTACAGTTATTTGTGGAAACATTATTGGTTTTGGAATTGGTTATGGAATTCCTAAAATTGAAAAATATATAAATTCTTATGATGAAAACGGCTTTTTTGGAAATTTTGAAAAGGCTGATGCAAAAGATGAAAACCCAATTGTTAATGTCAGCAAATCGGTTGTTTCAATTAAAGCAACTTCGGAAAACAATCAAATGGATATTTTCAATAATTCTGAAAATTCGGAAAATATGGGTTCAGGTATAATTTTTTATCAAACCAACGAAAATGTTTACGTTGTTACAAATTATCACGTTATTTCGGGAGCTAAAAACGTTAGTGTTTCTCTTGACGGAGATAAGGTTGTTTCAGCAAGGCTTGTTGGAAAACATCAAGTTTCTGATATTGCGGTTGTTGCAGTTAAAAAAGAAGATTTGAAGAATATTGGTGTAACTTCGGTTAGAAATGCTTATTTTGGCAATTCTGATAAATTAAATGTTGGTGACAGCGTTGTTGCAATTGGAAACGCTTTTGGAAACGGCAATTCGGCAACAAGAGGAATTGTTAGTGTTGTTCAAAAAGATATTCAAGTTTCACAAGGCGACAGCTTGAGCGTTATTCAAACAGATGCTGCTATTAATGTTGGTAACGACGGAGGCGCTCTTATAAACAAAAACGGCGAAGTTATTGGAATTAATACCGCAAAATATGCCTATTATACTGTTGAAGGGGTTGGTTACAGCATTTCGTCAAATGTTGCAAAGCCAATTATTGAAGAAATAATGAACAATGATGAAATGCCATATTTGGGTGTTAGTGTTGTTGCAATTTCGGAAGATATTGCAAAGGCGAACAATCTTCCTCAAACAGGCGTTTTGGTTAAAAGCGTTGTTGAAGGAAGCCCAGCAGACTTTGCGGGAATTGAGCCTTCAGATATTATAACCGGATTTAATTCAAATCCTGTTTTTACACCTGTTCAGCTTACCGAAGCTGTTAGAAAATGTCACGTTGGTGATGTTGTTGAAGTTAAAATTATTCGAAACGGACAGATTAAATATACACTTGATGTTAAACTTTTGAAAGATACGTCGAATAATTTTTAAAATTGGGATTGATTTCCCTATATAATTTATGGATACCAGTTTTTATTTGATATAGATACTCCTCTCCTTAGCCCAATATTTTTAATATTGGGCTAAATCCCTTTTTAGGCAAATTAATTTGAAATTTTATGTTTGTTGAGTTGTTTTTAAATGTTCAAAGCTTAGTAAATGTTTTTGGATTTTGATTTTGCAAAATTGACAAATAATTTGATGATGATAGGTTGGGATTTATAAAGAATGGCAGACGGTTGTTGACGTGTGCTTTGAAAAAATGTATAATATGTATGTTATTTTGTCGATTGTGTTGATTTGGCTATGTTTTTGCAAAAAAGAAAAGAGCTTTTGTTTGCAATTGTTGTTACAAAAACACTGAGGTTATATCGGCTGTTGGTTGGTATGTTTTGAGCAATATTTTGGGAGGTTGTATTTATGTTTATTAAAAATGAAAATATTAAAGAACCGTCTTTTAAATCTAAAGATTTACAGAATATTGAAGATTTAAAGATTTTTTCTTGTAGCGAAAAACGAGATATTTACATAAGCATTATTGTTCCTTGTTACAATGTTGGGAGATATCTTGACCAATGTTTAAATTCGTTGGTTAATCAAACAATGGGTTTGGAACATTTACAAATAATTTTGATTGACGATGCTTCAACGGACAGAACTTTTAAAAAAATGCAGGAATGGAAAGAAAAGTATCCCGAAGAGATAATTATTGTTTCGTATAAAAACAATATGCGACAGGGCGGGGCAAGAAACGTTGGAATTGCTCTTGCAGAGGGTGAATATATAGGGTTTGTTGATTCCGATGATTGGGTTGAACTTGATATGTTTGAAACCTTATATAGCAGAACGAAAGATTTTAAATATGATATGGTTCGAGGAAAGCATATTTATGACAAAGTTAGGCGGCCGATTGATACATCGAAATATACTGTTACGGATATTTGTTATAATTTTGAGCAAAAAGGCGGATTTTATATTACAGATACGCCGAATGTTGGTGTTAATGGAAATTTGGGAGGAATTTGGTCGGCGATATATAAAAGAAGCATAATAGTTGAAAATGATGTGTATTTCCCCGAAAATATAACTTATGAAGATAATTATTGGGCAAGTATCTTATCTTTGTATATCAAGAATTTATGTATTGTTGATAAGATTGTTTATAATTATTTTTATAATTTACATTCAACCGTTACGAGCAAAAATTCTTTACATCACCTTGACAGGCTTAATGCGGAAATTTTGAAAGTTGAAGAATATAAAAAGCGAGGAGCTTTTTTGGTTTTGCACGATGAGCTTGAATGGCAGTTTATACAATATTTTTATTTGAATACGTTGTATACCGTATTTGTTAAATTTGATTTTATACCGGATATTTTTGGATTTATGAAAGAGAAGATTTGTTATTATTTTCCAAATTTTAAAGAAAATCCGAGAGTTTTGAAATGTGATGAATTTTCAAAGAAAATGCTTTCATTGTTGGAAATTCCGGGGAGTTTGACTGTTGGAGAATTGGAAAAAATAAAAGAAGTGTATTTACAAGTTGTTGTTGCACTTCAAAATTCGAAATCTAACGACGATTAAAATTTATATTTTGAGAGGTTGTATTTATGTTTATTAAAAATGAAAATATTAAAGAACCGTCTTTTAAATCTAAAGATTTACAGAATATTGAAGATTTAAAGATTTTTTCTTGTAGCGAAAAACGAGATATTTACATAAGCATTATTGTTCCTTGTTACAATGTTGGGAGATATCTTGACCAATGTTTAAATTCGTTGGTTAATCAAACAATGGGTTTGGAACATTTACAAATAATTTTGATTGACGATGCTTCAACGGACAGAACTTTTAAAAAAATGCAGGAATGGAAAGAAAAGTATCCCGAAGAGATAATTATTGTTTCGTATAAAAACAATATGCGACAGGGCGGGGCAAGAAACGTTGGAATTGCTCTTGCAGAGGGTGAATATATAGGGTTTGTTGATTCCGATGATTGGGTTGAACTTGATATGTTTGAAACCTTATATAGCAGAACGAAAGATTTTAAATATGATATGGTTCGAGGAAAGCATATTTATGACAAAGTTAGGCGGCCGATTGATACATCGAAATATACTGTTACGGATATTTGTTATAATTTTGAGCAAAAAGGCGGATTTTATATTACAGATACGCCGAATGTTGGTGTTAATGGAAATTTGGGAGGAATTTGGTCGGCGATATATAAAAGAAGCATAATAGTTGAAAATGATGTGTATTTCCCCGAAAACATAACCTATGAAGATAATTATTGGGCAAGTGTTTTATCGTTGTACATTAAAAATTTATGTATTGTTGATAAAATAATTTATCATTATGCGTTTAATCCACATTCGATTGTTACAATGAGAAATGCGTATCATCACCTTGACAGGCTTAATGCAGAAATTTTAAAAGTTGAAGAATATAAAAAGCGAGGGGCTTTTGAAGTTATGCGAGAGGGGCTTGAGTGGCAGTTTATTCAATATTTTTATTTAAATATGTTGGATAATATTTTTGTTAAATTTGATTTTATTCCGGATATTTTTGGGGCTATGAAAGAAAAAATTTATTATTACTTTCCTGATTTTATAAAAAATCCCAAAATTTCGATGTGTAATGAACTTGCAAAGTGGTTGCTTTCTTTATTGGAGCGTCCAAACGATTTAACTGTTGATGAAATGAAAGAGATAAAAGAACAATATTTAAAAGTTCTTAATAAATATAAAATTTAGTAAAATTATA
>CAZHGC010000006.1:0-31844 GCA_964531385.1 uncultured Lachnospiraceae bacterium | reverse complement strand
AGAAATCAAATAGGAAATAAAAAAATGAAGCGACCCCGAGAGGGGAAATGCGTTAAGCGAGTAGCGAAAGCTACGGAGTAGCATTTTAAGCGGATAATTTTTTGTTATTCCGCAGATTGTTTCTTGTAATAAAAATTATAAGAAATCAAATAGGAAATAAAAAAATGAAGCGACCCCGAGAGGGGAAATGCGTTAGGCGAGTAGCGAAAGCTACGGAGTAGCATTTTAAGCGGATAATTTTTTATATTTTAAATTATAAGCTTGTGGGCAGGTGATTTTGTTTGCAAGCTTTTTGTTTTGTGAAAATGTTGAAAGGTGCTTATTTATGTTAAAAATGCACAAAAATGATTGCGAGAATATTGAGAATGTTACAAAATATTTTTGTGGATTACACATTTGCTTGTAAAAAATTGCATATTAGTATATACTTATAAATGTAAGATTAGTGTTTTTGTCTTGTTAAATTATTTATAAGGAGGTTAACTATGGACTATTTTTTTAAACAACAAAAAAGATTTATTTCTGCTGTTTTAACGGTTGCTATGTTTTTATCTATGTTTTGCGGTTTTTCTGTTTTTGGCGAAGTTTTAACAGAGGACGATGCAAAAACAGATTTGAAAATTATTTCAACTTTAACCGAAGAAGATTTGGCAACTGCCAATTGCAATTGGTTTGGTTCGAATAAGGTTGCAATTTATGTTAAAATTACAAATGCACATAAGTTTTCCTGGCTTAATGCTGCGGTTTCTTTGGGAACGGACAGAACAGGAAAAGCATCAAGCAAATATTTGCAAGCTTCTGCTTGCACAGTTAAAAGCGGAGGATATTATATTCAAGACGGAATTGTTGGAAAAGCGGGAACAGGAAATTATGTTTTTCCAAATGTTAATTTGAATACAACTTTGGCGTCGGGAGGAAGTGCACTTTCTGCTGATGAACAAAAGAAGATTACTATTGATGTTAAAACCGGAACTGTTGATACCGATTGTGAAATTTTGGGTGTTAAATTTAGCAACGGTGCGGTTTATCCAAAGGGCTTTAAAGTTCCAACTTGTGAAAGTACGGCACTTGATGTTACAGAAACAGGCGAAAAAGAAAAACTTAAATTATCTTTGGATTATTGCGACAAAATGTCATCTTCAAAATATACCGAACAATCTTGGAAAACTTTTCAAACTGCTTTGGCAACCGCAAAATCAAAATATAATTCGGATTTGACTGCCGAGGAATATTCTTCGGCACGTGCTGAGCTTGAAAAAGTTAAATCGAATCTTGTTTTTGTTTCTTCTTCGGAAAGCGGAAATCCTGCAACGTTTAGGGTTTTGTCGCCGAAAGATATGGTTTTTGAAATGGGTTCGGGCTGGAACCTTGGAAACACTATGGACGGGCATTCCGGATTTACGCCGAACGAAACAGCGTGGCAGTCAACCGTTACAACCAAAAATATGATTAAAGCTGTTCACGATATGGGAATAAACACTGTTCGTATTCCTGTTACATGGGGAACTATGATTGACGAAAAAAACGGATATAAAATTAATGAAAAATGGATTAGCAGAGTTCAAGACATTGTTGATTATTGCAACTCACTTGATATGTACAGCATTATTAATATTCATCATGACGGTGCGGAGCAATCGGGTTGGTTGAGAGTTGCCGAAGAGAATATTGATGTTGTTTATGAAGAATTTGAATGTGTTTGGAGAAACATTGCGGAAAGATTTAAAGACTATGACGAGCATTTGATTTTTGAGTCTATGAACGAAGTTACAAGCGGAACAAACGCAACAGCAGATGTTTTGTATGATAATCCGATAATTATGAATATGAATCAGATTTTTACAAATGTTGTTAGGTCTACGGGTTCGAACAATGCAAAAAGGTGGCTTTCTGTTCCGGGGCATTATGCTTTGCCGAGTGCCGTTACAGATTCGAGATATAATTTTTCTATTCCAAAAGATACGGTTTCGGACAGAATTTTTGTTGCTGCACATATTTATGCTGGTCCGAGTGGATTTTATATGGGCGAAAATATGACTTCAACGGTTTGTAATTTATCGGATTGTTCCGATATGATTAAAAAAATTAAAGTTTTGGGAACAACTTGGTCAGATAAGGGGGTTCCTGTTATTGTTGGAGAGTTTGGTTGTATAAACAAAAACAATCCGTCAGAAAGAGCATATTACATTGAAATTTTTAACAGGTCGTGTAAAAACGCAGGAATGATTGTTCCTTGCTATTGGGACCAAGGGTGGTTTGACAGAACAAGAACACCGGCTGATTATAGTTTTTCAATTATTGACAGAGAAAACTGCAAGCCTATTGAAAAAGAAGTTACAGACGGCCTTATAAGAGGGACATACCTTTCGGGAGACGTTTCAACCATTGTTAAAAAACCTTCGGTTAATTCAATTTCTGAAATAACTCTTGACAAAGAAAGCGTTGATATGGTAATTGGTGAAAATGCGGTTGTTTCGGCAACAGCTTTGCCGTCAAATTCAAATGATGTTGTTTTGTGGTCAAGTGATGATGAAAATATTGCAACTGTTTATCGAGGTAAAATTAGAGCGAAAGGCATTGGAACAACAACAATTAATGCTTTTTCTCAAAGCGGTTCTGCAAAAAAAAGCATTGTTGTAAACGTTTTTGCAAATTCAAAATCAACAGTTGATGATATTGAACTTGCAAAAAATAATTATCAACTTGAAGTTGGAGAATATGAATATATCGATGCGAATGTTTCAAATTTTGGGGAAAATAATTTTTTAAGTTATAAATCTTCAGATGAAAATATTGTTACAGTTTCACCTATTGGAAAGATTGTTGCTGTTTCAAAAGGCTTTGCTTGTGTTACGGTTACAGCTTCAAGCGGTGTTTCAAAAGCTGTTATGGTTAATGTTTCCGAAAAAGGAACGAAAAATTATATTGATTTGGCAGCGAATGTTTTATATAACGACAATTCCCTTAAATATTATGGAAACGAAGTTGGAAAGAGTGTTAGAGTTTCGGGCGAGGGGCAATATACTTTAACTTTTGACCTTGCACAGGATTTGTCAAGCGGAGGAAGCAAAGCAGGAGTTTCGGCAATTAAAAATCTTACCGCCATATATATTAAAGATTTGGCTGTTACAAACGGAGATGCAACGGAGTCGCCTCTTGAAAAATGCAGTATTAAATATGACAAAGTTATTGTTGACGGAACAGAATTGACGGTTACTCAAAAAACGCCGAAAGAGGCTGTTAACAGCTCAAGAGTGTTTGACACAGGAGGCCCGATTAACGGTTATGACGGTTGTGATGTTAGCGAAGTTTCTGTTTCGAGCTACACTTGCAATTTTAAAACTGTTACAAATCCAAAGAAAATTGAAATTGTGTTTACACTTTCAAATATGAAATTTAAAGAAGCGGAACAAGATGATACGGTTTATGCGGAATCGGTTAACATGGTTGGAAGCAAAGACGTTGTTATAAACAGCGTTGGAAAAACTGAAAATATAACTGTTTCGGTTTTGCCTAAAGATGTTTTATCAAAAGTTTACTTTGTTTCTTCAGATAATTCCGTTGTAACTGTTTTGGGCGGTTCTGCAAAAGTTGACTCTTCAAGCGGATATGCAACTGTTTCTGTTTTGGGAGTTGGCAATGGAACGGCAACGGTTACGGCATATATAGACAATGCGGAGCCGGTTGTGTTTAATGTTTCTGTTGGACAAAGCAATTTAATTAAGGGTGATGCGGATTTTGACGGAAACATTACAGCGAACGATGCGGTTATTATTTTGAATTATGTTCTTGAAAAAACAGACAATGACGGTTCAAATTATGATGTTGACCAAGACGGAAATGTTACTGCAAAAGACTCATCGGAAGTTTTCCAGAAATCACTTGATGATAAATTTCAATTTAAATAATTTAAAAATTATTAATTAAAAAAAACAGACTTGTTTTATTGGCAGGTTATGCCATTTTAACAAGTCTGTTTTTGCATATTATTCTTTTTTTGGAAGCTTTTTAATTGTTAAGCTGTATATTACAGGTATTACTATAAGTGTGAAGAATAATGATGTTGAAAGACCGCACATAAAAGCTATTGCAAGACCTTTGAACAATATATTTCCAGAAAAGGCGAGGGGGATTAAGCCGAGAATTGTTGTTGATGTGCTTAAAATTATGGGTCTGAATCTTTTATCAACGGCAGTTTTACACGCCTCTGCAGATGAAACGCCCTGAGCGAGTTCATTATCCATATAATCAACAAGCACGATTGCGTTGTTTACAACAACACCTATAAGGCTTATTATTCCCAATATTGCGAACATTGAAAGGTTTTCGTTGAAAATATACAAACCGATTGATGAACCTATTAAGGCAAACGGTATTGTTATGAAAATTATTATACTTCGCATAACAGAATAAAATTGAAGATATAGTATTAAAAATATCGCTAACATTCCTAATATTGCACCTGTTATTAATGCTGACATAATTTCTTCAAACATATCGCTGTCGCCTTCATATTCGATTGTTACACCTTTTAAATCAGTGGAGTCTAACTGTGATTTTAATTTGTTTTGTATTTCAACGGCACTTTTTCCGGTGTTTGGAATTGCAGATAATGTTACACAACGTTTTCCGTTGAAGTGTGATATTTTATTGTAATCGGCTGTGTAGTTTATATTTGCAACTTGAGATAATTTATATTTTCCGCTTGTTCTTGAAGATTTTATTTCTAAATTTTTGAGAGCATCGGTTGTTGAAGCGGAAGATTTTAAAACTATCGGATATTCTTTGCTGTCTTTTCTGAAATTTGTTACGGTTCTTCCCATCATTGCGATGTTTAATTCGTTTTGAACTTCACCTTTTGTCAGACCGCAGGAATTTAACGAGTCATTTTTTAAGTCTATGTAATAATTATATGCTTTTGTTTTTGTGTCGGCATAAACATTTTTTGCATCTTTATTTTCTTTTAAAAGCTGTTCTGCTTGAATTGCGGCTGTGTTTATGTTGTCCATATCATTTCCGCAAATGTTTAATTGAATTAATTCGCTTGATTTTGGAATTATTCCGATTTCTTTTACGGTTACTCTTGCAGAAACTGCCGATTTTAACTTATTTTCGAGATATTGGCAATATTCGCCTTTTGTCATATCGCCGGTGTCCTTTAATTTTACAACAAAGCTTCCTGTATTTGTTGAGTCGGTTGAGGGGAGAGATGTGAAATCATATTTTGGAATACGTCCGCCTATTGCAGAAAGGTAATATTCTATATTTTCCTCATTTTTAACTATTTCCGCTATTGTATTTACAGCATCTTCCGTTTTTCGTATATCATATAAATTATCGGTTTCAATGTTTATATCAAGCAACATTTTATCTGAATTTGGAACAAGCTCCAAATCGAGTTTTGAAAGGAAGAATGTGCTTGATGCAACACATAATATTGCAATTAACAAAGTTATGAATTTGAAACGCAAACCAAGTTGAAGAAGCTTTGAAAAGAATTTTCGAATAAGTTCTTTTCTTTGCTTTTTTAAATTTGATTTTTTCATTAACATATAGCACATAATCGGTGTTATAAGCATTGAAACGATATATGAGAATATTAGGGCGGCGATAACGATTGTTGGCAAACTGAAAACAAATCTTCGCATTGTTCCGGGAAGCATATAGAAAACGCAGAATATTGCAACTGTTGTGAGCATTGAGGAGAACACAGGAACGGCAACTTCTTTTGTTCCGTTTATGCAGGCGGAAAGTTTATCTTCATCGTTATCTATTCGAACTTGTATGGCATCGCTTACAACTATTGCGTTATCGACAAGCATACCGAGAGCTATTATCAGCGAGGCAAGGGAAACAAATTGTACATCTATATCGAAAACTGGCATTGTTATAAATGTTAGGAAAATGGTTAAGGGGATTACAAAAGCAACTATACTTCCGTTTATAACGCTCATTCCAATCATTACAACAACCAAAACTATTAAAACACTTTCGATTAGATTTTCTATAAAATCATTTATCGATGAATTTACGTCATCGGCAAGGTAAACTATATTATTTATTTCGATGTCGCTTGGAAGAGTTTCTTTATATTTATTTACAATATTTAAAACAGAGTCGCCCGTTTCAAGAATATTTACATCTTCATCGAAGAAAACGCTTAACACAACGGCGTTTTCACCGTTATAGCTGTATTTTTTGCTGTCTTTGTTTTCTTCCATTTCAACCGTTGCAACATCACGAAGTTTTACAACTGCACCAGTTTCGCTGTTTATATATATAATTATATCCTTGATTTCTTCGAGATTTGCAAGTTTTCCGGAAGAATTTATGTACATTTCGTTATTATCAAATTCTATTGTTCCAACAGGAATTGTTGAATTTTGGTATGAAATTATATTTGAAAGCTCTGTTAATGAAACGGGAATGTGGTTTAATTTTGAAGGGTCTACAGTTATTTTAACTTGCTGTTCAAGTTCGCCCTCAACTTCGGTTCTGACAACACCGTCAGTTCCTGCAATTTCATCTTTTAACGCTTCGGCACGCTGATTTAATTCTTCGTTCGATTTGTTTTTGCCTGTGAATGAAAGAATTAAGCCACAAGTTTCGAAAGCATTATCGTTATATGTTAGGGACGTTATTCCACTTGGAAGTTCGTTTTCTTTTAAGGCATCGATTTTTACTCTTAATTTATCTATTTTATCTTGTAGGTCGTCTGCACTTAAATCTTTTGAAAAGGAAACTTTTACAACGCTTATACTGTTGTATGAATCGCTTTTTACATTATCGAACCCCTCGGTTTCCATACATTCATCTTCTATTTTTGATGTTATAAGTTCTTCTATATCGGAGGGCGACGCACCGGGATAAACAGTTGTTATTATAACCATTGGCAACTGAATTATCGGATATTGTTGTTTTGGGGTTATATTAAAACAAATTCCGCCGATTATAAAAAGAATTATAACTATTGCAAATGTTGCTTTTCTTTTTGCTATGAGGTTATATATTAATCCTTTTTTTTCCAAAACAATCACTCCTCTTTTATATTTACAATTTGATTTTCACGAAGATTTTTAACTTCATCGGCAACTATTAACGTTCCGCTGTTTATACCGGATATGCAGACGTTTTCGCCTTCGGCATTTTCTATTGTTATTTTTTGACTTGTTATAACATTTTCATTGTTTGCATTTTTTGTTATACAATAGACATAATCAATTCCGTCTGCACTTATTATGCTACTCATTGGAACAAATACGGAATTTTGTTTGCTTAGAGAAATTGTTACATTTATAAGGCTTCCGAGTGCAAATGCTTTGTTTTCGTTTGGCGTTATTTTCATATTATATGTTCTTGTTGTTTCATCAGGATATAAATCTATTGATGTTATTTTGCCGTAACATTCTTTTTCATCTTGCGTTAATTTTGCTTCCATTCCGACTGAGAATTTTGAATAATCTTCAGTTGGAACAGCCACATTTATAACTTCTGCACCGCTTTTTACAACAACGACAGGCGTTCCGGCACTCGTTACTTCGCCTGATTTCATTGGGGTTTCAACAACATAGCCGTCGATTGTTGATTTGAGCGATGAATCGGTTAAATATTTTGTGTTTTGTTCAAGCGAGATTTGTGCCTGATTTACGGCAATTTGGGCAGCTTGTTTTTGAATGTTTGCCTGTTCAAGTTTGTTTTCCATATCTTTTATTTTTGTTTCTTGAAGAGAATAATCGTTTTCAAGATTTTCAATTTTTTTCTCTTGAAGGCTTACATCTCGTTCCATTGACTGTTTTGCGTTTGCAAGTTCTTCCGAAACGGTGTCGAACGCAAGCTTTGCGTTATCAAGCGTTGTTTTGTCACAAACGCCACCGTTATAAAGGGTTTGCGTGTTTTCATATGTTGTTTTTGCATTATCATATTTAAGTTGTATTTTGCTTATTGATGAATTATATGTTTCTTTTGTTTTTTCAAGCGATATTTTTTCGGCATCAATTCCTGTTTGTGCTTTTTTCAAAGTTAAATTTTCAGCTTCGAGACCGATGTTTATTTCTTTTATTGAACTGTCTATTTGGGAGATTTTATTTTTTGCAAGTGCTATATTTTCGTTTGCGTTATCAACTGCCATTTGTATAGATTCTGTGTCGAGAGTTGCAATGACCTGACCAACTTTTACAACATCGCCTTTTTCGACAAGAACTTTATTTATTTTTCCGGAAAGTTCGAAGCTAAATCTTTTTAATTCGTCTGCCGAAGAATAGCCGGAATATGAAACGCTGTTTTCGTAATCTTTTGCAACAGCTGAAAATGCGTTTACGGTTGTTATTTCGGGGTTTTCGACAACTTCCTTTTCACAACCGCTTAATAAGAATGTCAGAGAGAATAATATTGATATAAAAGGTTTAATTTTTGACGTCATTTGAGATACCTCCAATTATAATTTTATAAATATATTAAAAATATGTTGTTTTTTTTAAAACTGCATATTTTTAATATATTTATTTTCAAATTCAAATTCATCTATATTAAAAATTTCGCATATACTTTTTCGCAATGCCCAAAAAGTTGCTATTTTTATTACGATTAGAAGAAGGTCAAGTTGTTCTTCTTTTGTGAAAACAAAAATATCTTTGAACTCTGCGAAAATTTCTTTTGGGAGTTCCAATATTATGTTTTTTTTGTTATTTGTTTTTAAAAGTTCAAAAATTGCTATTTTAAATATGTTTTCATTTTCTTTTATTAATGTTATACAGTTGTTGTAAATTTCTTCTTTACTGCTTGGCAAATATCCGTTGCTTTTTTGCTCGGCAAGTGTTTTTATTGTGTTTTCTATTTTTGATTTCATCAGATAATAGAGTATATCGTTTTTTGTTTTGAAATAGTAGTAGAACAAAGATTTTGTTGTTTCGGCAGCTTTTGTTATATCATCGATACTTGTTGTATCAAAGCCTTTTTCAGAGAAAAGCTTTTCTGCCGAGTTTAGGATTTTTTGTTTTGTTTTATTTATTTTTTTTGTTTCCATAGCTACCTCCGAGATTTGTATTTATTATATTGAATTAAACGGGTCTTAAATTTTACTGACCGGTCGGTAAAATTTTTACGGTTTGATTATAGCACCGGTTTTTTTATCTGTCAATCCTTTGATTTTATTTTTTTATAATTATTTTTTGTTATATTTATTTGTTCTAAAAAATTTTTTAATCAATATATTTTATATAAAGAGATTTAAAGCATTGCCTTGAAAAACTTAAATTTACATTTGAAGAGGAGGGCTTTTTATGGAGTCTTTTAAAGAATTTTTTTTGGGGTATGTTTGCAAAAACATTAGACAAGCTTTTGGAGAAGTTGATAATGATATTTTTTCTTTTGCGGAAGAAATAAGAATTAGGCTTAATAAACCTATGTATTTGAAAGCAGGAGAAAAAGAGTGGTTTGTTAACGAAAAAGGTGTTTGCGGGCAAGCTTTGGCGTATATCCCCAAAAGAGAGGATATGCGTGAAACTATGGAGCTTATAAGCAGACATTCGACATATGCTTTTGAAGAAGAAATTAAACAAGGTTTTATCCCTTTGCCAAAAGGTGTTAGGGTTGGAATATGCGGGAAAGCGGTTTTGGAAAGAGGAGAGATTAAAACAATTAAAAATATATCGGGATTTAATTTTCGAATTCCGAGGGAAGTTATCGGTTGCTGCAAAAAAGTTATTGATTTTATTGTTTATCCAAAAATAATGCACACACTTATTGTTTCTCCACCTTGCTGTGGAAAAACAACAATGCTTAGGGATATTATAAGAACGTTAAGTTTTGGCATTGACGGGAAATTTAAAGGAGTTACGGTTGGCGTTGCTGACGAAAGGTCGGAAATTGGCGGAAGCTTTTTTGGTGAAGAGCAAAACAATCTTGGACCGAGAACTGATATTATTGACGGCGGAAAAAAAGGACAAGCTGTTTATATGCTTTTGCGAGCTATGTCGCCAAACGTTATTGCATTTGACGAACTTGGGAACGAGGAGGAAGTTTGTGCTGTTTGCGATGCGGTTAATTCGGGCGTTAAAATAATTTGTACAATTCATTCCGACAACATTGAGGATTTAAAAACTCGTTATATTTTTCAAAAAATTTTTCAAAAAAATATTTTTGAAAGATACATTGTTTTAAGCGATAAATTTGGTTCGGGAACGCTTGAGGGGGTTTATGACAAAGATTTTGTTAAAATTAATGATTAGCTGGAAAATTTTTATTAATTGACCGGAGGGATTTTATGATTTTGAAATTTGGTGGGTGCATATTTATTTTGATTTCGAGCATTGCTTTGGGGATTTATTATTCTTTTAAAACCGAATATCGTATGAATGATTTGGTTGAAATGAAAAAAGCTTTAATTTTATTTATGGCTGAAATTAAATTTAATTTATCTCTGCTTGCGGAAGCAATGAGCAATGTTTCAGCGAAAGTTAATAGTCCTGCGGGGAAAATTTTTAAAGATTTTTCCGAAAGGCTTGGGGATTGTGATATAAATGCCGAGGAGCTTTGGAAAAACGTATTATTGGAAAATTTGAAATACAGTTATTTTGAAAATGAGGATATTGAAAATTTTATTTCATTTGGAAAGGCTTTGGGGTATCTTGATGTTAAGCAACAAAGCAGTAATATTGAAGTTGTTTTAAGCTATATTGAGTTGAAAATTTCAGAACTCTTTGAAAAGTCGAAAAGGGATAAAAAAATGTATGGAAGTTTGGGACTTTTTGGCGGGATTGTTGTTATGGTTGTTCTTATATAGGAGGGATTTTTTTGGAAATAACGGTTGTTTTTCAGATTGCGGCGGTTGGAATTTTGGTTGCGGTTTTAAATCAGGTTCTCATTAGAGCGGGACGGGAGGAACTTGCAATGATGACAACTTTGGCAGGGCTTGTTGTTGTGTTATTTTGGATTATACAATACATAAGCACACTTTTTGAAACAGTTCAAACTTTATTTCAGCTTGGTTGATGTTGTTAATTTTGGTGGTGATTAATTTATGGATATTGTTCAAATTTCTGTTATTGGTATTATTGGTATGGTTTTATCGTTGATTTTAAAAAAGGAAATTCCGAGCATTTCAATTCTTATAAGTGTTATTGTTGGAATTATTATTTTTATTGGGATTTTGCCCAAAATTGAAACGGTTGTCCAAATGCTTTATAAAATTATTTCAAAAAGCGACATAAATATTGAATATATTGACGTTGTTTTGAAAATTATCGGAATTGCGTATATTTCTCAATTTGCTTCTCAAATTTGTTTGGACGCAGGCGAGGGAAGCATTGCTTCAAAAATTGAACTTGCGGGAAAAGTTATTATTATGGTTATGTCGGCTCCAATTCTTATGGGGCTTGTTGAAATGATACTTGATATTATGCCTTAGTGGTATTTGAAAAAGTACAAGTTTTGAATTAAGGGGTGATTTAAACAAATGAAAAAAATTTTTTGTGGGGTAGTTATATTTTTGCTTATTGTTTTTGGGAATTTGCATTTTTGTTTTTCGTCTGATAATGATGAAATTATTAGGCAAAATCTTGATGATTTGGAATTTAATGAGATTGATGAAATTTTTGAAAACAGCGAATATGGGAAGGATTTTGATATTCGAAAGACGGCAGAAAAATTTATTTCAGGAGAACTTGAGCTATCGGCAAAGGGGATAATTAATTATTGTTTTAAATCCATTTTTAATGAGGTTTATGAAAATATTGACATTATAAGAAATGTTTTGATTATTTGCGTTTTAAGTGCGGTTATAAAAAATCTTACAAATTCACTTCAAGGAAAAGAAACAGGAGAACTTGGATTTTATGTTACATATATTGTTATGGTTATTTTGTTATTTTCATCATTTTCAATTTGCATATCGATTATGAAAGAAACTGTTTTTGAAATTTCGGAAATTATGAAAGCATCAACTCCGCTTATAATTGGTGTTTTGGTTATGTCGGGCTGTTCAACAAGTGCATATTTATTTTCTCCGGTTATTTTATCTGCTTCGGAGATTATTATTATGCTTGTTGAAAACGTTATTGTTCCGCTTATTATTATTGCGTCGGTTATGCAAATTGTGAACTATTTATCCGAAAGGGAAGTTCTTTCGAATTTTTCAAATTTGATTAAAAATTGTGTCAGTTGGGTTGTTAAAGGCTGTGCAATTATTTTTATGGGGATTTTATCACTTCAGAGGCTTGGCGGGGGAAGTGTTAATATGTTGTTTAACAAAACGGCGAAATATGCTGTTAATATGGTTCCTGTTGTTGGAGACGTTTTTTCGGGGACGATAGATTCTTTTTTTTATTTTGCGGGAGTTGTTAAAACGGGCGTTGGTGCGGCAATTATTTTGGGTATTATTATTTTATGTTCTGTTCCGATAATTAAAATTATTGCGATTATTTTTATTTATAAATTTACGGCATCGCTTGTTCAGCCGATTTGCGATAAAAGAATTGTTGGGTGTATTGACAATATGGGAAAATACGCAGGAGTTATTTTAAGCATTGTTGTTATGACAAGCGTTGTTTTTATTTTTTCGGTTATTATGATTATAAGTGCTTCGGGAATGTGAGGAGGGGAGTGAGATGTCTTTTTTATATGAATATATTAAAGGGATTGCTGTTTTTTTAATTTTTTCGGCATTTGCCGAAATTATTGTTCCGAACGGAAAATATAGAGGTTATGTTCGCTTTGTTATTGGATTTATTTTAATGGTTATAATTTTGAAACCGACTTTTGAAATTTTTGGGGAGGGGGGTTTTAATTTTCAAAATAGATTTGAAACGATTGGCAATGATTTTGAAAGGGCTGTTATTGAAAACGAAGAAAAATTTTATGATGATAAGCAAAAAGAAGCTATACGAAAAAAGTTTGTTCAAAATTTGGAAGAACAGTCGAAAAAAATATTGAAAAATATTTGTGTTGTATTTGAGTCTGAATTTATTTTGAAAAATGACAGTTTAGAAATTGAAAGAATTGAACTTGTTGTTGGACTTGACGAAGAAGAAAAAAATTTTTTCAGAATTGAAAAAAAGAAAAACGAAGAAGAAAGGGAAACGGAATTTATAAAAAATATAAAAAATATTATTTCAGACTTCTATAATTTATCTTTTGATAATATACATATAATGAAACGTTGAGAGAATGTTTATTAAAAACTTGAATTGTTTCTTGTTGTTAAATTCTACTAAAGACGATACCGCACAATTATAACTTTTTTGTTTTTGCTGATATTTCAATTTGCAAGTTTTTGCAACGGAAATACTATTTTAAAGTTATAAATTTAATTGTATGAATCAATCAAAAATATTTATGCGGTGTTGCCTAAAGAATTGGGAGATGAACAGATGTGAAATTTTTTAAAGAACTTTTCAGAAACAAAGAAAAAAAGACAGTTTTAAATTTTGTTATAATGCTTTCAGTTGGCATTATTCTTATTGTTACAAGCAACGATATTTTAAAAAAAGACGACAAGGAGGGGGAGAAAGTTTCAGTTTTGGAAAATGCCGAAAAAAGCCAAAGCGACTTTACGGCAACTCTTGAAAAAAAGCTTGAAGAAATTTTGACAAAAGCTGATGGGGTTGGAGCGGTTAAAGTTATGGTAACGCTTGAAAATCAGGGCGAAATTGTTGTTGCGGAGGACAATTCTATCGATAAGACCGAAACAAGCGAGGGCGACGGGGGGCAAAAAAGAAAAAGCAACGTTATTAAAGAAGAAAACAAAAAAGTGTTGCTTGAAAGCAACAAACCTCTTGTTTTAAAGGAAATTCAGCCAAAAATTGAGGGAGTTTTGGTTATTGCACAAGGAGGTGGAAAAGCAGAAACAAAAAGTTTTATTATTAAGGCTGTTCAAGCTTTGCTTGATGTTGAAGCTCATAAAATTGAGGTTCTCAAAATGAAATAATTTTAAAATTATTACAAGGAGTGGATTGAATGTTTGTTATAAAGAGAAATCAAATTATTATTACTGCTTTGGTTGTTATGATTGCTGCGGCGGGATATTTGAATTACATAGATTCAAGCCCGACAGAGCCGAATGAAATTGTTGTGAACGATGAGGGTGACATTATGGGAATTGTTCCGGACGGGGATATTGAAGCTGTTAACGGAAATGTTAACGACGGTTTTGTTGTTGCGGAAAGCGAAAAAGAGTCTTCAACAGATGATGAAAAAACGGCAGAGGCAAACTCGGAACAAGCGGTGGTTTCGGGAGATGATGAGCCGGGAATGGCTGTTTTTGTTAACACTTCAAGCGATTCTTCTTATTTTGTTCAGGCAAAACTTGACAGAGAGCAGGCAAGAGCAAAGCAAAAAGATATTTTAACGGAAATGATTAACAACAATAATGTTGAACAAGAAAAAAAATCCGAATGTGCAAACGCTATGATTGAAATTCAGCAAAGAATTGAAAAAGAAACGGCTGCAGAGGCTATGATTGAGGCAAAGGGTTTTGATGAAGTTTATGTCAGAATCGATGATGACACAGTTGATGTTGTTGTTAATAAGGAAAAATTGACTGAGGCGGAAATTGCACAAATTGAAGATATAGTTAAAAGAAAGACGGGGGTTTCTGCCGATAAAATTAGAATAAACCCTATTAAAAAGCAATAGTGGAGGATTGAAAATCATTTTGCGATAGAGAGATTTTTAAAAGCACATTTTTTAAATTTTTAAGCCTTATATTTTGAAATTTAAAATTCAAAGTATAAGGCTTTTATTTATGGCAATACAGACAAAAGCTCCCAAATTCCGAATGATATAAATATTATTGCGGTGAAAAAATTGAACCAAGGCATAACTATTGAAAGCAACATACCAATTCCGACAGCAAGGCTTACAATTCCGACAAATTTTCTTTTGAAGCACATAAAACCACCCCTTAATGCAAATGAAACTTTGTATATTTTATAATATGCTCAAATTTGAGGTATGAGTTAGTTTTTTGTTATAATTTATGTTTTGCTTGTTGGGGGAGGGCTTTTAAAACAAAAGAGACTTTTAAATCTGCAAAGCAAATTAAAAGTCTCTTGTTTTAAATTGTTAGCTTAAAAAAGCAAATTATTTATTTTTTGTGATAAGGTTAAAGTCTGAAACATAGCTTTTAAGAACTGTTGCCATACTTGCAAGCTGTTGTGATGCAGATGCGGCTTCTTCAGATGTTGCAGAGTTTGTATTAACAACATCTGTGATTTGAGAAATTTCATTTTCGAGTTCTTTAATTGAGCTATATTGCTGTTGGCTTGAATCGTTGACATTTTCAACGATTGCTGAAACTTTATCAACAAAGTTTGAAATTTCTTGAAGCTGAGTTGCGGCGTTAGTTACAATTTCTGTTCCTTCGCCAACCTTTTCAACCGCAACGTTGATTAAAGTTGCAATTTCGGCAACCGCATCGTGACTTCTTAATGCAAGATTTCTAACTTCTTCGGCAACAACGCTGAAACCTTTTCCATAGGAGCCGGCTCTTGCGGCTTCAATTGCTGCATTAAGTGCAAGAATATTGGTTTGGAAAGATATGTCTTCGATAACACCGATGATGCTTTCAATATCAGCAGATGCTCGGCTGATTTCTTGCATTGCATCAACCATACTTCCCATATCATTGTTTTCTGCTTCAATTTTGTTTTTAACTTTTTCTGTCATATTATGAGCTTCCATTGTGCTTGCCGAGCTATATTCGGATTGAGTTGAAATTTCTTCAATTCCTTTAACAATGTTGTTAACTGACATTGACTGAGTTGTTGCACCCATTGCAAGGTTATTACTTGTGTCGGCAATGCTGTTTGCTCCTGCGGAAACTTGTTCGGCAGAATCTTCGATTTGCTGGATAAGCATATTAAAGTTGTTAATAATTAAAGTTAAGGCTGATTTTATTTCGTTAAAATCTCCCGCATATTCAATATCGATTGAAACGTTAAGGTCTTTTTCAGCCATTTTTGTGAGAATTTCGGAAATGTTTTTAATGTAAACTTTAAGATGTTCAATTGTTGAGTTGATTGCATTTTGCATAACAGCGAAATTACCGCTGTAATTTCCGTTTAAGTGAACGTTAAAGTTTGCATTTTCAACTTCTTTAAGAATTCTGCAAGTTTCGCTTATTGGTTCTTCAACTGTGTTAACAAGTTTGTTGAGGTTATCGATTATGTCTTTCCATTCACCTGTGTAATTTTCGGATTCAACACGTTCGTCAAGCTTTCCTGAAATAACGGCATTTATAAGCTTTGTTAAATCTCCGTTGATATTTCTGAGAGTTGATTTGAAAATATCGAGTTGAACTTGGAATTCGGCTTTTTCGCCTTTAAATTTAGGAGTTTCATAATCAAAATTACCGCTTGCATATTCTTTTATACAATTCAAAACTGTCCACATATCATCGCCGAAAATGTTGATTATTTTATTGATTGCTTCGACAGTATCTTTATAAGCTCCAACATAATTTTCGGAATCTATTCTTGAAGAAAGAGAACCTTCTTCAATGTTTGAATATATGTCAAGAATTTTATTTGTAATATTGCCGAAATTTTGAACCATTATATTGATATTATCTGAAAGTTTTCCAATTTCATCTTTTGTGTCAATATCAAGTTCTGTGTCAAAATTTCCTTTTGCAACATTTGTTGATAATGCAGTGAGTTTTTTTATTGGTTTAACAATTATTGAAGAAATCAAAATTCCCAAAAGAATGGCTATAATACAATCTACAACGCTTAAAATAATTAAGACTATTAAACTTGTTACAGACATATCATAAGCCGCACCTGTACTTGCTTTTGATTCTTCATAGGATATGTACATAAGCTCATCGATATATCCTTCAACTTTTTCGATAATTGCTGAAACGGGAGCATCGGTTGTTAATAACGATTCAAGGTCGCCGTTTGAGCCATATTCCATAATTTTGTCAACAATTTCGACATATTCATCATAAGCCGAAACGATGTCATCTGTTATTTGCATTTGAACAATGGCGTTATCATCAGAAGAAGCATAATCTCCGTTTATACTTCTTCGATAAAGCTCAACGGAAATTATTATATCGTCGAGATTTTCATAAATGTTTTCTTTTGCAATGTTCAAAGAGCTTTTGTTTTTGTAATTATATCGTGCTGTGGTAACTTCTTTGCTTGTGTTTGCCATAAGTGCGTTAATATCATTTGCAACGCTGTATCTGTATTCAGCACCGCTTATAGCTTGTTCGTATTTTGATGAAACAATTTGAAGTATTAAATTATTGGCTAAAATCAAAGCCATAAACAAAATAACTGTAATACCGATTGAACAAAGTATTTTAACACGAATAGGCAAATTAAGGCAAAACTTTTTAAAACTTCCCATACGCCTTTCCTCCTTCAAATGACAAATTAAGCCATATCTTTAATTTGTTGAATAATGTCTTTATAATCGGCTCCAAATTCATCATATAAAGGTTCGCAAGCCTTTCTGATTTCAGCCATTGCCTCATCACTAAGTTCAATAAACTTGGCTCCTTGTTTTTCAACTTTTTCTTTTGATTCAACCTCTCTCTTGCTCCATTGTTCAATTTCATATGCTTGAGTTTCTTTAGCACATTCTTTGATAATTTTTTGTTCTTCAGCAGAAAGAGTGTTAAAAGTTTTTTGGCTTCCGGCAAGAATTTCGGGAAGTCTTGAATGGGAATCAAAAACGTAGTAAGGTGCATATGCAACGTGGCCCAAGCTTTCATAAGTTGGAATATTGTTTTCGGCACCGTCCAAAATTCCTTGTTCAATGGCGTTGTTAATATCGCCCATAGGCATATCTTTCGGTTCTGCTCCCAAAGTTTTTGCAAGCCCAAACATAAGGTCGTTGTTTTGCATTCTAAAGCGAAGCCCCTTTATGTCGGCTAAAGATTTAATTTCTTTGTTTGCGAAGAAGTTTCTTGAACCTCCGTCATACCACGCAAGACCTACCAAATTGGCACTTGAAATGCTTTCAAGCATTTGCTGGCCCAAATCGCTGTTCAAAACTTTCCACATATGGTCGGAGTTTTCATAGAGATATGGCAAAGACAATGCGTTTAAGTTTGGAGAAGTTTTTGCCATTGGCGAAACACTTACACGAGCAAAATCGACAGTTCCGTTTTGCATAGCTTCTATAACTGCGGTTTCGTCTCCGAGTTTTCCGTCGGAATAAACTTCAATTGTTATTCTTCCGTCTGTTTTTTGATTAACAAGTTCGGCAAATTTTTGGTCTGCCAAAGTTGTTGGATAACCTTCTGCGTGAACTTCCGCAAGTTTTAAGGTTATTTTTTCTTTAGGAGTTTCGGTATCTGTAACAACATTTTCAACTGCACTTGCATTTCCGTCTTCCAAAGCTAAAAGTTTTTTTCTGTCACGAACTCTCGATTCAGCAACACTTCCTTTATACCTTGAATCTCTGCTGTCACTTCTTTCTTGAGACGCACAGGCAGTTAACCCAAATATAAGAATAAGTGACATAAATACACCTAAAAATTTTCTCATAATATAATCATTCCTCTCTATAAATTTTTGGTTTAATGCAATTTTAACAAATTTTGATTGATTTGTAAAGGTTATTTTTGCAAAAATACTAAGCCAGATGAGGAATTTATGGTTTATTGAATGTGTTTTTTTGAAAAATGAAATTTTTATTGTTTGTTTTGGTGAGAGATATGACGATTATGTTTGTGGCTTTTTATGTGTTTTTGTGGTTGCAACGAAACTTACGGTTTGTAATATTTTAAGTTTTGAAATTTAATTTGTAAGTGTTTTGTGGTAAAATGCTATAAAGCACTTGCAAATTTTTATTTTGTATATTTTGATATGTAAATAATGTAATAAACGCTTTAAATGTTTTTTGAGTTTTGTAATTTTTACATTAAATAAAATTGGAGAGGGCTAAAATGAAATCATCACGTTTGTTTCATAAAAAAATCAAAAAATCCCCTTTGAAGAATTGCTTTTTATCAAGAGAACATTGGAAAATAGAATGTATCCATTGGCTGTCAAATGTTTATTATCGGAGGATAAAAGTTGATTTTTGAATGAAAATGCTCACGTAACTCTAAATATATATTACGTAAATACGCATTGCTTTTGCATAAACAATATATAGCAACTCTATCTAAAAATATATCTGTTATGGAAAATATGCTAAATTGTTTAATGAAAGATTCCTTTTATTAAAGGTATTTGTTAACGGTAATTTTATGAAATGAACGTGATTTTATTTTAAAAATTTTTTGTCTTTTAAATTCAGATGATTTGATATACAATATTGGTTATAATATTTTTTCTAATCTAATTTTAATTTTGTTTTAATATGCGTAAAATTTTCGTGATATATATTTTTATTTATAAAAACAGTTATTACATAACTTGAAAATATTTTTATTGCATAATTAATAAAATGATTGTGTTTGTGTTGTCTTAAATGTGAATTTTAATTATTTGGAGGTTTTATGATGAAATTGAAAAAAGCGGCGGCTTTTGTTTTGACTGCTCTTTTTTGCTTTAATTCTTCGGTTTTTGCTTTTTGCGAAACGAGGGAAGTTTTAACGATTGATGAAGCGGTTAAAAAGGCTTTGAAATATAGCAAAGAGATTAAAAGTTATGACGAAGAAAATGAAGTTACCGACCTTGAAATAACAAGAACAAAAAATAATTTTTTAAGTTCGGGAGAAACAGAGCAAATTGCAAGCCTTGCGGTTCAACTTAAAGAACTTGCAAATAAGATTTCGAAAAACAAACTTTCTTTGGAAAAAGAAAAACAAAATGTTGAATATTCGGTTTTCTGTTTTTTTATCGATATTTTGAAAGCCGAAAAAAATATTGAGCTTTTTGAAGAAGAAGCTTTGCTTAAAGAAAAACAGCTTAAAATTTCCGAAGTTAAATTGAAATTTGGAAGAATTAGTCAAAATGAATATGAAAGCGAAAAACTTGAGTATAAAAATCTTTTGAAGCAAAAAGAAGAACTTCAAAACAACATTGATGATGCGTATGTTTCTCTTAACAAAGTTCTTGGAAATGATTTGGCAACAAAGTATGAACTTGATTTGGGGAAAAAAATTGAATATTTGCCCATTGGAAATGTTGATTTGAATTCAATTATTACACTTGCTGTTGATTCAAACAGCGGGGTTAAAGAAAAAGAAAATGAAGTTGATGTTTTGAAATATGGTCTTGAGCTTTATATTGCCGAAACGGGAGACAATACAAGCGAAGCAAAGAAAGTTAGTTATAACAAAGCGGTTAGAAGCCTTGAAGACACAAAAACAGAGCTTAGAGAGAATATTACAAAAAATTATAATGAGATTTTGAAACTTGAAAATGAGTATAAATCGAATTTGGCAGAACTTGAAAATATGAATAATCAGCTTAAAATAAAAGAACTTAATCTTAAACTTGGAAAAGCAACGGAAATTGAAGTTCAAGAACAAAAGTATAATATAAAAAATCTTGAAAACACAATTCAAGAGCAAGTTTATGAACATAAGCTTCTTGTTGAAAAGCTTGAAAATCCGGAGCTTTTATAAAAATTAATAATTTTAAAGAGTGCGAAAACGTTTTTTGCACTCTTTATTTGTTTGTTATGAATTATTTTTTTTGTTGACTTATTGAATATTTATATTCTCTTGGGCTCATTTCATATATTTGGCGAAAAATTCGATTGAAAGTTCGCTGGCTTTCGAAGCCTGAGTTGTTGCTGATTTCGGTTAATGAATCATTTGTCATTCGGATTAGTTTTGCGGCGTGGTCGGCACGTATTATTCCGAGGTATGTTCTGAAATTCATTTTCATTTTTTCAGAGAATATATGGGATATATAATATTTACTTACGCAGAGGTCTTTTGCGAGTGTGTCGAGGGTTAGTTGATTTGTGAAGTTTTTTGATATATATTCAATAATTTTTTGCGTTATGTTTTCGGAATGGACATCTGTATTTTTTTCTATTTCTATATTTTCGAATATATGTGCTGTTATTATGTAGGTTAAGCCGAGCTTTATTGGGAAAGATGTTGCTGTTTTTATTTGATTGAACGCAAAAACTGCCTCGTCATTGAAAGAACTGCTTTTTATGACGGGATTTTTTGGAAAAGAGTTTGTTAAATTTGGAAACATATCGAAAAATATTTTGGGGTCACATATTATTAAAATGCCGTCGGCGGATTTTTCTTCGGCTTTATAGTAAGTGTGCAATAAATTTGGAAATATTATTGCAGAGTCTCCTTTATTTACTTTGTAATTTTTTCCGGCAATTGTTAAATGTTGGGTTCCGTTATAGACATAGAGAATTTCGATGTTTTCGTGTATGTGTGCGGGAAAGGAGAGTTCACGCATATTATGGATTACATTTAATTTATCGTGTTGAAGTTCATAAAACGGCAACATAGCAATTATTCCTCCTTTGTGCAACTTTTGGCTAATATTTAATTATATATGACTATCATTATAAAATATTTTATGTTAAAATTCAAGTGTAAATAAAAATATGAGATTTTATAAGCAATTTCGCACAAAAAGAAAAATTATAAAAGAATATTTTTGTTTGATTTTTGTTTTTTGTGCAGGAGTTGCTTAAAGTACTTATTGCAGTATGTATACTGCAACAAAAATTTGAAAATTAAATTTTACAAGGAGGTACGCACATGAAAAAATCTTTATGCAAAAGAATTGTAGGTGTTGTTATGAGTGTTTCGTTAATGACTTCATGTTTGCCTATGCATAGTTTTGCGGATACTGCGAGCGAGGAGGGAACTGCTTCGGAAGAGGTTTTGCCATATCTTGATACAAGTCTCTCTTTTGAAGAACGTGCTGCGGATTTGGTTTCGAGAATGACTCTTGAAGAAAAAATTTCTCAGACAGGAAATAACGCTCCGGCAATTCCGAGACTTGGTGTTAGTTCTTACAATTATTGGCGAGAAGGTTTGCACGGTGTTGCAAGACAAGGAAAAGCGACAAGTTTTCCGACAAGCCTTTCAATGTCAAATACTTGGAACAGAGAGCTTATAAGAGAGGCTGCAGATATAACATCAACTGAGGCAAGAGGAAAAAACTCAAGATATAACTTATCTTATTGGAGCCCGACGATAAATATGGCAAGAGACCCACGTTGGGGAAGAAACGAGGAAACTTACGGCGAAGACCCTTATCTTACCGGTCAAATTGGTATTGAATTTGTTAAAGGTATGCAGGGAAACGACGAAAAATATTTGAAAACAATTGCAACAGTTAAGCATTTTATTGCAAACAACTGTGAAAACGAAAGAAGGGGCGGTTCTTCAAAGCTTGATGAAAGAACTTTGAAAGAATATTACGGAAAAGTTTTCCAGAATGTTGTTGAGGGTGCGAACCCTGCATCTGCTATGAGTTCATACAATGCTACAACTCTTACGAGAAACGGCGAAACTGTCTATGATTATATTCCTTCGGCTGCCAATCCTTATATTTTGACAGAACTTCTTAGAAGAAACTGGGGATTTACGGGATATGTTACAGGTGACTGTGGTGCTGTTCAAGACCTTGGCGGAACAGAAGTTGGCGGAAAGATGAATACATATAAAAAAGCTCTTGTTCCGGAAAAAGAAGTTTCTCAAATTACTGCGGCAGAATCAATTGCAAAGGGATTTAAAGCCGGAAACGACATCGATTGTGGTTCTGCGGCACCAACAACTTTGCTTGACGCAGTTAATAACGGATATTTGAAAGAAGACGAACTTGACCTTAATATTTACAGACTTTTCCTTCAAAGAATGAGAACGGGAGAATTTGATGACCAGACAAACGTTCCTTATTCAACAATTACAAAATCTGTTCTTGAAAAAGCTGAACACGTTGAAGTTGCTGAAAAGGCAGCAGAAGAGTCTTGGGTTCTTCTTAAAAACGAAGGAAACATTCTTCCTTTATCAAACGATAAGAAAAACATTGCTGTTGTTGGAGCTTTGGCTGATGAAGTTGTTCTTGGAGACTATTCAGGCGAGCCTGACGACAAAACAACACCTTACAAAGGTATTGTAGATGAAATTGCAAAAGTTAATTCTGATGCAACTGTTAATTATCTTGGCGGAGTTTCTTCTGATGTTAATTTGTTTAATTTAAAGAGTCTTAAACTTGTTTTAAAAGACGGAAAAGAAAGAAACGTTGACCTTTCGAAAGCAGCTGCTGTTACAGGGGCTGAAGTTTCGGGAACTTCCTTGAATTCGATTAATCGTACTTTTTCGGCTATGATTAGCAATGTTGATTTTTCAAACGTTGTTTCTGTTAAAGCTGAAATGGCGGCAGGAACTGCACCGACTACAATTTTGAAACTTGGATATGGCGACAAAACTTTAACTGTTGCTTCTGTTTCAAGCAAAGCAACTGCTGATTTTGATACTTATGAAGTTTGTGAAGGAGAATATACAGGTGCTACCGGAGGATATACAGGAAAGAAAGACTTGTATTTGACAGTTTCGGTTGCTTCAACTCCTTTCTCTGTTGAAAATTACAAAACAGAACTTGATAATGCTGACGTTATTATTGCTTATGCGGGAACTACTCTTGACGATTCATCTGAGTCTCACGACAGAAGCAGTATTGCTCTTCCAACTTCTCAGAAACACGTTTCTGAAATTGCGGAAGCTTATCCTGACAAAACAATTGTTGTTATGCAAACTGTTGGTCAGATTGATGTTACTCCTTTTGCAAAAAATTCAAAAGCTATTTTATGGACTTCTTACAATGGTCAAACTCAAGGTATTGCTTTGGGTAAAGTTTTGACAGGTCAGGTTAATCCTTCCGGTAAACTTACAACAACTTGGTATCCTGTTGAAGACCTTGAAAAAATGCCTGTTAATACAAAAAGCGAAAACAAAATTACAAAAGACGGATTGACATATTCTTATAATGATTACAGCATTAGAAGCACAGAATCTTTCCCTGGTCGTACATATCAATATTATAACGGAACTCCTATTTATCCTTTTGGATTTGGTTTGAGTTACACTAATTTTGAATATTCAAATATTAAAGTTTCTGAAAGTTCTGTTGATGCAAACGGAAAAGTTACTGTTACTGCTGATGTTAAAAATGCCGGAAGCGTTGCCGGAAGCGAAGTTGTTCAACTTTATGTATCGGTTCCGAATGCAGATGGAAAAACTTTACCTTTGAAACAGCTTAAAGGTTTTGATAAATTGAGCCTTGCTGCAGGCGAAACAAAAACTGTTTCTTTTGAACTTAACATTAAAGATATGAATTTCTTTGATGAAACAACTCAGAAAATTTATGTTCCGACAGGTGAATACACAATTTATGTTGCTAAAAACGCAAATGACGAAAATGCTTTGACTCAAAAAATTAATGTTAGCGGAACTTTGGAATCCAAACTTAAAACTGTTGCTGTTGTTCCGACAGGACTTAAGGTTACGGGCGTTTATCTTGAGGGAGATGCTACATCGGATTCGGAGACTGCTGTTGATGCACAAGCATCTGTTTATATGAGCGATGAAGTTAAAGTTGACCTTAAAGATGCAACCGTTAAATATTCAAGTTCTGATGAGAGCGTTGCTGTTGTTGATGAGAGTGGTGTTGTTACTGCCGGTATTAAAGAGGGTATTGCAACAATTACTGTTTCGGCTACAATCGGTGATGTTACAAAAGAAACTTCATTCCCTGTTATTTGTGAACTTAAAGCAAAAGCTACAGACGAAATGAAATCTGGATATTTGACAAAACTTGAAACAGAATTTAAGCAATGCATTAAAGCGGCTTACAGCGATGAAAATTATGCAAAAGTTACAACTGTTTATAATTCTGCAAAAGATGCAATTAATTCTGCAAAAGATGTTGTTACTTTGACAAGTGTTTATGAAAAAGCTATAAACGACCTTAGAGCTGTTGAACAAGACAAACTTACAGAAAGTTATTCTATTGCTTCCGAAAACGAAGCTTATATAGCTGAAAGTGTTATCGATTACAGAGAAAACGGTATTCCTATGTATTCGGCAACAGACAAAACAATTACGGGAACAGTTACTTCTTCAAATCCTTACACAGGAATTGTTCTTAAAGCTAAAAAAGACAATGCTTTTGTTGATAGTTCAAAACTTAAATGGAAACTTGAAAAAGTTGATGATTCAAAACGTGAACCGGCTACAATCGATTATGATACAGGTGTTTTGACTGTTAAAGAAAACGGCGTTGTTAAAATTACAGCGGTTAATGCAGAAACTCTTGAATGCGGAAAAGCTATTATATTTGTAAATCTTCAAGTTGAAGGCGAACTTGCCGATGACGGAGGAGTTGCTAATCTTCTTGACAGCAAAAACGGTGCAAGCGGTTCGGAAACAGGACCTAACAATGCCGGTTCGACAAAAGATTCTTGGCTTGAATTTAAAGGAATTAAACTTGAAGGACTTAAAGAAATTGTTTTGAGAAATTCATATAAAACTGCCGGAAGTGCTGTTTTGAACGTAAGTCTTGCGAAAGATTCTTATCCTGTTAATCTTCTTGCAAGCGGTTCGGTTAATTCAACAGGAAGTTGGGAAAGCTGGGCTGAAACAACTCTTACAATTAATCAGGACATTATTGAAAACGCAATACTTGACGAAAACGGTCTTACTTCAATTTTTGTTCAAACAAACAGTGCAAATCTTGATTATTTTAAACTTATTTATGAAGAACCTGCAAAACAGCCTTATACAGTTAAAAAATCGGCAAGTGATTCTCAAGGTGTTATTAAAATAACATTGAGCCACAAACCTAACACTGAAAACGGTGTTTTGGTTGGTGCTGTGTTTGACGAAAACGGTAAAATGTCGAAAATGGCAAAAACAAGCGTTACAGACAGCGGAACTTATTCTCTTGACGGAGGTTTTGCCGCAGGCGAAAAGATTAGCTTATTTGTTTGGAACAACATTGACGAAATGAAACCTATTTCTGATGTTACATCTATGAATTACAGCGAACCTGAGCTTGTTGTTTATAACTTCTCCGATTCTAAATTTGACGGATTCTTTGGAACGAAGAATGTTACACCTGACGGTCAGGCACTTCCGGAGGTTGATGGACTTAGCGGTTACAGTGCTTGGATTAAAGCAGGCGGAAACAGTTATAAATTCCAAGGAAAAGATTATACGTTCTCAAGATCTCTTCAAGCAGGTAGCGGCGGAGACAAGAAACGTTGCTTATACTTTACTCCTAAGGGAGAATGTACTGTTACTGCTTTGTTTGATGGAAACGGCAGTGCCGGTCGTGAAATGTATATTGCACAAGGCGGAACGAAACTTGCATCGGGTGCTTCTGCTCAAACAGGCATTGTTGAAGTTTCTGCAAAAATAACAGACACTTCAAAACCTGTTTATGTTTATGGCGGAGGAAGCAACAAACGACTTTTTGCAATATTTGTTGAATATAAATAATTAAATTTTATTCGGGGCTGTTTTTACAGCTCCGAAATTAGAAAATATTTTGTGTGAAGTTTAAATTTTTATGTATAGGGAGGAAGCTTATGAAACGTTTTTTTGGTTTTTTGGGAATGATAGCTGTTTCGTTGAATTGTTTTGTTTGTTCTGCTTTTGCGGGAACAACTCTTGTTATAAATTCTGCACAACCTGATTCGGATAAAAGTTTTGTTTTGGTTAACGGAAGTATTTCAGGCGTTAATGAAGGACAACAAATTACTTCTATGGTTACGGAAGTTAAAAACGGAACTTATGATGAAGAAAATATTTGCTATATAAATCAGACTGTTTATACTGATTCTGACGGAGCATTTTCTTTTCAATTGGGGGTAAAAGGAACTTTGGACGCAAACAAAGCTTATATTGTCAGAATTGGCGGAGATGGCGTTGATGAGCCTGTTTCTTTAATAGTTGGAACAGATGCGGGCGGAAAAGTTGATTTTGTTATTGGAGATGCAAACAATGACGGTCTTATAACTTCCGCAGATTCATCACTTGTTTTGCAATATGTTCTTAACCCGGAAAGTGTTGATGAAAAATATACTTCCGTTGAAAAATTTAAAGAAAAAATAAATGTTACAGGAAAAGATGAAATTACAGCAGAGCAAGCAAGTTATATACTTGCAAAGGCTTTAAATTCTTCTTTTGAATTCCCTGTTTCGAAAAAATAAACAGTATTTGGTGTTATTTTTGATATTGCGATATATTGTGTTTAATTTGGAGGAATTTTTATGAAGAAAAAAATAATTGCTTTTTTTGTTACTACTTCTATAATCTTTACAGGCGTTGTTAGCAATACATTTGCACAAAATTCCGGTGTGAATGTTATGGAACGGAGTGTAAAAAATATGCAGGCACAGGTTAATGATATAAATTTAATTGTTTCTCCAACCGGACTTATGAAAAGGACGATGAATGGAAATTCATATACGATGAATTATAATACACAATATGGTTGTAATGTTACATTTTTGAAATTGGTTAATTGGAACGGATATTTTACAGCTTTGGTTTATGATAACATTTTAGGAGAAAAAAGAGTTATACGAAGCGGTTTGGGAACGGTTTGGCAAAATGTTGAATATGATACATTTGCGGAAAGCGATATTAATTTTACGTATGGAATGACATTTAACGTTAATGACATTGACGTTTATGGCGACCAACTTTATATTGCTTGTGATGAGGGAATTATTCTTGTTTTGCCTCCTTGTTCCAAATGTTATAAGCTTAAAAAAGTTTCGGATATTAACATTGATTCTATAATTTTTGAAAACGGAGAAATTGTTTTAAACAAGGGAAATAAAAACGAATTTAAAATTGATATAAGTTCTGTTCGACAAGATAATATATCAGTTGAAGAGGCTCTTAATCTTAGAGGTATGGGTGCAATTCTTATAGATGTTAGAGAAAAAGATGAATTTTCTGCGGTGCATTATGAGGATTCGGTTAATATTCCTCTTTCGGAAATAAATTCGATTTCACAATATGACAAAGACAAGGTTTTGATATTCTTCTGTAAATCCGGAGGAAGGGCGGAAAAAGCTTTGAAAGAGGCTCAAAAACTTGGTTTTGTTAAAGTGTACAACCTTGGCAGTGTTGATAAACTTATTAATTAGTTTTTTGGCACTTGATAAATTAAAGAAATTTGAAAAGGCTCATTATCAACCGATGTCGGTTGGTAATGAGCCTTTTTTGGAGTTAAGATTTGTTAGCCACGAATGCTTGCGACCATTGCGGCCTTTATTGTGTGCATACGATTTTCGGCTTCATCGAAAACAACAGATTGACTGCTTTCGAAAACTTCTTCTGTAACTTCTTTTTCTTTTACGGCAGGGAGACAGTGCATAAATATTGTGCTGTCTTTGCCGGTCATTTTCATTACTTTGCTATTTATTTGATATGGGGACAAAAGTTTAATTCTTTCGGCTGATTTATCTTCTTCGCCCATTGAACACCAAACATCTGTATAGAGTACATCGGCATCTTTAACAGCTTCTTCAATGTTATCAGTTATTGTTATACTTCCGCCACTTTCTTTTGCAAATTCGCTACATTCTTTTACAAGGCTTTCTTCGGGCCACAATTCTTTTGGAGAAGCAACAACAAAATTTATTCCGACTTTTGAAGAGCCTATCATTAAAGCGTTTGACATATTATTTCTTCCGTCACCTATGTAAACGAATTTTATGCCTTCAAGCTTGTTTAAATGTTCTCTTATTGTCAAGAAATCGGCGAGAACTTGTGTTGGGTGGTCTTCATCGGTTAAGCCGTTCCAAACGGGAACACCGCTGTATTTTGCTAGTTTTTCGACAACTTCTTGTGAAAAACCTCTGAATTCTATGCCATCAAACATTCTTCCCAAAACTCTTGCTGTGTCTTCGACGGATTCTTTATGGCCAAGCTGAATATCTTTTTTGCCGAGGTATTCAGGGTGGGCTCCTTCATCAATGCAAGCAACTGTAAAAGAGCATCTTGTTCTTGTTGACGGTTTTTCGAAAATTAGGGCAATATTTTTATTTGCCATATTTTTTTCGAAAATTCCATTTTTTTTCTTATTTTTTAAATCTTTTGCCAAATCCAAAAGATATATTATTTCTTCTTTTGAATAGTCTTTTAAAGTTAATAAGTGTCTACCTTTTAAATTGATTGACATAAAACCACCTCCATAAAATTATGAATATTATACCAAAGTATAGAAGATAAGTCAAGGTGTTATAAAATAAAAAAACGTGGAAAAAGTAGGAGTTGATTATTGCAAGTGGATTTTATATTTATACAAAATTTGTTATAAAAATTTATAATTATGCAAGGATATTTTTTGTGATTTAAATCCCCTTGTTTGATGATTTAAACAAGGGGATCTGAGGGGAGGGAAGGTTACGATGATTATTTCTTTTGTAAAACTATTTTTATGAAGTTTAAGTATTTTCCGCCACCGGCTTCCATACTTTTTCTGTCGCCTATGGCATATTCATTATCTTGTTTTAACCAATCTTCCCAAACTTCATCGTTTGACTGCATTTCACTTATTTCGATGATATTTGAACAACAACTTTTTTCGATGATTTCTTTCCAATATGGTATGTCATGCATATAATCAAGTTGTTCGGGTGTCCATGAAAGCAACAATTCGGGCGGTAAGTTGTTGTGACAATCTTTTTTCATTCCGGGGATTGCAATATAAATGTAACCGCCTTTTTTTACGAACGGAAGAAGATTGTTATCTAAATATTTTGGGTCACGCCCGAAATAATTATATGAATCGGTGCTTATAATGGCATCGAAAAATTCTTTTTCAAATTGCAAGTTTGTTGCATCGGCTTTGACGGGGATTATTTGTTCTTTCGTTAGACCCATTTCAGAAAAGAATTTGCTGTTTTCTTCAGGGTTGCTCCAAAGGTCGGCAGCATAGACTTTTAATCCGTATTCTTTTGCAAGAAAAACAGATGTTAAGCCCTGACCACTTCCGAGGTCACAAACAACGGAGCCTTTTTTGATTTTATTATTGATTAGAAGTTCTTCTTCAAGTTTTACTGGGTTTGGTCCCATAATTTTTGATTGTAATTCGGGTGTGTTGTATTTTTCGCTAAGAATGTATTTCATTTTGTTTACCTCACTTTTTTTTATTATTTTTGTTATATTTTGCAATGTTTTTAAATTTTTTTTCTTTTGAAACAAGATAATCTTCGGAGTTTTCTGTGTATGCGTTTTCGGCAATTAATTTTTTATATGAAAGCCAACGTTCTTTTGGTAATTCTCCAGATTGAATTGCTTCTTGAATTGCACAGTTGGGTTCGTTTTTGTGTGTGCAATTTTTGAAACGGCAGTTTAGAGAAAGCTTTTCGATATCAGAGAAAGCAATTTCGAGACCTTCTTCGGCATTCCAAATTCCAAGCTCACGCATACCGGGAGTATCGATTACGACAGCTCCGTTTTTTAAAATGAACAATTCTCTGTGAGTTGTTGTGTGGCGTCCTTTATCGTCATTTCGGAGACCGTTTGTTTTTAAGCGGTTTTCGCCTAAAAGTCTGTTTATTAAAGTTGATTTTCCAACGCCGGAAGAGCCGACAAATGCTATTGTTGTTTCATCTGAAATATATTTTAGAATTTGCTTGTAGCCGGTTTCTTCGATGTTTGAAATGGCGATTGTTTCAATTCCAAAGCAGATGTTTGAAACGGCATTTATTTTTTCGGAAATGTTGTTGCATAAATCAGATTTTGTTAAAATTATTACTGGAGTTGCACCGCTGTCCCAAGTTATTGTTAAATATCGCTCTAAACGTCGGAGGTTGAAATCATTGTTTAGCGACATACAGATAAACACGATGTTTACATTTGCGACAATTACTTGCTCTGATTTGCTTGTTCCGGCTGATTTACGAAGAAATAAGCTTGTTCGGGGTAGAACATTGTGGATTATTGCGGTTTCTTCGTTGTTTAAATTTGCCATAACATAATCGCCAACGGCGGGGTAGTCTGTTTGGGATTTTGCGGTGTATTGGAATTTTCCCGAAACTTTTGCAAGCTGTTCGCCTTTTTGGCTGATAATTCGGTATATACCTTTTTCTTGAGAAATAATTCGGCATATATCCAAATTTGGATATTCTTTTGATAATGTTTTAAATTGTTTTGGGATTTTTTCAAGCTTCATTTTTTTCTCCTATAAATTCGCTATATAGCTTGTTTAGGTGATTTTCGAGGATTAGATAGACAGATGCTATATCTTCGGTTTCATCGTACAAGCTATACAAAAAGAACATTGGTGCGTAAAATTCGAGTGCTTTTAATTTTGGATTGGTGTAGTTAAGACTTGAAAACAAATCGGTTGTGTAACCGAGAGGGCCGGAAACGAGATATTGTTGATACAATTTTTTCATTTCTTCGTTTTGAAATTGTTCTAATGTTAGCATTTTTCTGAAAGATGAGGCGAAGTTGTCTGTTGTCCAATATTTGAATTGCGATTTGGTGTATTGAATTATTTGTTCTAATGATGTTTCACAATATTTTTCTGCCATATCTTCGAGAGTTCCCTCGGGCAAGTTATAGTCTTCTGCTCCTTTTGCATCATATTCTTCCATTCGGGCAAGAATATGTTCGAAGATGTCTCTTTTGTTTTTATAATGACGGTATAATGCACCTTTTGTTATTCCAAGTTCGCCTGAAATTTGACTTACGGAAACGGCATTATATCCGTACTTTGCAAATAATTTTAATGATACTTGCAAAATGTTTTCTTTTGTTGTATTCATTTTATAACTCCTTAGATTTAGTGAACGACCGTTTACATACATTATAGTAAACGGTCGTTCACTTGTCAAGTGTTTTTTTATTATTCTTATAATTATTTTTTATAATGAAAATTGCAATAGCAAATAGGACACATCATAGCATCAAAATATAATATTTA
>CAZHGC010000005.1:108053-126429 GCA_964531385.1 uncultured Lachnospiraceae bacterium | reverse complement strand
GTGAAGATAAATTTCTTTGTTTGAGGCAAAATCTTTCGGTGTTTCAATACTGCCCTTTTCTTTGTTTTCACAAATGTAATATTCAATTTCCTCTCCAAAAAACACAGGAATATTTATGTAATAAATTCCAAAATCAAAATACTTCATAGATTTTGAATAAAAATCAAATTCACCTTTTTCTCTAAAATAAAATAAAACACTTTTGTCAGAAGGTGCATAATATATAAAAGAACAATTCTTTTCGAGATATAAATCGTGAAAAATTTTGTCATTATATTCTTTAAAAATTGGAAAAATCAAATTTCGTGCTTTCATAAATTCCAAAGCTTTAAGCATAATCATTTTTGAATATTTTGTTCGAACAAAATATTTCAAATAAACGTGGCTAAGAGCATAAGCAATCATTTCGTTGTTTTCCGCAACAAAAATTTTTTCAAGAATTTGAATTGTTTCTTTCTCCGGTCTAACCAAATTAACAATCATTTCATAACAACAATATTCCGCAAATTCGCCAATAAGTTCGTTTCCTCTGTCGTTTTCATACATAAATTCAAAAACAAGCTGAACTTTTTTGTCAAAAATTCTTTCCTGCATACTTATCTTCATAAGCTTTTCGTCAATGCTTCGATTCGGAGTTCCCATTCCATATAGAACATCGCAAATCAAAAGCCAATCTCTTCTGCCACCTTTATAATGGTCAACCAAAAGCTTAATCATATGCCTATCATACCTTGATTTAAGAACAAGTTCATAAACGCATTTTGCAAGAAATGGCCTAAGCTTTTCAACTTTAAGAATTTTCCTAACACCCTCAAAAAGCATCGAATCCGGAATACAATAACTTTTTTCAACGATAAGTATCGTTGCTTTTCCAAACTCGTGATTTTTCAAAAACACATCAAACATATTTCTAACATATTTATCTTTAATATATTTAGGTTCAATCCGACGAAAGCATTCAAGTGCCCTGTCAAAATCAAAATTCAAGTAATATAAATTTCCAACAGCCATCAATATTTTCATTCGGAAATCGTGAGAAATGTCATAATTTAAAACTCTTTCAAAAATGGCAATGCAGTCTTCTTCTGGATAAGTAATGTTTATATAATACCCCGCCAAAGCAAAGTCAAGCTCTTCCGAAGTAAAACCGTCAAAATAAAAGGCTTTATAAAGACTGAAACTTTTATTTTCAACATATTTTTTAACGGTAAATTTTGAATTATTAAATTGTCTTTCGGAATTTGCCAAATAAATTTCAGAAAACTCCGATGATATTTTAACATTGCATTTTCTGTTTTCAAATTTGTAAATTGTTGCTTCTTCTTTATTTTTTTCAAAAACAAAACAATATTTCGAATTATCGTCTTCCGCATAAACAGTGCTCAAAAAAAGCATAGGAAAAAGATAATTTTCCATTTTTTTAATAATTTCATCTTCAACATCAAATTTATCTTTATTTTCAATTATAAAACGATAAATAGTGTTGTAATATCTTCCCTGAAGAGCGTTTTTTGCAGAATAAATTCCAAACTCCGCAATGTCATAAAAATACTCCTCAAGAATATCCCTAAATTTTTTATTGTTCAAAATCAAATGATAAATATACGGCTTTATATCATCTGCCACAACACCAAACCTCAAAAAAGTTTTTATAGGATAAATTCCAAAATTTTCTTTATCATTATAAAATGAACTTCGTATAAAAAAATCATTAAGTTTAGGAACAACCGTTTGTTTTTTGACAGCAAGTTCATAATATTTCAAAGCTTCTGAAGAAAGGTCGTTGTTTTCAATGTAGTATGTGCAAATAGTTTTCAAAAGCTCGTCATCTTCATACATAGAATATAATTTAAAACACAATTGCTTGTTTTCGTTAAACACTCCGCAAATTTTTTCGGAATATAAACGCATAATCGGCTCAACATCAATTTTGTGAGCAATAACCCATTTCAAAAACGGAACAAATAGCTTAGGAGTGCAGTAAATGCTTTTGTTTTTGCTTTTAAAATATTTAAGTAAACATATATAAAAAAGGAAATTTCCATTATTTTTTTCTTCATAAATTTCAAGCCTTTTCTTTGCGTTTCCAAAATTATCATATTCAATATCAAGTGCCGCAAGAAGCAAGAAAATAAAATCGGAATTTTGATTTTGTTCCCAAATATTGTAAATTTCTCTATAATTGTGAACACTTTCTCTCATAAATTTTTGTTTAAACAAAACAAAAGAATTAATGTATAAATAGAAAGCATAAATTTCCGGTTTGTTATTTTTCAAATAATTTTTATAATTTTCGCAAATGGCAATTCTTTTCAATGCCGAACTGTATCTTCCTGTTTCTGCCTCAAAAAAAGCCGCCGCCAAAATATAAATTATGTTTTTTGTATTATCGTTAAATTTTTTAACTGCAACAAAAAATGCGTTGTCTGCATATCCGAAAGAGCCTGTTTCAATAAAGCCAATATAAAGCCTTGAAATAAGCATAATAACCGACAAACAGCTTTTTTCTTTTTTATAAAAATTTTCGCATTTTCTAATAACACAGTCCATATCTTGCATATAAATCTACTCCAAACATTAAATTTCAAAGAAGAGATATTCCCAAAACAACTTTTTTCTTTTTTTTGATAGTTTCGTTGTTAAAAAAAGTTTTAACATATATTTCGCTTTCGGTATACAATTTTTTATTAAATGAAACTTTGTTTATAAAAGAATTTAACTTCGAGCGTTTTATTTTAAAATAAATTTGTTGTTTTTTTTCAACAACATAACGCTTTGTTTCAAATTCAATAAAACTGTCTTTTGCATCAACTTCAAAAAGAAGTTCTTTTCCACAATTATTTTCAACAGTAATAAAACCTGTATCTTCATATTCATAAATTTCGTCTGATAATGTAACAACAACTTTCGGAAGTTTTCTAACACATATTTCAGCTTCGGTGTTTTCATCAATCAAAACTCGTTCTTTTGAAAAATTTCCGTCAATAAGTAAAGGGTCAATTACATAATTGATATAACATCTGTTCTCATCATCAAAATCTTTAGATGTAATTTCTTTTTTATCAATTTTTATCCAATCAAGATTATATTTCAAATTGATTTTTCTGTAAATATAACCATATCCTTTTTTCAAAACAACAATACTTCCTGTAATCGTATCTTTTTGAAAAGGTTTAATAACAACATTTATATTTTTTTCAATAACATCTGTAAACGGTCTTTTTTTAATTTTGCAAAAAACGAAGAAATTTTCAAGAGCTTTTTCCCTGTCGCCCTCTTCCAAAAACATTTTAATAACATTTGCATATTCAAAATTTATTTTAACAAGCCAATCGTAAAATTCTTTTGAATAAAAAATATCAGCAGCCTTTTGAGGCTTTCTTTTTGAATAAGAGAAAAAATCTTTAACATCTGAAATTTTATATCCGTCATCTGTATAAAAAACATTTTTAAGAACTTTAACAAAAACAGGAATGCTAACTTCTCCGCCATTTGAAACAATATATATATTAAACTTTAAAATTTTTTGCGGTTCATAATTTCTAACATCTATTGTATAAGGAAGTTCAACTTCGTTTCCCTCAAAGGCTGTTTCTTCAAATGAAACTGCGTCATTATCAGACATAATATTTCCAACAAGCACACCACCGCCCAAATTTTTAACAATTATGCTTCCATTGTAAATGTCCAAAACTTCGTCTGCAATTTTAGAAATATTTGTGCTTATTTTAGTCATAGGATATTCAAATTTGCCCTTAATTCAAACACACCCCCCAAAACAATAAATAAATTTCCAATAATATATGTTTAAAATGATACAACATTTTTAATAATTAAACGTTCTTATTTTAATTATACCATACTATTATTACAAATCCAATAAAAATAATAACGAAATTACAAATTATACAAAAGTTTTATACATCAATTGTAAGTTCTCGCATCAATATTTATATAAAATAAAAAGGACATAAGCTTACTCTTGTGCAATTAAGTTCAAAACAAAATTCGAAAAGAGCAAAGCCTATGCCCAATAACTTTATATACCAAATATGTTACCTAAATATTATTTAACTATATCTTTTTCGGTATAATATCCGCTGTCAATCAAAATTTCTTTATAATTATTTTTATCTGCATAAACAGGCTCACATAGATATGACTGAACAACTTTTTTGCCGTTGTCATAAGTTTCAGTATTGTTAACTTCAACATCTTCGCCTTTTAAAACAGCTTCTGTCATTTCAACAACTTTTTTTGCCAAAACTCTCGTATCTTTAAATATAGACATACTTTGTTTATCGTTCAAAATTGCCGAAACGTTTAAAATATCACAATCCTGACCCGTCAAAACAGGAAAAGGTTTTTCGGAAGTTCCATATCCCGCTTTTGAAAGAGAATTTATTATTCCCATAGCAACGCTGTCGTTTGATGACAATACAACATCAATTTTTTCTGTTGGAGAATACATAGCAACAATTTTATCCATTCTTTGAGTTGCAATATCCGTATCCCAATTTTGAGTTGAAACATCATTAAAATCGATTTGTCCGGATTTAACTTTCAAAACACCGCTGTCAATATAAGGTTTAAGTTTTTCCATAGCTCCGTTGTAAAAGAACGTTGCGTTGTTGTCGTCAGGTGAACCCGTAAATATTTCAAGATTGAACGGACCTTTGTTACTCTGCAAATTAAGCTTGTCAATTATATATTCTCCTTGAAGAGTTCCAACCATATAGTTATCAAATGTTGCATAATAATCAACATTTTCGCTGCCCATAATAAGTCGGTCATATGCAATTATTTTAACGCCTTCGTTTGCCGCTTCGGCAATAACATCTGTAAGCTTAGTTCCGTCAATCGAACCGATAATTATTATTTTACAACCTTTTATAGTCATATTTTGAATTTGCTGAATTTGCGTATCAATATCATCATTTGCATATTCAAGGTCAACACTGTAGCCCTTTTGTTCAAATTGTTCCTTCATATTTGCACCATCTTGGCTCCATCTTTGCAAAGAATGTGTCGGAAGGGAAATTCCAATAATTTCTTTTTGATTTTCAGCCGTCAAATTATTTTCAGAACTTTTTTCATCACAGCCAACAAAACAAAATACAGAAAAAATTGTTGCAATAACGCAAAGTAATATTTTTTTCATAAACAAATCCTCCCAGTGTTATTCATTTTTAAATTTAAACCCGCTAATCATCTCTTTAAACACTTCCGATTGACTTGCAAGCTCTTCTGCCGCAGCAGCACTTTCTTCCGAAACAGATGAATTTTCTTTAACAACATCGGAAATTTGAGAAACATCGTTTGCAATAACTTCAATCGAACTGTTTTGCTTTTCCGAAGCTTCCGAAACTTTCGAAATGATATTTGAAATATCATTAATTTTCTCGGTCATAACTTTAAGAACTTTTGCTGTTTCTTTTGCTGTTTCCATTCCCTTTTGAACTTTTTGGGTTGAAGTGTTTATAAGTTCTGCGGTCTCGTGAGCAGATTGCTGGCTTCTTGCCGCAAGTCCTCGAACTTCGCTTGCAACAACAGCAAATCCTTTTCCGTGTTCTCCCGCCCTTGCAGCTTCAACAGCGGCATTAAGTGCAAGTATGTTGGTTTGGAAAGCAATGTCATCAATAACTTTTATTATGTTGGAAATATTTTCAGATGCAACATACATTTCTTCCATAGCCCCAAGCATAATATTTATTTCTTCGTTTCCTTCTTCAGCTTGCCCCGTTGCTTCAATTGCAAGATTATTCGCAAGAAGTGCATTATCGCTGTTTTCTTTAACCTGTTCTGCAACCGACCCAACCGATTCGTTCAATCGTTCAACTGCATCAGACTGTCTGCTTGAACCGTTTGCAAGATTTACACTTGTATTTGCAATTTGTTTAGCACCCAAACTAACTTGTTGAGAAGATGCGTAAATTTCTTTTATAAGACCATTCAAATTTTGAATAATCAAATTAAAAGCATCTTTTATTTTTGAAAAATCGCCATAATATTCGTTTTCAATAGAAATATCAAAATCTCTGTCAGCCATTTTTTCAAGAACAAATGAAATCTCGTCAATATAAGAATAAAGCGTTTTCGAAGTGGTATTTATGTTTTCAATCATTTTTGCAAATTCGCCCTCATACACCCCGTTCACAGAAATATTTAAATTTCCCGAAGCAAGCATTTGAAGTGCATTAGAAACTTCTTCAATAGGTATCGAAATTTTTTCAACAAGATCGTTCAAATTTTCAACAAGCATTTTCCAACCGCCGTTAAACAAATCAGACTTAATTTTATTTTCAAAGTTTCCGCTTGCGGCAAATTTCGAAATATTATTAATTTCATTATTTACATTTAAAATATTGGTTCTTAAAATGTCCAAAGAATTTTTGCAATCTTTTTTGTCACCAATCATATCCGGACAAATATAATCAAATTCACCGTTGCTGTAATTTTTAATACATTCCGAAACAACAATAAAATCACGATTTATTGTTGAAACAATGTCATTAATTCCGTCAGCCGTTCTTTTATAAACCCCCTCATAATTTGAAGAAGTTATTTCCGATTGCATATTGCCCATTTTAAATTCATCAGAAAGAGTATTTATGTTTTCAATCAAATTATTAACAGTATTTTTTATTTGCAAAATACTGTTTGAAACAAGACCAACTTCGTCTTTTCGGCTTGTTTCAATATTTGCGTTAAAATCACCTTTTGCAATTTTTTCAGCATTAACCGCAAGATTTTTCAACGGAACAGCAATTGAATTTGATGTTGCAAACGCAACAAATATTGCAAACAATATAATTAAAACAATAAGTATTGCCGTTATCAAAACAGTAAGAGTTGTTCTTGTTGAATTCGATTTTGAAACAGAGTCCGAAGTTTGTTGGTCATAAATATGTAAATAATCAAGTTGAGCAGAAATAAGCCCCGCCTTAACAGTTAATTTATTAATTGTTTCAACCAATTTTTCCTTGTCTCCGCTCAAAACAGCCACATTCAATTCATCGGCAAACGAGTTGAAATCTTCAAGTCCGGCACCTATTTTTTTCAACATTTCAAGCTGTTTTTCTTTAACATCGGTATCTGTTTGAGAATCTTCCTCAAACATCATCTCATACATATTAAGTTTTTTTCTTATTTCTTCAATATCGTTCGAAACAAAACCATATTGAAGATTATAATCAAAATCTTTTTCTAAAATTATTTTATAAACAAGCATAGATTCAAAAGCACGTCTTGCATCTGTAAATTTTTCACGTGTTTCGTTCAATGTAATTATTCTTTTTTCGGCAGAATTCAAAAGATTTGAATAACTTGAGTTTACGCTTATATTGCTGACAATCCCTGCCATACCTATTAAAAAAACAAAAAATATAATAACCGAGAAATTAGTGATAAGCCTCTTTTTAATCGATAAATCTTTGTAAAGTTTCATAAACTGCTCCTCTCTTTTAAGTTTAATAATTTTTTGAAATATTGAAATCCGAAAAAGTAATTGTTAAATTTTTAATTATAAAAAATACTTTTACATAAATAAAAACTTAATAATAAAAAAATGACTATATTTTTTCATTTTTTAACAATATTTCTTTTATATTTCAGCATATTACAATAATAATCTATCATATTAATACACATTTTGTCAATACTATTATAAAAAAGATATAAAACCACTTGTTAATATATTAATTTTCATACGTTAAATTTCTTCAATTAATGCAAAAACGCCAAATCGATAACATTGATTTGGCGTTTTTTTCAAACGAAAAGCTTAAATTAAAATTATAAACTCTTAATTGTATCCATAATATAGTCAGCAAGTTGTTCAGAAGTACAACCGTCACTTCTTCCTGTAATAACGAATTTCTTTTCTTTTTGAGTACAAATATCAAGAGCTTCATCAAGCTTTTTAGCCTTATCAGCATAACCGATGTGAGCCAAAAGCATACTTCCAGCACGAATTATACTGCAAGGGTCTGCGTAAATATCTCTTCCCTCATCAACCATACGAGGAGCAGAACCATGAATTGCCTCAAACATAGCATATTTTTTACCCATATTAATACTTCCCGCTGTTCCAACACCGCCTTGGAATTCAGCAGCTTCATCAGTGATAATATCACCATAAAGATTAGGAAGAACAACAACTTGGAATTGAGTACGACGTTTAGGGTCAACAAGTTTAGCTGTCATAATGTCGATATACCAGTCGTCAGTTTCAATATCAGGATATTCTTTTGCAATTTCTTTAAAAATATTAAGGAACTTTCCATCAGTTGTTTTTATAATGTTGGCTTTTGTAACAGCAGTAACTCTTGTTTTGCCGTTTTTCTTAGCATAATCAAAAGCCGCACGAATAATTCTTTCTGTTCCGTCAGTTGTTGCAACAGTGAAGTCAAAAGCCAAATCATCATCAACATTAAAGCCTTTGCTTCCCAAAGTATAAGAACCCTCTGTATTTTCTCTGTAGAAAGTCCAATCGATGCCCTCTTCCGGAATTTTAACAGGACGAACATTTGCAAAAAGGTCAAGTTCCTTACGCATAGCAACGTTAGCACTTTCAATGTTAACCTTGTCTCCTGCTCTCGGAGTAGTTGTAGGTCCTTTAAGAATAACAGGGCATTCTTTAATTTCAGCCAAAACATCATCAGGAATAGCTTTTCCGGCTTTAATTCTGTTTTCAATTGTAAGGCCGTCAATAACTTTAAATTGAACTTTTCCCGCTTTAACTTCATCATTAAGCAAAAATTCAAGAATTCTCTGAGCTTGTTTTGTAATTGCCGGACCAATACCGTCTCCGCCAACAATACCGATTTTTATTACATCAAGTTTTTGAAAATCGATAAAGTCCTTATCAAGTTTCATTTTTTCAACACGTTTAAGCTGTTCTTCAATAAGTAAGCCAAATTTTTCCTTAGCTGCCTCAATTTTGTTCATCAATAACACTCCTTGTATATTATAATAAATTTTTCAAATAAACAGGCAAAATTCTATTTATTTTCAGAATTTTCAAATTTTTTAATTTCCGCATTAACAATTTTCTCAAGTTCCTTATCACCGATAGCTGTAACTCGCCCTTCAAGATATTGTTCATCAACCCAATCTTTAACAGCAATAACAACAGGGTGCTTTTTGTCATAACTTTCAGACTCTGGAAGATTAAAATGCGTATTAATCCAATGTGCAACGCCGGCAAGTCCGGAAGTTTTTGAAACAGCCGCCCTTGCAGGTCTGTTCAAAAGTTTTTCTGTATCAAAAATATTGTAAATTTCTTCATTTTTAAGCAAACCGTCAGCATGAATGCCCGCTCTTGTAACGTTAAAATCATTTCCAACAAAAGGCGTCATCGGCGGAATATCATATCCAATTTCTTTTCTGAAATAATCCGCAATTTCAGTAATAACCGTTGTATCCATACCGTCAAGAGTTCCTCTAAGCTGAGCATATTCCATAACCATCGCTTCAAGAGGAGTGTTTCCCGTTCTTTCGCCAATTCCAAAAAGAGAAGTATTAACACTGCAAGCACCGTAAAGCCAAGCATATGAAGCATTTATAACAGCACGATAAAAATCGTTATGACCATGCCATTCAATCATTTCCTTTGGAACGGCAGCATGATGATGAAGCCCGTAAATAATTCCTTGAACGCTTCTCGGCATAACTGTTCCTGGGAAAGTAATTCCATATCCCATAGTATCGCAAGCACGAATTTTAATCGGAACTCCCGTTTCTTTTGAAAGATTCATAAGCTCTATTGCAAAAGGAACAACAAAACCATAAAAATCTGCTCTTGTAATATCTTCAAAATGACATCGTGGGCGAATACCAATTTCAATACATTGGCTTATAACATCAATATAATGTTTAATAATCTCGCTTCTTGTCATATTCATCTTATAAAATATATGATAATCCGAACAACTAACAAGGATTCCCGTTTCTTTAATTCCAATAGATTTTACAAGTTCAAAATCTTTTTTCGAAGCCCTAATCCATGTTGTAACTTCAGGAAATTCATAACCTTTTTCAAGACATTTGTAAACAGCCTCTTGATCTTTTTTTGTATATATAAAAAATTCGCTTTGTCTAATAATTCCCTTAGGTCCGCCAAGTCGATGAAGCATATCATAAACAGTTGAAATCTGTTCAACAGTATATGGCTCTCTTGATTGTTGCCCGTCTCTGAAAGTTGTGTCTGTAATCCAAATTTCATCAGGCATATCGATAGGCACAATTCTGTGATTAAATGCAATTTTCGGAACTTCTTCATAATTATACAAAGTTCTATACAGGTTAGGTTCTTTCACGTCTTGAAGCGGATAATGAAATTCTTGTCTTTCAAGCAAATTCGTTCTTTTATTAAATGTAAACATCTGCACATACCCCCTGTTTTTTATCATTATATTTCATTTTACAAAAAATAAATATCAATGTCAACCGAATTTGACAAAAAAATGCCGTTTTTTAAAATAAAAAATTCAAAATTCAAAATTTTACATTCGTTAAACTTGCTTTCAAATAAAATCTAATATAAATAATATTATTAACAACATAAAAAAAATAATTGATTTAACAGGCATTTTTAAAAAAATCAAACGTAAAATATTGTAAATAAATCAATTGTTCAAAATTTAACTAACTCAAAACACATAAATTAAAAAATTAAATCTGCATTTTTTTCTCAAAACACTTTCATTTTTTATATAAAAAATAAATTATTCTATCATAAAAATTCGAACAATAAAATAAATATATAATAAAATTATGTTGATAAAATTTCAATAAATCATATTTCTTCTGCCGGAGGTGATAAAATTGACAAAATCAAAAAATTTAGACGATATACCCGCCCAATTCAAAAAATACGCTAACAATATGAATTACAAAACATTCGAAAAAAAACCAAATCAAACAATAAATGCTATGTCAAATATATCTGAAAAAAATTTTCAAACAACAAATCAAAAAAACAACTGTTCAATGAATATGCAGGATAAACTTTTTGTTTTCATCATTTTAATGATATTTTTTGACAACTGTTAAATAAATTTGTTCAACAAAATCTCCCAAATCAAAACATCAATACCATTGCAATTTCTCGTTGCAACTAAGAAAGTTTAATAATTTTACATATTTTTGTTGTCTTAAAAGAAAAAATATGCTATCATATGTTATAGAGCAATGTGAATTACTGTGTTTTGCTTTCTAAAAGAAAATTTTGTTTAAAGGAGATTTTGCATGGAAATTTTAGATAGATATATTGATGAACTTCTCGAAAAAAGCACACCACAAGCACCTGTTTGGAACATCGAAAAAATCAGAAGCGGAAAGCCATCAAAATGGAATTACATTGACGGCTGTATGATTAAAGCAATCCTCGAACTCTACCACATCAAAAAAGATGAAAGATTTCTCAAGTTCGCCGATGAATTTATAGATTATTTCGTCAAAGAAGATGGCTCAATAGATTCATACACTCCCGAAGAATATAATATAGACAATGTCAATGCCGGAAAAACATTGTTCGATTTATATAAGCTCACAGGAAAAGAAAAATACAGAAAAGCAATCGACACTATCTATAGCCAAGTTAAAAACCAACCACGTATCAATGCGGGAAATTTTTGGCACAAAAAAATATATCCAAATCAAGTTTGGCTTGACGGGCTTTATATGGGTCAGCCTTTCTATATGCAATATGAAGTTGAATACAATAACTGCAAAAATTGTATGGACAGTTATAACCAATTTATAAATGTATACAACACTATGCGTGATGAGAAAACAGGATTATATTATCATGGATATGACGAATCAAGAAAAATGTATTGGGCAAATCAAGAAACAGGCTTGTCCAAAAATTTCTGGCTCCGAGCAATGGGCTGGTTCGCAATGGCATTAATCGACACAATCGAAATTATGCCCGAAAATATGAAAGAACAAAAAGAAAAACTTTCTTCAATTTATATAGATTATATAAATTCGCTCATAAAATTCCAAGATGAAAGCGGAATGTGGTATCAAGTTGTCGATAAAGGCAATTTGCAAGGCAACTACCTTGAAACAAGCGGAAGTGCAATTTTAGCCTATGCCATAATGAAAAGCGTCAGAATGGGAATTTTAGACGAAAGCTATTTCAAATATGGTGAAAAAGCTTTCAACGGAATTTGTAAAAAATACCTTTCCGAAAAAAACGGCGAGCTTCAGCTTGACGGAATTTGCCTTGTTGCCGGCCTCGGTGGCGAAAGCAAACGTGACGGAAGCTATGAATATTACATTTCCGAACCAATCGTTCAAAACGAAGCAAAAGGAGTCGCTCCTTTAATTCTTGCATACATAGAAATTTTATACAAAAATCAAAAATAATTTCAAAAAACGGGATAACAAAAATGTGTTATCCCATTTTTTTAATTAAAAAAATTCTAACTCCAATAAAAAAAGTGTGAAAAAATCTTCTTCACACTTTTTTATATCCATTTTTAAAACTACGCTTTAAACCCTCTTTTTGCATCTGTCTCAACATATTCTGAAAGCTTTCCGCTCTTATCATAAGTAAGACCTGCATAAAGTTGTTGAGCATTTTCCATTAAAGGCGTTTTGTCCGATTCTTCACTTTCAATAGTTTTCCAACCCTCAAGCAAATCATTCAAAATCTTTTTCGCTTCAACAGCGTGATCTTCTTTTTTATTAAATCTGTAATAAGAAATTTGTTGACTGATATAATTATATAAAGACAACAAATTCGCCGAAACTTCATAAGACATATCAAGAGAATTTTTCAAATCATCAAGAAACGCTCTCGACTTATCCAAATTGAATTCAAACATTTTAGTATTTTCAATATTTTCCGTAGCATCATCAATATATTTAATAACAAGTTCATAAGTTATAACAACCAACTGCAACGGAGTTGCATTAGCAATACGTGCAACATAGTCTTCAGCAGACAGTTTTTCCATATATAATCATTCCTTTTCAAAAAATAATAACAGGGTATCCAAAGTCCTCAGATACCCTGCAAAAAGCACTTTATCTGATAAAAACATTTATCAAGTGCAAAAAATACATATGTAAAAAATTACTGAAGTAAAGAAAGAAGCTGATTTGGTCTCTGGTTAGCCTGAGCAAGCATAGAAATACCTGCCTGAACAATAACGTTGTTCTTAGTATATTCTGTCATTTCAGCAGCCATATCAGTATCCTGAACACGAGACAATGCAGTTTCTGCATTTTCTGAAGAAGTTCCTAAAGAAGAACTTGTATATTCAAGTCTGTTCTGAACAGCACCAAGTCTTGAACGAAGTTCAGAAACATCATTAATAGCACCATCGCAAACCAAAAGAGCAGTGTATGCACAGCTTTCAACTGTTGTAAATCCGCCTGTTCCTGCAGTATCTGTAATGATAAGTTTTGTTTTATCTTCAGAAAGAGCTTTCTGAACAGCAGTACTGTCGTTTGTGCTCAATGTATGAGTAACAGGGTTTTGAGTAAGTTTTTTAGGGTCAGCACCTGTTGCATCAACAGCAGTCTGAGTCAATGTAGTAACCGATTCTTTATAAATTGTAGCACCTGTTTCATTTGTAGTTGAAGTTACAGTAATCAAACAAGGTTGGTTTGAATAAGCTGAATCTGTTGGGTCAAAACCAATGTTTGCACTTGAGTTATCTCCCGGAATAGCACGAACTACAAATTTGCTTGTAACGTCTGTTCCGTCAGCATTATACAATTTATTGTTTTCAACAAAATATGTTCCTGTCTGTGTAATTTTACTGTCAGTAGGAACTGTTGTTGTTCCTTTGTCATAAGTTGTAACAGTAACTTTTGTTGGGTTCTTCAAGTTATTAATAGTTGCAAAGTTCACACGTTTTTGAGCAGTTCCGTTTGCTTTAACTCCGTCAGGAACATTTGTTTCAATACCAATTTTAACAGCCTGTGCTGGCTTGCTCTTCAACTGGCTCAAGCTTGTAAATGTTCCGTTTTCGTCAGTAACTGCACCAATTTTATATGGAGTAATTTCTTCCATTTCAACTTCAAGAGTAAGACCAGAGTTAGGTCCAACTTGGAAAGTAAATGTATCATATTTTCCGTCAAGAAGAGATTTTGTATTAAACTGAACCTTACTTGCTGTATCAGTAATTTCATCAATAAGCTGGTCACATTCATCTTGAATTTTCTGACGGTCAGAAGTTGTCAAAGTATCGTTTGCACCCTGAACTGCAAGTTCTCTCATTCTTTGAAGCATATTCTGAACTTCAGCCAAACCACCTTCAGCAGTTTGAATAAGGCTGATAGCATCATTACAGTTTCTGTCAGCCATTTTAAGACCTTTAACCTGAGTCTGCATTTTGTTAGAAATTGCAAGACCTGCGGCATCATCAGCAGCAGAATTTATACGAAGACCTGTAGACAATCTTTTTGAAGATTTATCTGTTTTAGAATTTGCTTTTCCCAAAGCATTGTTTGTAACTAAAGCTGGAATATTGTGATTAATAATCATTTTTTATCACCTTTCTTCTTTTTATTTTGATTTTTATCAACCTTATCAACAAAAGTCAAAATTTTAGAAACAACCTCATAATATTGAGATTTATCGTCTTTTTTCAACTCTGACTTTTCATTGTTTTTAACATCCATGTTAATTCACCAAATCCCTATACTATTATTTCGTACGAATTGTCAAAAATCTTAACGTTTTTTTGTGAATTTTCTTCAAAAATTTTTTCATCAATGATTTTTTTCGATTCTTCCGTTCCAAATTGAACATTTGAAAGGTTAATCCCTGCCTCAAAAAGCATATTTTTAAGTTCCGATGAATAATTTGAAAGTTCATTAGAGCCGTTTGAATAATCGGAATTAATTTGAAGCGAAACATTATTTCCACTCATATTCATATAAATTTGAATAATTCCAAGATTTTCGGTTTCAAAAGACATAAATGTTTTGCTTTCTTCGCCAAAAGCGTTTTCAGAAACATACATATTAAGATTAACAATGTTTCCCTCGCTCATTCTAATCGGAAGCTGATAAAATCCACTTTCGGTTTTATTAACGGCATTTTGAATTGAAAGAGCTTTTTTAATATTTGAAGCTTGTCTAAGCAAAAGATTAATTTCATCAACACTTCCCGTTTCGGAAATTGCCTCAAAAGCCTCGTCAACTTCCTCAATAAGTTCATCAACAACCTCATCAACAGATTTTCCGTTTTTAAGTTCTTCAAGTTGAGTTGACGACAATTTCTTTCCAAAATCAATTTTTGTATTTTTAGATTCTTTTTCAAATTTTTCAAGATCTTTGCCTGTTTTGTAAGGATTTTTAATAATTCCCGCCGCAACGCCAAAATTCGTCATAGTAAGCGGAATATTGTTTTTGTTAAGCCACGAAACAACATTTGACGGAGACTCGCTAATTTGCTTAATCTGCTCCAAAACCGCTTTAACGTTTTCTTTGTTAAAATTATTTTTATCAACTTTGGTCTTCTGAAGTTTTTTCAAAAGTTGACCAAGTGTTTCCGTAGCCGGATTACTTCCGTTTTTAACAAGTTCTGTAAGTTTTGAAGGTTCAGAATTTTTAATAATTTCATTGAAAATATCATTTGCAAGTTCCGCTTCGCTACCAATTGGCGAAAATGCCTTTTGTTGAAGAAAATCTGCTTCCGCCTGTTCAAAATTAACATCATTTTGATTATTCAAATTATTTTGATTTCTCAAAGTGAGAGCCTTTTGAATACTTTCTCGAATATTCTTTTCGGGAACAATTTTTTCTTGTGCCAATCCAAAAGAATCGTTAATTTCAACATCAAAGTCTCTCTTGCTCTTTGTTTTTTCAAAAACTTTTGCCGCTTCCATAAGATTTCCCAAAGTCAGTTCTGAATTGTTTTTCAAAGCCGTTCCAATTGCGGCACTGCTGTGTTTCGAAATCATATCAAGCATACGATAAACAGAAATAACCGCCGCTTTTTCAACCGTTGAAACTTCCTTGTTTTCGCTCATAATCATTATATTTTCGGCAACTTGTTCTTTCGAAGTCTGGTTATATAAATCATCAAATTTATCGATATAAGAAACAACATCGTCAATGTTCATTTCAACAGGATTAATTCCCTCTTTAATCATTTTTGCAGCAACAAGAGGGTGCAAATTGTTGTAAGTTTTCGAAACTTTAAAATTAACAGCCTTTGTTTGAAGAATATTTTCTTCGGTAATATCCATATTGTTTAACGACAATATTTTTGCTGCCGAAATATTTTCTTCATTAACCGAAATACCATTCATTTCAAGAACATTCGAAAGCTGGTTCACAACCGAAGCAAAAGTATCACCGAATTTTTGACTCGGAACAGTCGCAAAAGTATCAAATGTATTGGCAATTTTCTCAAAATTTGCACTAACAGCCGAACTAATTCCGTCAATTGTAAAATCTATTTTATTTGTAATAATATCACGATAAACATTGTCTGAATATCTCGGAGCAAGAGCCTCAACTTTTTCAAAAAGTTGGCTCATTTTTTCAACATTTTCTTTTGAAGCTTCTGCTCCGGCAATTTCAAGGTTGCTTGCATAAACCTCTTTTTCAAGCTGTTTAAGTTCTGCAACAGCATCTTTTAACGGAACAACATTAATATCAATTCCTTTTCCCGCAAGACGAATTGCCGATTCCGATGTAAGTTTAAGTTGAATTTCCGCAAGCTGTCTCTTTGCGGTAATAACTTCCGGCGAAAGTTCATTGTTTTTAACATTATTTCTAATGTTGTTTTCAAAATTGTCAAATTCTCTTGAACTCGAAATCTTTTCAGAATTTGTTTTTTCAAAAGTTTCGTCCGATTTTGTAAAGCGAGAATTTTCCGTTTCTTTTGAAAAATCCTCTTTTTCGGTTTTTTCGGAATACTCTCTCTTCAAAAATTCTTTTTTCAAATTTTCAAGATTTAAGGCTTTGTTTTCCTCAAAAACATTTTCAATGTCTTGCGTTTCAATTTTAGGAATAACTTTTATAATTTCTTTATATTCATCAAATAAAACTTGAGGTTGCTTTTGAGCTGTTTTTTCTTTTGCTTCAAATAAAACTGCATCGGTTGCTTTTTTGCCAACTTTAATATTTTCAACCGCATCAGAAATAACCTCGGAAACATCAATATTTTTTTGAACATCTTTCAAAAATTCAGCTTTTTGAATATTTTCTTTTGTAACCGGAATTTGATTTTCAATAAACTTTTTAGCTGTTTCAATATTTTCCTTGCTAACTTCAATGTTTTCTCGTTCAAAAAGTTTAACAACTTCTTTTTCAAGCTGTTTCCATTGTTCATTAGAAATATTTTCTGAAAATACGTTAAAACTTGAAGTATGCTCTGCAATATAAATATTATTAACAGATAATTCTTTTCCTGTCTTTATAATATTTAAAATTGTTTTTTGATCCAAATTCGGAATTTCTTTTGCTTTGGCAAGTGTAGCACCAACAACTTCAATATTTTTTTCATTAACAGGAACTTCTGCTTTAATCAAGTTTTTAACAACTTCTTTAATTTCATCATCTGAAAGTTCATATTTATTTTGAATTTTTTTAATATCAGCTTTTTCAAATTCATAAGTTTCGCCATTTTCTGAAATTGAAATAACATCTTCAGAGTTATCAAAATCTTTAACATCAACTTTTTCCGAATAGTCGTTATCATTCTTTGCAGAACGTTCATTTCGTACAAATCTATTTTTGTCCGCCCTGCTTTCCTCAACAAAACGTTCACCGTCTGTTTTTTCAAAATAGTTCTTATCTTTCCCAACTGAACTTTCATTCTTTACAGAATTATCTCGTCCAACAGAAACCTCATTCTTGCCCGCTTTGCTTTCTTCAACAAAACGTTCACCGTCTGTTTTCTCAAAATAGTTCTTATCTTTCCCAACTGAACTTTCATTCTTTGCAGAATTATCTCGTCCAACAGAAACCTCATTCTTAGCCGAACTTTCATTCCTTACAGAACCCTCATTCTTGCCCGTTTGACTTTCCTCAACAAAACGTTCACCGTCTGTTTTCTCAAAATAATTCTTATCTTTCCCAACTGAACTTTCATTTTTTGCATAACTGTCTCGTTCAGCTGAACTCTCATTCTTAACCAAACTTTCATTCCTTACAGAACCCTCATTCTTGCCCGTTTGACTTTCCTCAACAAAACGTTCACCGTCTGTTTTCTCAAAATAATTCTTATCTTTCCCAACTGAACTTTCATTTTTTGCATAACTGTCTCGTTCAGCTGAACTCTCATTCTTAACCGAACTTTCATTCCTTACAGAACCCTCATTCTTGCCCGCTTTGCTTTCCTCAACAAAACGTTCACCGTCTGTTTTCTCAAAATAGTTCTTATCTTTCCCAACTG
>CAZHGC010000005.1:69264-107953 GCA_964531385.1 uncultured Lachnospiraceae bacterium | reverse complement strand
TTTGCTTTCCTCAACAAATCGTTCGCCGTCTGTTTTCTCAAAATAGTTCTTATCTTTCCCAACTGAACTTTCATTCTTTACAGAATTATCTCGTTCAACTGAACCCTCATTCTTAGCCGAACTTTCATTCCTTACAGAACCCTCATTCTTGCCCGCTTTGCTTTCCTCAACAAATCGTTCGCCGTCTGTTTTCTCAAAATAGTTCTTATCTTTCCCAACTGAACTTTCATTCTTTACAGAATTATCTCGTTCAACTGAACCCTCATTCTTAGCCGAACTTTCATTCCTTACAGAACCCTCATTCTTGCCCGCTTTGCTTTCCTCAACAAATCGTTCGCCGTCTGTTTTCTGTCCGACATTTCTCTCATTTTTAACAGAAATTTCATCTTCATTTTTTAAATTCTTTTCAACATACTCTTTAGCAATTTTTTCGGCATCTTCATCAGAAACAAATTTAACTGCTTCAACGCTCTGCCCCTCGCCAAAATCAAAATCATTATTTTTAATTTCGTAAATAAATTTTGAAAGAGTTTCCGGCGAAAGCTTTCCAACGTTAATTCCGCCCGACTCAATTTTGCCAATAACACTTTCGTCAGCATTTTGAGTTATATATTCAATGTTCTTTTTAATTTCAGAAAGAGTTTTAATATCTTCCGCCCTAACCTCAATATTATTTTCGTTCAAAAACTTTGCATACGCAGCATTTTCTTTTGTATATGCCATATTAATTTTTGAAAGTAAAGATTTATAATCCGCATTAACAAAAGAAGATTTTGTTGTATTGTCCGCAGAAACATTTACATTGTCAACCGGCTTAGAAACTTTAATCAAAAGCTTTCCGTTGTTGTTTTCTTTTATTTCAACCGAAACCTTTTCGCCGGCTTTTGCATCAATCATCTTTTTGTCAACAACAACAGCTTCGCCGTTTTCAAAGTTAAGTTTAACTTTTTCGCCGCCACCAATGTCCTCAACAACAGCATCAACAACTTCACCGCTCTCAAAATCAATGGTTTTACGTTCAATAGTTTCAAAATCAACATTAGTTGTTTTTGTATAATCGTTATTTATATAATTATGGTTCAAAACCATCACCTCCGAAAATCAGCCCTGTTATAAATCATAAAAAATATTTCAAATCATAGATTTAAATAACAAAATATTTAGTCTTCATAAATATATATCGGCAAATAACAGAATTTTAATTATAGCGAATTAACAAAAAATCATTCCAAAAATTCAATCATATTCTTTCTAAATTTTTTAGGAAGCATAGCATTTTGCCTTTTAGCACTTTTTCTGTTTTCAATGGCAATCGTTTTAAAAAACTCTTTCCATAAATTTTGCCAAACCTGCTCATCTTCAGATTGTGATAAATTAAGTTCGCCAACATCATACATAATGAGAAGTTCGCCGTTGTTAAAAACAGCACATTTTTTTCTCGAAACATCGTTAATAATCCATTTTTCATTTCCAAGCCTGTCCGCAAAATGATTTGCAACAATATCAAGAACATCATTATCCGGCGAAATTTCCGAATATAAAATATGTTCTTTTGTTTCCGAAAATCTAACAAATCCGGTAAGCAAATGAGCTTCCAGCCCAACAGCTCTTCGATTTTTCAAAACGTTCAAAACAAAATCATAAGTTTTAAAGTCATCAACTCTTTTTCCAACTTTAAATCCAAGTTGAAGATATTTCAAAATATCCGTAAATCTATTTTTTTGAAAGCTCAAAAATGCCATATAAACGTTTTCAAAAGCCTCTTCGGATATTTTGTTTTTTATTCCAAGAACAACTCTTTCCGCCTTTTTGCTATCAGTTTCAATAATTCGATATTCAAAACAAAAACTCTCCTGAACATTTCCTTGTTCCATAATCGAGCAATCAAAATCTTTATTCAAAAAACATTCAAAAACAACGGTAAGCAAGCCAAAAAAAGAGCCGTCAAAAATATAAATTGTGTCTCCCACAATATCACTCCAAATTTTTTATAAAATAAAAAATCGGCTGTTGCAAAATCCAACAAAGACAGTGCAACAGCTCCATTTTCGCAAAAACTCAAAACAATTGTTTTATAACAAATGTTCAAATAACGTTTATAAATTAAAATTTAATTCCAACAGCCGAATCAACAGGAAGTGAAAAACAAATGCCTTTTCCCTCTGTTGCCAATCCGCTTTTTTTAGTAATAGCTTCCATAATTCCTTGTTTTTTCTCTTTTGGTGCAATTATCATAATAAGGTCTTTTTCCGGCTGAATTGTAATTCCCAAAAACTTAACAGCTTCTGCTGTTCCAAGTCCTCTTGCGTGAATTAAAGTTCCTCCCGTTGCCCCCGCAGATTTTGCTGCGTCCATAACATCATTAAAATTGCCCTTTGTAACAACAGTCATTATAAGTTCGCAATCACAGCTGTTCATATCATCGTTCACCTCTTCATCGATAATTTCAGATTTAATACATAAAGAAGATAAAAAATTAGTTGCACTCGATAACGGAATTGTAAATGCAATCCCCGTACCTGGTTTATTAAAATTCATTTTTGAAATAAGTGCTCCAAAAACTTTTTTAGCCGAATTTTCAGTCGATAAACTAACTATAACGGCTTTTCTCGTTTCTCCTATGCCTAAATAATCAAGGATTTCGGAAGTTGCCGAACCGTGCCCATGAGTTACAATGTGCAAAGGCAGTCCGTTTTGCAAATATAACTCAGAAATTTTATTAATAAGTTCATAATCGATAATTGAAACGACAATTTTCAATCTGACATTGTCTGACATCAAAAAACACTCCTTTCAAATTATTTTTCATCATTAAATTCAATAATACTGTCATCAATAACAGTTTCTTCCAAATCAGCACTTTTTCTTTCTTTAATTTTTGAAATAATACCCAAAATTTGAATTGTTATAATCGGCGTCATAGCAACCATAGCAACAATCCCAAAAGCATCAAGAAAAATATTTCCGCCAACAGCCTCACAAGCACCAATGGAGAACGGAATAAGAAAAGTTGCCGTCATAGGCCCCGATGCAACCCCGCCCGAATCAAACGCAATTGCAGAAAATATAGGTTTAACAAAAAAAGTTATCACAAGTGCAATTATATAAGCCGGAAGCAAAATATACAAAACCGGTATTCCAAAAATAATTCTAAGCATAGATATTGCAACAGAAAACGCAACACCAATGGAAAGACTTATTCCCATAGCTTTTCCCGTAATAGTTCCCTCTGTCATATCTTCAACCTGTTGTTTCAAAACGTGAACAGCCGGTTCTGCCGCAACAATAAAATATCCAACAACAAAACCAAACGGAACCAGAACCCAAAGCCATTCTCCCGAAGCAAGCGTGTTTCCAAGATAATATCCCGCTGGCATAAATCCAACATTAACGCCCGTCAAAAAAACAACAAGTCCAAAATATGTATAAATCAAACCAATAAAAATTTTTATAACAGCTTTTTTATGAAGCTTTAAAGAAAAAATTTGAAAAATAATAAAGAATATTGCAATCGGAACAATACAAACAGCAACTTCTTCCGCACATTCCGGAATATATTCAATAAATTTGCCAATAACTTCAGCAAATGAATATGCGTTTTGAGTATAATCGGGTGAATAGCTTGTTCCGTCAGGGCTGTATATCATACCAAGTATAAGAACGGTTAAAATCGGTCCAACCGAGCAAAGTGAAACAAGACCAAAACTATCCTCTTCCGAATTGCTGTCTCCACGAACCGAAGCCAAACCAACACCAAGCGACATTATAAAAGGAACAGTAATCGGCCCCGTTGTAACCCCGCCCGAATCAAACGAAACAGCAAGAAACTCTTCTTTTGTAAAAAAAGCAAGCACAAAAACGATAATATATAGAAAAATCAAAATATAAGAAAGTTTTATTTGAAAAAATATTCTCAAAAAAGAAACAACCAAAAACAAACCAACACCAAGCGATACAGCAACAATCAACACCGTATTTGGAACGCTCGAAATCTGCTCCGCCAAAACTTTAAGGTCAGGTTCTGCAGTTGTAATAATAAATCCAATAATAAATGTAACAAGAATAATCAACGGCAAATTTCTTGTTTTTGTAAGATTTCCGCCAACCTTTTCGCCAATCGGCATCATGGAAATATCCGCACCAAGCGTAAAAAAAGTCATACCAACAATAAGCATAACCGCACCAACAACAAAAGATATAAACATATATATGTTTTCAAACGGTGCAATGGTTAAATGTAAGAACAAAACAATTAAAGTTATCGGAAAAACCGAACTTATCGACTCTTTGAATTTTGAAATCAAATCAATTGCCCCTTTCAATTTAATATCGGTTGCCACAAATTGAACAAGTCAAAAATCAAGAAATAAAATTTTTATGCTAAAGCAATGTTTAAAATTTAATTAAACATTTCAGTTCTTTTTGGTTATAAAATTCTTTTTCCAATTACCTCTGAAATAAAATACATATGACATAATTGAGGAAACAACCCAACCAACAGGCCACGATAACCAAATTCCCTCCGAACCGAACGGAATTGAAAGAATAAATGCCAAAACAACACGCAATATAAAATCTGTAAGAGTTGAGGTCATAAATGCAAACATAGCCCCCGCACCTCTCAAAATTCCGTCACACACAAACTTAATCGAAATAATAGGATAAAACGGAGCTGTAATAATCAAAAACTTCGAACCCTCGTTAATAATATCAAAACTGCTATTTTCATCATTAACAAAAAGCCCAATCATTTCATTTCTGAATAAAATAAAGCAAATCAAAAAGGGAACACTGACAAGACAAAACATAATAGTCCCCGATTTAAAACATTGCTTAACTCTGTCAAGCTTTCCCGCCCCAAGATTTTGAGCTGCAAAACTTGAAACAGCGTTTCCCAAAGTAGTCAAAGCTGTAATGGAAAAAGTATTAAGCTTAATTGCAGCGGTATATCCCGCAATAACCGTTTCACCAAAACTATTAACTTTATTTTGAATAAATAAGTTTCCAACAGAAATAAAACTTTGTTGCAAAATGCTCGGAAGTGCAATTCTTGAAATTTTCATAAGCATAGAAATCGAAAACTTTTTATACCTTTTGCATTTTATCAAGGCAATTCTTTTAAGCAAAACAACAATTGACAACAACGAAGAGACTCCTTGAGCCAAAAACGTTGCCCAGGCAACTCCTGCAATACCCATATCAAAAGTTGTAACAAATACAATATCAAGCACGATATTTAAAATCGAAGAAAAAATCAAGAAATACAACGGAGTTTTCGAATCTCCCAATGCAACAAAAATACCATTGCAAACATTGTATAAAAATAAAAATATCATACCAAATATGTATATTCTGAGATAAATTGCGGAATCCTCAAAAATTTTATCGGGAGTTGCCAAAAGATACAACATATAATCACAAATCATAAAACCTATGCACATAACAATAATACTTAACAAAATTGTTGTAAAAATAGAAGTAAAAACAGCCGTTTTCATTTTTTCAAAACGCTTCCCGCCAAACAATTGAGAAATAACAACCGAAGCCCCGATATTAAGCCCCGTTGCAACAGCCATAAAAATCATCGTTATGGGATAAGACGCTCCAACTGCGGCAAGTGCATCTGAGCTTATATATTTTCCTGCAATAACCGTATCAGCTATAGTGTAAATTTGTTGAAAAACAACACTGATAAGCATAGGAATTGAAAAATTCCATAAAATTTTTGAAGTTGAACCCTCTGTCATATTTAACATAAAAATGCCTCTTTTCATTGCTTTAATAGCATAATCAAAATTAACACCATAAATTATATTTTAAAAATAAAAAAATATTTTCCGTTGCAAAAACAAACTTTTAATTAAAATACGGCATTACCTTCACGCATATTTTTTGCAATAACTTTTCATAACCATAGTGGCAACTTTCACATTATATTATATAAAAAAAATAACTCTTTGTCCACAAAAAACTCATTTGTACATAAATAGTTTACATTTAATTTAGTATTGCAAAAAATAAAATCATTTGAAACAGCTGTAAATTTCAAACATATTTTACAACTGCTTCAAATGTATTTTTTTCATACCATAAAATTATAAGTTGTTTTAAAAATTTAGTTATTCCTCAATAGATTTTTCGTGATAACTTTTAAGCTTTTTATAAACCTTTCCGTAAACGCTGTTCGGAGGATATTTCCCTCGTGCCCCCTTAACGCCGGCACTAACGCCTGTCAAAATCTCAATTCCTTCATCAACCGAAGAAATCGGATAAATATGAAACAAACCGTCTTTAACAGCATCAATAACCTCATCTTTAAGAACAAGGTCTTTAACATTTTGAACAGGAATAATAACGCCTTGCTTTCCTGTAAGCCCCCTCTTTTTGCAAATATCAAAAAATCCTTCAATTTTGTAAGTAACACCGCCAATAGGCTGAATTTGTCCTTTTTGATTAACACTTCCCGTAACGGCAATTTCTTGATTTATCGGCAAATTTGCAAGACTTGATAAAATACAGTAAAGCTCGGTGCTTGAAGCACTGTCACCGTCAATACCGTTATAATTTTGTTCAAAACAAATTCGACAAGATAAAGAAAGAGGAAAATCCTGAGCATAATTTTCACCAAGGAAACCAATAATAACTTGAATACCTTTATCGTGAATGTTTCCGCTCATTTCTGCTTCTTTTTCAATGTTAACAATGCCCGCTTTACCCATATAAGTTGTTGCGGTAATTCTCGTTGGCTTTCCAAAAGAATATCCGCCCATATCCATAACAGCAAGCCCATTAATTTGACCAACTTTTTCGCCCTCTGTGTCAATCATTATTTCGTTTTCAAGAATCATATCTGTAAGCTTGCTTTCATAAAGATTAATTCGTTCAATTTTTTTCTCAATAGCCTTAACAACGTGCTTTCTAAAAACTTTGTCCGAATTGTCAAGCTTTGCCCAAACGTTTGCCTCCTCAAGAATTTCATTAACTTGATTAAATCTCGTTGTAAATTTATCTTGTCTCTCTGCAACTCTCGAAGAATACTCAATAACTTCAGCAACAGCCGAAACGTCAAAATCCAAAACGCCCTCTTTATCCGTAAAATTTTTAATAAATTGGCACATAGCAAATTTATTTTCGCTGTTGTTGTCCATTTCATAATCAAACATAGAACAAATTTTAAACAACTTCGAAAAATCATCATCATTTTCGCTAAGCAAATCATAATAATACGATGTTCCAATAAGAATTATTTTAACGTCAACCTTAACATTTTCCGGTTTAATCGTTGAAACCGAAATTCCGCCAAGCTGATATTCTTTAAGCGGTTCAATAACAATTTCGCCTGTTCTCAAAACTCGTTTAAGAGTTTCCCAAGAATACATATTTGAAAGTAAGTCAACAACAGAAACAATAAGATAACCTCCGTTTGCTTTGTGCAAAACACCGGGTTTAACTTTCATATAATCTGTTGTAAAATTTCCATACTCATTGTCATATTCAATGTCACCAATTAAATTTGTATAAGTCGGATTAAAGCTTTCAACAACCGGAGCACCTTTTGTTTCCGAATTATCAACAATAAGATTTATTTTATATTTTGATAAAATGTCATCGGAGTTCTTTTTGTTAATCCAAGGCAACATCATTTGAACAGCCTCATCATCATCGCTTTCTTCTTCAATAAAACAATCGATATTTTCGATAATATCTTCCTTAACATCTTTAAGATATTTTATAACATCATCATTGAAAGTATAATTTTCCTGAAGAGAATTAAAAAAATGACCAACAATAAAAAGTCCTGTATTATACTCTATGTCATCAATTTCTTTTTTTGTATCTTTTTCATATTCTTTAATTATGTGCATAATTTCAGCAGCTTTTTCTTGAACAGCTTCTGATTTTTCAGAAATAACATCTTTTTGTTCGTCAGTCAAATTATCAAAATCATCTTCCGAAATAGTTTCGCCGTCAATAATCGGCAAAAAATATATTCCAGAATTAGTCATTTTAACACTAAACTCGTGTTTTTTTGCCTCTTCCGTCATTTCTTTAATAACGTCATCTCGCTTATCTTGATATTCCTTAACAATTTTGTCTTTTTCGCTTTCATAATCATTCGAAACAAAAGCTTTTGGAATTTCAATGCTTAAAACGTTTATAACTTCTTCAAAATCCTCCTTAAATTTTTTCCCAACTCCTGCTGGAAATCTCAAAAGTCTCGGATTTTTAGGATTTTCAAAATTATAAACATAGCACAAATCATCAGGTGTCGGCTCTGTTTTGGCAATTTTTTTTGCATATTTTTTTGCAAAAGTTGTTTTTCCCGTTCCGGGAATTCCCGCAACAAAAATGTTGTATCCTTTAGATTTAATCTTAAGCCCAAATTCCAAAGCCTCCGAAGCAACATTTTGCCCAATAATATCCCTAAAGGGTTCAATTTCCTTAATTGATTTAAAACCAAGTTCATCAATGTTGCAAAAATTTTTCAATTCATCATATCTAAGTTCGTCAGCCATTTTTCTCACCTCTCAATATAAAATAATACGCAAGTAATAAAAAACACTCACATTTATTTAATGGGCTATTGAAAAATCCAACCGCCCAAATAAAATCAATTATTTTCAATTTCTTCCTCGGGAATTAAATATTTCCACATAATAATTGCATCTTCTTTCGTTGCCGAATAATATTCAGGCCTAATCCCCGATATTATAAACCCTGTTTTTCGATACAAGCTCATAGCGGTTTGATTTCCCCGCCTAACTTCAAGAGTAAGACCAATCATTTCTTTTTCTTTTGCAATTTCGGTAAGTCTTTCAATTATTTTAAAGCCAATCCCTTGCCGTCTATATTCTTCCGAAACAGCAATATTTGTAATATGCCCCTCATTAACAACGTGCCACATTCCGCCATAACCAACAACTTTATTTTGGCAATCATCAAAAGCCACAACATAAATTGCAAATTTATTTTCTTTTATTTCTTTTTCAAAAGATGTTTTCGACCATGGCTCATCAAAACAACTAATCTCAATTTGAAAAATACCGTCAATATGCTCTTTTGAAGCATCAATAATTTTTATCATTTAAGCTTTTCCCTTTCGTCATATTCTCTTTCAGCTTGAGATTTTCTTAAATAAGTTATTTCAAAGTCAAATGAATTAACAAAAAGCCCGTTCTTAGCATAATTAATTGCCAAAGCCCCAACAGTTGAAGCTCTTTGTGCATTTGAATTCGGTGAAACAAACATATGCTTTTCATCAAATTTGGTTATTGCATCTCTGTGAACATCAACCCCGTCACCAAGAAATAAAGCTTTTTTCCCAAGTTTATCGATTTTTTCAAGAACAACGTTAATATCTTCTGCCATATAATCGCTAATTCTTTGAAATTCATTTTTATTCCAAGTGTAAAAAGCGGTATAAACTTGCCCTCTTCTTGCGTCCATAATCGGAACAATAATATTTTCATTCATAAAAACATTATATGCAAGAGCGTCAAGCGTCGGAACGGGAACAATTTTTTTATTCAAAGCAAAAGCAAGCCCCTTTGCCGTTGCCGCACCAATTCGAAGACCGGTAAAAGAGCCAGGCCCACTTGAACAAGCAATGTAATCAACTTCATCAAAATTAAGTTCAACCATATTTTTCAAATAGTCAATCATAGGCATAATTGTTTGCGAATGAGTTTTTTTAAAATTTGTTGTAAATTCGGCAATGGTTTTTGTTTCATCAACAAGAGCAACGCTCGCCGCAAGAGAAGTTGTATCAATAGCAAGAATTTTCATAAAAAGCACCTCTGTAATTATTCATCAATCTTAATAATTCTATAGTTTTCGCCTTTTGATAAATCCTTTTCAATGTTAATCCAAATAGCATTGTCAGGAATTGCATCTTTTATAATATCTGCCCATTCAATCAGACAAACACCGTTGCCAAATATATATTCATCAAACCCCAAATCAAAAACCTCGTCAGAACTTTTAAGCCTGTAAACATCGAAATGATAAAAAGGAATTCTGCCGTCTTTATATTCATTAACAATAGTAAATGTTGGGCTTGTAATATCTTCTTCCAAAAGAAGACCCTGTGCAAATCCTTTTGTAAAAATAGTTTTTCCAACTCCCAAATCACCCGTCAAACAAAAAACATCTGTTCTTTTTGCTTCCGTTCCAAGCAAAAGTCCCGCTTGCTGTGTATCTTCAGGAGAAAAAGCTTCAATAATCATAATTTTTCCTTTCCAAAATAACAATTAAATTTATAAGTTCAGTTAAATTAATTTTATTATACAACTTACCGCATCAAAATGCAATTAATTTGCAATTATCGAAGTTGTTTTTTCCATATTGCTTTCGTTTTTTGTCGGAGTAACGTCTTGATAAGAATTCAAATCATTTGGAAGTTCAAAATCTGTATTATCAATATCCAAAACATTAATATTAACTTCAATATCACAATCAACTTCAAACGATTTAAAATCTTTTTCGCTTGTTCCGTCATAAAGTGTATCTTTTGCTTTAATAACAAAACTGCAAGACTTCAAATTTCCGTCATCACCAATAACCGAAACAACTTGACATCTGTTCAAAATAAAATCATATTCCGAAATTCTTAAAAATGCCGCAAGCTTAGGAATAAAGTCAGGAACTTCTTGCTGAAGAACCGCCGCATTCAAATCAAAATCAACCCTATATCCCTCAGCAACTTTTTTAACAACCGGTTCATTTGCAATAACCTTTTCGGTAAACTTCAAAATATTGGCATTTCCTTCCGTCAAAAGATCGCTAAATTCAGCCTTATACTTTTGTTTACTGCCATTAATGTTAATGTGCGAAAAACCGTCTTTAAAATAAAAAGTATTTTCTTCGCTAAAATCGCTAAAATTAAAATTCGTTTTAAGTTCAGCTTCTTTTGCTCCATTATCATCATTTTTTGCTTTAATTTCTCCGCTCATTTCCCAAGCACCTATTTTATCTCCCGTCGAAACGTTCAACGCAGTGTTTGCTGAAAGAGTGTAAGAATCCGAATTAAAAAGAGCTTCAACGGCATTATTGTATTTCTCCAAAGCATTTTTGCTGTTAACTTCGCCTCCCTGCAAAGAAACGTTTTCCAAAACAGTTGTTTCTTCAAAACCGCCGTTTTCTTCCCCACAGCCAACAAAAACAGAACAAACCAAAACAATTGCAGATAAAATTTTAAATTTCATAAAAAACCTCCAAAATTTATATTTTAATAAATCAAAACACCAACAATCAGTTGTTTCTCAAATTCAAAGCAAGACGTTTCATTTCTTCCGCAGCTTTCAAAGTTGCATCTGTAATTTCAACACCGCCCGTAAGTCTTGCAATTTCATAAATAATCCTTTTATAGTCAAGCTCGCAAATAGAAGTTGTCGTACTTTCAGAATTTGATGTTTTTTCAATAAGAAAATGACTGTCACCCATAGCTGCAATTTGAGGAAGATGAGTAATACATAAAATCTGGTGTTTTCTTCCCAAATCCGAAAGCTTTTGTGCAACCTGTTGAGCTGTTCTTCCGCTAACACCCGTATCAATTTCATCAAAAATAAAAGTTTCAACCGTATCCGCATCTGCCAAAACAACTTTCATAGCAAGCATAACTCGGCTCATTTCTCCGCCCGATGCAATTTTCGCCAAAGGCTTCAAATCTTCTCCCAAATTTGGTGAAATCAAAAACTCAACTTTATCTCTGCCGTTTGTGTTAAATTCTTCTTTTTTCTGAATATCAATTTTAAATTGTGCGTTTTTCATTCCAAGCTCTTTTAAAATATTTTCTGTTTTAGCCTGAAGTTTGTCAGAAACAGTTCTTCTTTCTTTAGAAATTAAATCGCAAACTTTTCGAATTTCCGTTTCGGCATTTTTTTTCTTTTCAAGAAGCTTTTTCAAAGTTTCTTCGCTGTTCAAAATAAAATTAAGCTTTTCTTTCAATTCGTTTCCGTATTTTATAATTTCTCTAACGTTTCCGCCATATTTTCTCTTCAATCGATAAATAATATCCAAACGTTCTTCAATGTTATTAAGTTCGTCAGAATTGCTGTCAATGCTGTTGCTGTATTCGCTCATTTCCGAGACAACGTTTTCAATATCTGCCGAAATTCCTTCAAGTTCATCGCAAACACTTGATTTTTGCGGGTCAAGCTCAACAATTTTAAACAAATTATCCAAAGCCGAAGAAATCATATCAGAAACAGAAACATTTTCATTTCTGTATAAAACTTCAAGAACGTTATCCGCATAACTTTTAATTTTCTCAGAATTGCTCAAAATTTTTCTTCTTGCAATAAGTTCTTCTTCTTCATTTTCTTTAAGTCCAACTCCCTCAATTTCATCAATTTGAAATTGATAAGATTCAATTTTAATTTCCCGCTCTTCTGCATCGCCGTCAATATTTTTAATTTCCAACAAAATTTTTTTATATGCTCTGTATTTTTCCGAAAGTTTGTTTTTAAGCTCCTCAAGTTTTTCACCACAAAATTTATCAACAATAACAATATGTTTCGATGGATTTAAAAGCGATTGATATTCGTGTTGTCCGTGAATATCGATAAGCATAGCCGAAATTTCTTTAAGCATACCAACCGTAACATTTTTCCCATTTATTTTGCAAGAAGTTTTTCCCGAAGAATTAACGCTCCTTGAAATAAGAATACAATTATCATCATCAATATTTATTCCAAGTTCCGAAACAGCTTCGGAAACAAAATCGTCTTCAATAAAAATAAGAAGTTCAACAACAGCCTTGTCGGCGTTTCGCTTTATAAAATCTTTTCCCGGTCTTTGCCCTGCCGCAAACCCAATAGAATCGATAATAATGGATTTTCCCGCTCCGGTTTCTCCCGAAAGAATGTTAAGACCTTTGTTAAATTCAATATTAACTTTATCAATAAGTGCAACATTCTCTATGTACAAATGTTCTATCATAAATAACCACCTTTTCAACCAAATCACTTATGAACAACAGATTTAAGCTGCTCAATCAAATTATGAGCATTTTCCTCAGATTTTATAACGCAAAAAACCGTATCATCTCCGGCAATACTTCCCAAAATCGCCGAATTATCCATTGAATCCAAAATTGCAGCAACAGCCATAGCCATTCCGTCAAGAGTTTTAATAACAACAATATTCTGAGAATAATCAATATGTGTAACGGCATCTTTAAAAATTCGAATAAGCTTTTCGGAAACAACAACATTGTCATCAGACAAAACCGCATATTTTTGCTTTTTCCCCTCTGTAACTTTTGTTATTTTAAGCTCCCGAATATCTCTCGAAATAGTTGCTTGCGTAACAACAAAACCGGCATCTTTAAGAAGTCCGGCAAGTTCTTCTTGCGTTTCAATATCATTTTTACGTATAAGTTCAACAATTTTAGATTGACGTTTAATTTTCATAAATTCACTTCCTGATTTCAACCATTTTTCGCCTTAATATATCATAAAATCCAAGTCCTGTGGTTTTAACGATATATGTAGAAAATTCCGAACGTTTTATTGTAATTTCACTTTCGCCCTCTGCCGAAACAACTTCATGTCCGTCAAGAAAAACAACAACGTTTTTTTCAAAATTTCTAATTTTAATAATATCATTTCCCGAAACAACATAAGGTCTTGCATATAACGTATGCGGACATAAATGAGTAATGGAGATAAGCTCTGTGTCAGGCTTCAAAATAGGCCCGCCTGCCGCAAGATTATATGCTGTTGAACCCGTTGCTGTCGAAACAATAACACCGTCTGCCTTATAGCTGTCAATAAACTCTCCGTTTATTTCAATTTCAAATTTTATCATTCTCGAAAAAGTGTTGTTTCTAATACAAACCTCATTAAGAGCAAGCCCCAAATAATTTTCAAGAGGTTTTCCGTCTTTAAATATTTCAATCATCATTCTTTTTTCAATGGAATAGTCATTATTAAGAACTTTTTCAACAGCTTTAAATGCGTCATTTTTTTCAACATCTGCCAAATATCCCAAAGTTCCCAAATTAATCCCAAGAATTGGCGTTTTATAAATACAAGCACGTCTTGCAACGGTCAAAATAGTTCCGTCACCGCCCAAAACCGTAACAAAATCAGATTTCTTGCAAATATCGTCAACATTTTCAACACCATAACCAAGCCCAATGCTTTTTTGAATTTCTTCCGAAAAAATAACTTCACAGCCAAGCTGCAAAACATATTCCGCAAGCTTTTTTGTATAAGAAAGTAGCGGGTCTTTTTCCAAATTTACAACAAATCCAACTTTGTTCATAAAATTCTCCTAACTTAAAACAACAATTTATAAAAATCAAAGCTTGTGATTAGCTTCAAAAACAACCTTTTCGATAATATCATTAAAATCAACCGAAAAAATTCCCGAATTATCTTTCGAAATATGAAGAATAAATTCAATATTTCCCTCCGAACCTTTAATCGGCGAAAAAGATAAATTTTTAACTTTAAAACCAATTTGCGAAACATACGCAAAAATGGCTTTAATAACATTTTTTTGAGCTTTCGGATTTTTAACAACGCCTTTTCTGTTAATATTTTGACGTCCTGCTTCAAACTGCGGTTTAATAAGAACAACTGCTTCCCCGTCATCACTCAAAATATCACTAACATAACTTAAAATTTTTGTAAGCGAAACAAAAGAAACATCAACCGATGCAAAATCAATTTGAAGAGGAAAATCCCCTTTTGTTAAATTAGAAATATTTGTATTTTCCATAGAAACAACTTTCGGATTATTTTTCAAAATTTCAGCAAGTTGCCCTGTTCCAACATCAACCGAATAAACTTTTTTTGCACCATATTGAAGCATACAATCCGTAAACCCACCTGTCGAAGCCCCAACATCGATACAAACTTTGCCAAAAACATCAATATCAAACGTTTCAAAAGCCTTTTCAAGTTTAAGCCCGCCTCTGCCAACATATTTCAAATAACCTTTTTCGTCAATTTCAATATCAATATCAGAAAGAACTTTTTCGCTCGGCTTTTTAAAAACCGTACCATTTGAAGAAACATAACCCTTTTCAACAGCTTCTTTCGCACGTTCTCTCGAAAATCCAAAACGCTCCCTCAAAACAATGTCAAGTCTAACTTTATCACACATAAAACCAACCCAAATCCTTAAAATCAACTAATATTTTTCAATAAAATCAGAAACTTTTGTAAAAATACTGTCCGCATCAAGTCCATATTTTTCAAAAATTTCCGCCCTGCTTCCTTGAGCAACAAAAACATCAGGAAAAGAAAAATTGCAAACTTTTTTTCCAAAAACGAAATTATCGGCAAATGCTTGATTTAACTTGCTTCCAAATCCGCCAGAACAGACGTTGTCCTCAATAGTGAAAACATATTCAAAATTTTCTCTAATATCTTCAACAAGTTCCAAATCAATCGGATTAACAAATCTTGCATTAATCAAAGCCGGCAAATATCCTTTTTCAACAAGCTTGTTATAAACCTCAAAAGCTGTATCTGCCATACTTCCAACAAAAATTATGCAAATATCTTTTCCGTTAAAAATATATTCTGCTTTTCCTTTTTCAATTTTTTCAAGCTTGTCCAAAAAAACTTCGGAAGCAAGACCTTTCGGATATCTGATTGCAACAGGTCCGTCATATTTAATTGCAAACTCAAGCATACCGGCAAGTTCAAGAGCGTTTTTCGGAGCCATAACTGTCATATTGGGAATATTTGATAAATATGACAAATCATAAATTCCTTGATGTGTTTCCCCGTCATCGCCAACAATTCCGGCTCTGTCAACAGCAAAAACAACGTGAAGATTTTGAACACAAACATCATGTAAAATTTGGTCATAACCTCTTTGCAAAAAAGTTGAATAAACCGCAAAAACAGGAATAATCCCTCTAACAGCAAGCCCCGCAGCAAATGTAACAGCGTGTTCTTCCGCAATTCCAACATCAAAAAAACGTTGCGGATACGCTTTTGAAAAAAAGTCCAATCCCGTTCCCAAAGGCATTGCCGCAGTAATCGCCGCAACCTTTTTATTTTTCGCCGCAATGCGTGACAAGGTTTCGCCAAAAATTTCAGAATAAGTTTTTCCGCTTTTTTTCAAAAATGATTTTCCTGTTTTAACGTCAAAACTTCCAATTCCGTGATAGCGTGACGGAAAGGCTTCCGCTTTTGCATAACCTTTTCCCTTAACAGTCAAAACGTGAATTAAAACCGGTTTATCAAATTTCTTAACTTTGTTCAAAACATTTATAAGGCTGTTAATATTATGCCCGTCAACCGGACCAATGTATTTAACCCCAAGTTGCTCAAACATAACCGAAGGAAGCAAAGCATATTTTATGCCGTCTTTTGTTTTTTCAAGAATACGATTAAGTTTATTGCCCAAAACAGGAAAACTTTTAATCAAATCCGAAATATCTTTTTTAACTTCAAGATATTTCGGAGCAGAACGAAGTTCACTCAAATATTGGCTCATAGCCCCAACATTTTTAGAAATAGACATTTGATTGTCGTTTAAAATAATAATAAATTTGTTATTGTTCCTTACAGCATTGTTCAACGCTTCATAAACCAAACCGCCGGTCATAGAGCCATCACCGATAACTGAAACAACATTGTAATTTTCTCCCGCCAAATCTCTTGCCTGAGCAATTCCCAATCCGGCAGAAATTGAAGTTGAACTATGCCCCGTATCAAATGCGTCATAGTCGCTTTCCTCTCTTTTCGGAAAACCGCTAAGCCCGTCTTTTTTTCTAAGTGAGCCAAACATTCCTTTTCTGCCTGTCAAAATTTTATGAGTATATGCTTGATGCCCAACGTCCCAAACAATTTTATCTTTCGGGCAATTAAAACAATAATGCAAGGCAATCGTAAGTTCAACAACACCCAAATTTGAAGCAAGATGTCCCCCTGTTTTTGCAACAGAGTTTATAAGAAATTCTCTTATTTCTTCCGCCAAAACTTCAAGTTCTTTTCTATTAAATTTTTTCAAATCTTCAGGAAAATTAACATTATCCAAATATTTCATAACACTACCGCTTTCAAAATAATTTTAAAAGTCAAAACACACAAAGTAAAATAAAAATATTGTAAATTATTATTTAATTCTAACAACAAGTTTCTTAATGTATTCAAAAAGAAATTCGCCTTTTTCTCCAAAGCCCGCAATAATCTCCAAAGCCTCATCAGTAAGCCTTTCAAGCTCTTTTTGAGCCTCGTCAATTCCATACATTGTAATATGTGTAACTTTTTCATTTTTTTCATCGCTGAAAACAGGCTTTCCAAGAACTTCTGTTGTGCTTGTAACATCAAGAATATCGTCTTTAATTTGAAAAGCAATTCCAACGTTTTGACCAACTTTTTCAATAAGAGTCAATTCCTCTTCCGTTGCATTTCCAATAACCGCTCCTGCCTTCAACGCAGCTTTAATAAGGGCTGCTGTTTTGTTTTCATCAATATATAAAAGGGTTTCGGAATTAATTTGTTTTCCTTCGGATAAAACATCAACAACTTGCCCACCAACCATACCGCACGAGCCTGAATAATCCGCAATAAATTTAAAAGCTTTAGAAAATTTTTCATCTTTTCCGGAAACAACCGCAGTCGCCAAAACTTCATATGCTTTGTTTAAAAGAGCATCACCCGCCAAAATCGCCAAAGCCTCTCCAAATTGTTTGTGACAAGTTGGCTTTCCTCTTCGAAAATCATCATTATCCATTGCCGGCAAATCATCGTGTATAAGAGAATAAGTATGAATCATTTCCATTGCACACGCAAAATCAACAGCATCTTCGTCTTTACCGCCAAACATTCGGCAAGAAGCCAAAAGCAAAACCGGTCTAAGCCTTTTTCCTCCGGCAAAAACGCTATATCTCATAGCTTCATAAATTTGCTCGGGATATTTAATTTCAAGAAGATAATCAAGTCTTTCGTCAATTTTCGATATGCTTTGTTTAAGTTCTTGCTCAAAAATTTCTTTGTTCATAAAATTATTCTCCTTCAAATTCAAAATTTTTTTCGCTAAAAATTTTATCCGCACTTTCTTTAAGAAGAACAATTTCCTGCTCTGTTTTTTTCAGTTGATTTCCGCAAAAAACCGACAATTCAATGCCTTCTTTATAAAGTTTAACAGACTCTTCAAGAGTTGTTTCGTTGTTTTCAATACCGTCAATAATTTCTTCAAGCCTTGTCAAAGCCTGTTCAAAAGTTTTCTTTTTTGGCATCTGCCCCACCTTTTTCAATAATTTTTCCTTTCAAAAAACCGTCAGCCATTTTAATTTCAACAACATCGTTTTCATCAACGGAATTAATTGAATTAATCGGCTTTTCATCTTTGTAAACAACAGCAAATCCCCTTCTAATAACATTCATCGGAGAAACGCTTTCAAGTCGCATAACCAAGTTTTGAAAATTAACATCAAGCTTTTCTTTTTTTCGAAAAACCGCCAAATTCATCTCTTTTTGCAAATCAAAAATATTTTTTTCAATTTCGGAAATTCTTTCAAGCGGTCGGCTTAACGCTCTGCTTTGAACAGCATTCAAAAGCCTGTTTTCATATTTTTTTGTTTTTTGTTCAAAAACATATGATAAATTTTTATAAAGCATATAAACATCGTCTCGTATATCGTCAAGACAACCAACCGCAATTTCAGCCGCCGCAGAAGGAGTTGATGCTCTAACATCTGCAACAAAATCAGAAATTGTAAAATCGGTTTCGTGTCCAACAGCCGAAATAATAGGAATTTTCGATTTAAAAATAGCCCTCGCAACAGCCTCATCGTTAAAACACCATAAATCCTCAACAGAACCTCCGCCACGCCCCAAAATAATAACATCAGCTTTTTTATATCTGTTTATTTTTGCAATGCCCTCACAAATGCTTTTCGGTGCATCGTCTCCCTGAACCAACACAGGAACAACAATTATTTTAACGTTGGGATTTCGCCTTTGAGAAATTCTGATAACATCTCTAATAACAGCACCTGTCGGAGATGTAACAACCGCAATTGTTTTCGGAAAACGTGGAATCCTTTTTTTATGCTCAGAATTAAACAAGCCCTCTTTTTCAAGTTTATTTTTAAGCTGTTCAAATGCCATATATAAAGCACCCTTGCCGGTGGGCTCCATAATTTGAGCATAAAGCTGATATTGCCCTGTTTTTTCATAAAGCGAAATATATCCGTAAACAGTAACTTTCATACCGTTTTCAGGCAAAAATTTAACATTCTGTGCATAAGTTTTATACATAACAACGTTCATTGCCGCAAATTCATCTTTAAGTGTAAAATAAAAATGCCCCGAGCTGTGTGCTTTAAAATTTGAAATTTCCGCTTCAATGAAAATATCATTAAGCAAAACATCTCTTTCAAGCATATTTTTAATATATTTGTTAACTTGTGAAACTGAGTATATGTGTGCTTTCATAATAAAAACCCCTGTTCAAAGTTAAAATTATAAATTACTTATAACTCTTCCAAGAACACCGTTTATAAACGCAGGTGATTTTTCAGAGCTAAACTCTTTCGCAAGTTCAACAGCCTCATTTGCAGCAACCTTGTTCGGAATATCGTCAGCATACAAAATCTCATAAACGGCAAGCCTTAAAACAGCCAAATCAACTTTTGCAATACGGCTAATTTCCCAGCCCTCCGCATACCTGTTTATAGTGTCGTCAACCGCACCTTTATTTTCCATAATACCGCTAATTTCGTTTTTTATAAATTTCATATCCGCTTCGTTTGCATCATCAATCTCGTCTTTGTAAAGTTCAATAGCATCGTCAATTTCTTCTTCTTTGTAAAATTCAGCTTGAAATATCATTTTAAAAATATGTTTTCTTGCCGTTCTTCTGCTCATAAAAAAGCCTCCTTCAGTCTGTAAAATTATTCTTCTTCATAAAATTCTCCAACAGGCTTATTTTTTTCAAAAGCCAAACTCGAAATATTTATATTAACAGCAACAACATTAAGCCCCGTCATATTTTCAACTGCGGTTTTAACATTTTTTTGAACATCAAGAGCAACCTCGTGAATTTTTGTTCCAAATTTGACAATAATATCAAGAGAAATTTGAACATTCTTTTCATCAATGCTAATTGAAACACCTTTCGAAAAATTTTTCTTTCCAAGCATTTCAATTATATCGCCTGCAAAATTTCCCGCCATTCCGGCAACACCGTCTGTTTTAAGCGTGGCAGTTCCCGCAATAACAGAAATAACATCATCGGCAATGTTAACTTGCCCCGAACCTTTAAAATTAAATTTTTCATCAGACATACAAAAAGCCTCCTTTTAAAATTAAAGCTCCATCAAAATCAAAATTCAAGCCATTATAATAATTAATTATAACAGATTTTAAATGTTTTGCAATTATAAAATATTATGGCAAAACCGCAAAATTATAATCCGCCGGCTTAAATTGCTCATATTTCCTCAACTTTGGAAAGCATCTCTCGAACAGTCAAATTGTAAATCGGGTGTTTTTCAAACGGTGCAATTTGACAAAGAGGTTTTAAAACAAAAAAACGATTTTCCATTTCAATGTGAGGAATTTTCAAATCATCTTCATTCAAAATAATATCATCATAAAAAATAATATCAATATCAAGCGTTCTCGGGCCCCAATGAATTTTCCTTTCACGTCCCGCCACTTTTTCAACCCGATGAATAAAATCCAAAAGCTCAAACGGCGAAAGAAGTGTTTTTATTTCAACGCAACCGTTTAAAAAATCATCTTGTTCAACTCCGCCAACAGGCTTTGTAACAATAAAATCCGAAACTTTTTCAACTTTGCAAAATTCATTTTTTCCAATTTCGGAAACAGCAAAATCAAGAAATTTCTTTTTATCTCCAATATTTGAACCAATCGAAAGAAAAGCACTAACCCAACCTCGCTCAATGCAAACCGAAACATTTTCAACAGGAAGTTTAATCGGTGCCCAAGGTTTTTTCAATTCAATTTTAACATTTTGAATTAGAGGAAATTCAAGCAAAATTTTTTCCGCAAGATTTTCCGCAGCCGCCTCAATAAGTTTAAAAGTATTTTCTTCCATAACTTTTTTAACAAAAGATGCAACTTTTCCATAATCAACAGAAAAATTCAAATCATCGCATTTTCCTGCTTTTCTTGTATCTGTAAGCATTTCAATTGAAATAACAAATTTTTGACCGAGAACATTTTCGGCTTTAAAAACTCCGTGGTTTGCAAAAACTTCAAGATTATCAATTTTTATAACGTCCAAAATCAATTCCTCCCAATTATTTTTTCTGTCATAGCAATAACCCGCCGATTTTCTTTAACATCGTGAACTCTAACAAAAGAACAACCTTTCAAAACACCAATAACCGTTGTTGCCAAAGTTCCCTCAAGCCTTTCGTCAACAGGCAAATCAAGAGTAAGCCCAATAACCGATTTTCTTGAAGTTGCAAGCAAAACAGGGAATCCAAGTTCACAAAGCCTTTCAACGTTGTTTATAATTTCAAGATTATTTTCGTATGTTTTTCCAAAACCAACACCGGGGTCAACAATAATTTTATTTTTTTCAATTCCCGCATCAAGTGCAATCGAAATCGATTTTTGCAAATCTCGCAAAACATCTTCAATATAATCATCATAATTCACATTATCCCTGTTGTGCATAAGGCAACAAACTGCACCATATTTTTTTGTAATTTCGGCAATGTTTTTGTCATATTTGAATCCCCAAATATCATTAACCAAATCAGCTCCTGCTTTAAGAGCTTCTTCCGCAACAACACCTTTATATGTATCGATAGAAACGGGAACATCAAAATTCTGTTTAATTTTCGAAATAACCGGAACAACTCTTGAAATTTCCTCATCATCACCTATAACCGTATGCCCCGGTCGTGTAGATTCTCCGCCAACATCAATTATATCCGCTCCGTCGTCAATCATTTTTTGAGCCTGATACAAGGCCTTATCAATCGAATTAAACTTTCCGCCGTCAGAAAATGAATCCGGAGTAACATTTAAAATTCCCATAATATAAGTTTTTTTGCCAATATCAAAATTTCTGTTTCCAATTTTCATAAATTCCGTCCTCCAATGGTCAAAGTCTGTTCAAATTTATAAAATCACAGAATTATTCAAAGCCAATTTCATACCCAAACCGTTAATAATTAATCTCAAAATTTTTCTTAAAATCGCTCCAATAACAGCTTTCTTCCGCTTCACACAAAAAACATTTTCTTGAAAGCTTGTCTGCCTTATATAAAATGCTCCCAACAGAAATCTCATCGGAATTTTCTCTGTGTTTCAAAATTGCATCAACAATAACTTCTTTTTCAAAATCATCAAATCCGCATTCGCCTAAAATTTTTTCGGCAAAATCCGCACTTGCCAAATTATGTGGAATTTTGTTTTTATATTCTTCAAATCTGCCAATATCGTGAAGAAGAGCCGCCGCATAAATAATTTCTTTATCAAATCCGAAATTTTCTTCAAGATTTATTATATAAGCAATTCTTGCCGTATCCAATAAATGGTCAATTTCGTGTCCGCAATAAATACGTTTTTCTTCGGCTTTTGCAATATTTGCCAAAGCTTCTCTAAACAAAGAATTTTTCAATATATTATTAACTTTTTTCATAAATTCCTCACTTTATGATGTTCAAAAAAGTATTTTTCAAATCATTATTTTTTTCAAATTCCCCTCGGCATACAAACGTAAAAGTTTTTGTACCCGGCTTTTTAACTCCTCTCATAGTCATACACATATGCTCTGCTTCAATGGCAACCATAACCCCAAAAGGATTAAGTTTTTCCTGAATTGCATCGGCAATTTGACAAGTAAGTTTTTCTTGAATTTGCGGTCTTTTCGCAAAAACTTCAACCGTTCTGGCAAGTTTACTCAGTCCAACAACTTTTCCGTTTGGAATATATGCAATGTGTGCTTTTCCGTAAAATGGCATAAGATGATGTTCACACATCGAATATAAAGTAATATCTTTTTCAATAACCATTTCATTGTTATCAACTGTAAAAGTTTTGGAAAGATGCTCATCAGCATTTTGAACAAGCCCCGAAAAAACTTCTTCATACATCTTTGCAACTCTTTTTGGGGTTTCAATAAGCCCCTCACGTGAAATATCTTCGCCAATTCCCTCAAGAATCATTCTAACGCCCGATTCAATTTTTTGAATGTCCATTCCGTAAATCCCCTTTTGTTTTCATAATATCAATAACTTCGCCCAAATAAGAAATCGAGCCAAAAGCAATAACAACTCCGTCATCACCGGCATGCAAAATACTCCTATCAACAGCCTTTTCAATGCTCTCAACGTTTTCAACATTTTTGTTATATTTATAAAACTCCTCCGCAAGTTTTTGTCCGTCAAGCTTGCGAGAATTTTTCAAAGTAACGGTAAAAATTTTTTCGGCAAAGCTCGCTGTAAGTTCAACAATTTTTTTATATTCTTTATCTTTAAAAATTCCAACAACAAAAACAATTTTTTTATCATAAAAATACGTTTTTATTGTTTCCAAAAGCCTCTTCGCCGCATCAAAATTATGAGCTCCGTCAACAATAAAAATAGGCTTTTCTCTCAAAACTTGAAATCTTCCTGTCCATCTTGTGGCAAAAAGACCTTCATAAATACTTTCTTCTGTTATTGAATATCCCAAATCTTTAAGTAACAATGCCGTTTCAAAAGCCAACGCTGCGTTTTCCGTTTGAAATTTTCCAAGAAGAGAAATTTTAACATCTTTATAAGTTTTATAATCAAATCTTTGTTCCGAAATGTTAAAATCTGTGCAAAAAATATCTTTTTTAAAAACTTGTTTCAACTCAGAATTATTTTCAGAGCAAACCGCTTCAATAACTTCCGCAACTTCGCTTTCTTGCTCTGCGGAAACAACAGGACAACCCCTTTTTATAATTCCGCATTTTTCTTTTGCAATTTCCGAAAGCGAATTTCCCAAAAAACTCATATGGTCAAAACTTATCGATGTAATAACACAAGCAACATTTTTCTTTATAATATTTGTTGCATCAAGCCTTCCGCCAAGACCCGTTTCAAGCAAAACAAAATCACAATTTTCTTCAAAAAAATACAAAAAAGCAATTGCCGTTTCAATCTCAAATACAGTTGGGTGATTTTTCCCTTCATCAACAATTTTGCAAACAGCTTCTTTAACTCTTCCGCACAAATCGCAAAATTTTTCTTTGGAAATAAATTTTCCGTCAATCTGAAATTTTTCAAGATACTCCGTTACAACGGGAGAAATATATCGCCCTGTTGAAAAACCGGAACATTGTAAAATAGAACCAAGAAAAGCACCAACAGAACCTTTTCCGTTTGTTCCCGCTATATGAATAATTTTAATCTTGTCTTGAACGTTGCCAAGCTCGTTCATAAGATTTACCATATTTTCAAGACCAAGAACACTGCCATAATTCTCAGAATCATATATAAATTCCATAGCCTCGCTATACGTCATAAGCACACTTCCCGAATAAATTTATTATAATAACAATTTTCAACCTGTGCCGTTCGGCTCAAATCAGCTTTCTTTATAATACACCAAATAGCAATTTAATGCAAATTTTTTTAAACTTACAATATAAATCAATAACTTCACACAAAAACACACCTTTTTATTTTAAATTAACCAAAAGGTGTGTTTTTTGTTTTCAATTATTTAATATTTTGAACAACTTCAATGGCTTTTTGCAATTGAATATCTTGATTATGCGGAATGTCAACAGGTGTAAAACTTTTTGAAACGGTTTTCTCGTCTTTAACTTCATAATCCGGCATAATTCCCTTTCCGTTAATACATATGCCGTTAGGTGTGTAATATTTCGCTATTGTAACCTTAACACCGCTTTCATCGCTCAACTGATATATATTTTGAACAACACCTTTTCCGTAAGTTTTTTCACCAACAAGTTTTCCAACTCCAAAATCTTTAACCGCTCCCGAAAGAACTTCCGATGCACTTGCACTGCTTCCGTTAACAAGTACAACAAGAGGAATGTTTAAATAAGACTCATCGGAATATTCATAAGTTTTTTCGCCCTTTTTGTCTTCAACATACGTTATAACACCTTTCGGAACAAGTGTATCCGTTATTTTAACAACAACGTCCAAAAGCCCGCCGGGATTATTTCTCAAATCAATTATAAGACGATTTGCCCCCTGCTTTTTCAAGTCGTTAAACGTATTTGCATACTGATTGTATGTAACTCTGTCAAATTCCGTAATCCTTATATATCCGACATTGTTTTCAAAAAGCTCACCGCTAACAGTTTTAACATCGATATTCTTTCTTGTAACCTCTGTTTCAAAAGTTTTGTTTTCAGATGCCCTGAATATTGTCAGTTTAACTTTCGTATTTTTATCACCTTTTATAAGTTGCAAAGCCTCTTCATAATTTGTATAATCAATAGGTGTTGTTTCAACTTTAATTATTTTGTCGTCAACTTTTATGCCCGCTTCTTCCGCAAAACTCCCTTCCATAATTGACACAACTTTTATTTTGCCGTCATTTGGGTCAACAGTTGTAACTATGCCAATGCCAACATAAGACCCCTCAGAATTTTTTATAAATTCGGCAAATTCATTTTTATTCATATAATAAGAATATTTATCATTCAAACCACTAACAAAACCCGCACACATACTGTCACTTAATTTTTCGTCATCAACTTCGCCGGAAAAATGTTCATCTATTATTTGCTGAATTTCCGCAAGTTTTTTTCGACCATCATAATTAAAATTTTTAAACGCCAAATTAGCAATTAAAACAATTACAATTCCTGCAAAAATACCTTTCAAAAAATTTTTGTCAATATTCAAAACATTCGCCCCTTAAATATATTTGTATTGCTATTATATTAATTTATCAATAAATTAATTCTATTTTTATTTTCTCAAATCGTTTATTCTTGAAAAGAAAAACACATCTTGAATTGTTCCGCCAAAATCATATTCATAAATTACGGCTTCTTTTTGAAATCCAAGTTTTTCAAGAAACTTTATTGACGGAATATTATAAACAGATACAACCGCACGAATTCTCTGGAAATTCACAATATCAAATCCAAACTCGATAATTTTTTTTGATGCCTCAAAAGCATAACCTTTGTTTTGATAATTAAAATTTAACGCATACCCACAATGAGCAAGATATCCATCAACTATATTATCAAAATGAAAGTCGCCTATAACTTTGTTAGAATTGTTAAGTTCCAAAGCCCAGCAAAACGGATTTTTCAAATTTGTTTCAAAAAGCTGCTCAAAAGTTTCAAAACTTGTCAAATTTAATATACCAAGATGTTCATTAACTCGGAAATCAGAAATATATTCGCAAAAATCATCATAATCATTTTCTTCAAAAGGACGAATCTTTAAACGTTCTGTGTTAAAAATTATTTTTTGGCTCATAAAAACAACCTTTCATAAAAACAAAATATTAACCCAAGCTTGTTTTTCAAAGCTTCGGCAAAATAAATTTTAATGACTGTCAGTTTAATCGATATCCTGTGTTATATAATCGTTTTTGCCCATTTATTTTTCATAACTCTTGCGGTTGTTGTAAACAATTTCATAACTTCCTCGGTATAAACCAACGCAACCGTAACATATATCGGAAGATTTAAAAATTTAGAGCCGATAAAAGCAAGAGGTATTCCAATAAGCCAAACACCGATAGTATCAATAAAAAGACAAAATCTTGTATCTCCTCCGCTTCTCAAAATTCCAATAATCGTTGTATAGTTGTAAGTTTTTATAACAATTCCAACTGCTGTTACAATAAACAAGCAATACGCATATTCTTTAACCGTTTCCGAAACATCGAAAAACATTAATATAAAATCTGTTGAGAAGAAAAGAACAACTCCCATAAAACCACTTAAAAGAACAGATAATTTCAAGCACTTTCTTGAATAAGAAATTGCCTTTTTTATGTCTCCCGCACCAAGTGCGTTTGAAACCATTATACTGCAAGCAAATCCCATTCCCGTTCCCATAACAACAAAAAGATTTTGAATTGTTGAAGAAATTTGAACAGCCGCTTGTGCTTCCGTTCCGCTATATTTGTACGCCATATTGTAAATCGAAGTTCCAAACGACCACATAAATTCATTCAATATAACAGGAATTGTCATTTTAAAAAAGACCTTCAAAAAATTTCTGTCTGCTTTAAAATAGCTTGAAATTTTTGCCGCAACAGGCGTTTTTAAAATGTATATAAAAAACAACTGACAAACAAGTTCTATCGAACGTGCAATAACCGTTGCAATTGCAGCCCCACGAACACCAAGTCCAAGTTTAAATATAAAAATATAATTAAATATTATATTTGAAAAAAGTGAAATAAACGTTGTGCACATCGGCAATTTAGTAGTTTCGGTTGCTCTAAGTGCAGCATTTATCGACAATATTATTGCACTGAAAAAATAACTGATAATTATAATTTCAAGATATTGTGAACCAAGAGCTATAACGTTTGCATCTTGAGAATATAATTCCATTATTTTTTCGGGAATAAAAAACGCCCCAATACTGAACAACGTTGCAAAAAACAAACTTAACGACATACTTATTCCCATAACTTTGTGAATATTGGCCGTATCTCTTTTTCCCCAATATTGACCCATAAATATTGCCGAACCGCTTGTAATTCCAAAAAGAATAAGCTGATATATGAAAAAAACTTGATTTGCAAGCCCAACAGCCGCAACTTCGCTTTCTCCAAGTCTACCAATCATAAATGTATCAACCATATTAACCGATGAATTTAAAATATCCTGTAAAATTATCGGAATTGCCAAATTTGCCGCAAGCTTTAAAAATTTTTTATCTCTAAGTGAATACATATTTTTTTCCTTTCCAAAACAATTTTGCTAAATTATGCGATAATCATTCAACATATATTTTACTTCCCTCAACTTCGTTTGCCGGTTCAACAATAATTTTAGATTGAACCCTATTTTTAATTTCTTCAACGTGCGTAATAATCCCAACGTTTATTTTTTCCCAAGAAAGTTGCTCAAGGCTGTCCATCACAATATCCAAAACCGAGGAATCAAGTGTTCCAAAGCCCTCATCAAGGAAAAACGTTTCCAAAGGTGCGTGATTTTTAAGCTGTATTTTGCTCGACAAAGCCAACGCAAGACTCAAAGATGTCAAAAAAACTTCCCCGCCGGATAACGATTTCGGGTTTCGCCTTGCACCTCCGTTAAAATCATCACGAATAACAAAATTAGCCGTTTCAACAACTTTTCCGTCTCCGCTTTCAAAATCAAAATCATCTCCGTCAAGTTCAACGCAATAGCGTCCTTTTGTCATTTTTCTAAGCCTGTCCGATGCCTCGCAAGTAATATAATAAAGCTGTTTTTTTGCCGCAAACTCAACAAATCTGTTGCCTTTCAACGTGTTCGCCAAATCCAAAATTAAATCAAGTTTGTGGCTTTCTTTTTTCAAATCTTTTTTAAGCCCATCAGCTTTTGCAAGATTTTCTTGTGTTTCTTTTATCTTGCTTTCAAGCTGACCAATTTCGCCAATAACTTTTTCAATTAAAAAATCCAGTTCTTCCGTTTCGGTTTTAATTTTCAAAATATCCGACTCACTGCACAAAACTTCGGATTTTTCCATTTCCAAAGAAAGTTTTTTTAAATTCAAAGAAATTTCCTTTAATTCTTCGTTGTATTTATCAATTTCTTTTTCAATGCCAATCCTCTTTTCTTTTTCAATATATGCCCTTTCAGCATCGTCAACATCTAAAAATCCGTTTTCGGCAAGCAATTTTTCCAATTCACGAAAACTTTTTTCTTCAATTTTTTTTAATGTATCCGTTTCTTTTTCCGCTTTAATTTTCTTTTCAGAGCAAATATTTTTTTTCAATTCAAAATCATCAAACTTTTTCTTCCAAATATCTTCATTTTTTTTAAAAAAAGTCTTTTCTTCCAAATTTTCTTTTATATATGAGTAAAGTTCTTTTCCCCCACATATTTTTTTAACAATTTCTTGATTTTGTTCAATAAATGATTTCTTTTCCTTTCCCGAAGCCGTAATTGCTTGAATTTCGCTCTCAAAGCAAGAAATAACCGCTTTAAGCTCATCAACATTTTTTTGTTTTTTCAAAGAAACATCTCTGTTTTTTTGTTCTGCAAAATCCAAATCATTTTTTATTTTTTCAAATTCAACAATTTTCAAATATTCTTTATTAAAATCAAAAATTCCAAATTTATTTTTAAATGCGTCAAGTTCGGCTTCAAGCTTCTTTTTTTCCTCGTTTATTGAATTTAAAGCATCATCGATTTTTTTAATATTTTCGAAATAATTTTTAAGATTGCTTTTAATTTCAACAAAAGAAACGTTAATTTCATTAATTTTTAAATTAACATCTTTTTCTCTTTTTTCAATGACCTGCTTATTTTCAAGCCATTTTTCATATGCTTTGTGCTTTTTTTCAAAATTTTCAACTTTTACTTCAATAATCTCTTTTTCTTTTTCAATATTAAAATTTCTAACATTTTCATCAAAAAAAGACAGCTCTTTTTCAATTCTTTTTAAATTAACTTCAAACCCCATAATTTCTTTTTCAATATCATTTTTTCTGCAGGTCATTTCCTCGCAAATTTTTTCTGCGTTGTCTTTTTCTTCATACAACTTTTCGGCAAAATCGGCATACGCCTTTTGGGCGGGCTCTGGGTGGCTAACCGAACCACAAACAGGGCAAGGCTCGCCCTCACACAAATTCGATGCAAGCTCCAAAATAAATTCTTTGTTTTCAATAATTCTAACTTTTTCAATAATTTTTTTCAAATTTGCATTTTCTTCTTTTTCTTTAATTAAAATTTCAGAAAAAATTTTTTCAGCATTCTTTTTGTTCGCAAGAATATCTTCAAAGTCATTTTTCAAAGCAATATATTTTTTGTAACTTTCGCTCAAATTAAAAAATAAATTTCGTTCCTCTTCAATTTTGCCCTTTGTTTTAACAATTTCCGAAAAATCAAAATTCGATTTATTCTCCAAAGTCTCTCTTTCTTTTTTAAGTCCTTCCGCAATCGAATTTATTTCCAAATATTCTTTTTCAACAACAGAAAATTTTTCATTTTCCAAATTTCTTTTTTTAATTATATTTTCCCTGTTTTCTTCCTCATTTTTCTTTCTTTCCAAAATGTCCAAATAATTTTTTTCAATATTTTTGGCATATTCAATATCTTTTCGATATTCCGGCTCAATAACATATTCTTTTCGTTTTTCTCCAATTTTTTTAATTTCATAATCTGCAAGCTTTTTTTCTTCGTTTTCTTTTTCCAAATTTATTCTTTTTTCTTTCAAATCGGAATTTTTAATTTTGTATTGTTCAATAAGTTTTTGTCTTTCTTTTTCAACAATATCCAAATTTTTCTGAAGTTCTTCAGCTTGCAAAAGTTCAGCTTCTTTTTGAATAATTTTAGGAAACTTTGCATTTTTTTCTGCTATAAAATCCTCAAATTCTTTTTTCACAACAGAAAAACCATTTTCGGAATTTTTAAACTCTTTTTCAGCAACACAAAGTTCTTCTTCCGCCTTTTTTAAATTTTTGGAAATATCTTTATATGACAATAAAACCGAATAAACATTATCGGCTTTTTTCGCCCTGTCAAGCAATTTTGAATTTTTATCGATTTCAGTTTTTTTCAAATTAAGTTCATCGTTTTTTAAAGAATATACATCAAATTCTTTTTTCAAACCAACATAATGTTTACATTTTTCAAAAAATATTTTCTTATCTGCCAAATTCTTTTTACTTTCGGAAAAAATCGTTCTTTTTTCGTCCAATTCTTTTTCATAATTTAAAATTGTTTCCTTCGATATATCAGCAAAAATATCAAGCTTGCTTTTAATATCACTAACAATTTTTTCTTGAGTCTTCTTTCTTTCACTTAAAGAATTACTCAAAAAGCTTCCGTATTCTTCAAGCCCAAAAATTCTTTCAAGCATATTTCGTCTGTCAGAATTTTTAAGCATAAGAAACTCACTGAATTTCCCTTGCGGCAAAACAACCGAACGTATAAAATCTTTATAATCAAGACCAATAATTTTAACAATTTCAGAATTAACATCAGCAGACCCTTCCGCAACAACGCTTTCTTCGCCGTCATCTTTTTTCAAGAGCCTTGCATTATGAACAATGGTTCCACTTTCACGCCTTTTAATCTCACGAGATGCCTCATAATAAATAACTTTATCAAGGGTCAACGAAAATTCAAAAACAACAACTGCACTATTTGAATTTGTGTTAATAAATGCTCTTCTTTCGTTGCCGTCATATCTTGCAACATTCCCGTAAAGAGCAAATGTCATAGCATCGATAATTGATGATTTACCGCTTCCTGTTGGTCCAAAAATCCCAAAAATCCCCTTATCGGTCAATTTTTCAAAATTAATAACCTGCTCTTTAAAAAAACTGTTAAATCCTTTAATTTTAAGTTTAATCGGTTTCATTTCATACCCTCTCAAAAAATATAAATTCTAAGACAGCCAACATAATTTAATTATGGCTCTGTTATAACAAAGCTGCCAAATAACCATAATTTATTTGACAGCTCAAACATAAAAAGCCAAACCCACAAAAACTCATAAATTCTAAAATGCACTAATAATTGTAATCGTAAACATAGTTCAAATCCACAAATCAGGCCTTGTCAAAATCATCGTTTACCAACAGCTTTTGAATACCTTGAAATATTTAAAAGTATGCCAATCGAACCCATCAAAAAAACAAGAGCTGTACCTCCATAACTGATAAACGGAAGAGGAATTCCTGTGTTCGGGAAAAAATTTGTAACAACCGCAATATTTAAAAAAACTTGAACTGCAATCATTGTAACAATTCCGGAAGCAACAAGACAACCAAACATATCAATTGAATGCAGTGCAATGCTAACCCCCCGCCAAATAAGAATTGCAAATAAAAGAACGAGAATAATCGCACCAAAAAGCCCAAGTTCTTCGCAAATAATCGCAAATATAATGTCATTATGCCCCTCCGGAATATACCCAAGCTTTTGCCGGCTTTGCCCAAGCCCAAGGCCAAACAACCCGCCCGAGGCTATTGCATATAATGATTGAATTGTTTGATAACCTTTGTCGCTTGCATCTGAAAACGGGTCAAACCAAGCAATCACTCGTCCTTTTCTAAAACTTTCTCCAAAAAAGAGTTTTGCAGCAACCGCAAGCCCACTCGCCGTAACAGCGACAAAAAAATAAATAATTCTCGGACTTGCAAAAAATAAAATCGCCATTCCTATAGTAATAGTAACAATGGCAGTACTCAAATTTTGTTTACCAATAAGTGCCGCAGGCAAAGCAATTATAAGAGCGCAAGTAAAAAAGCCCCTCCAAGTGTTCAATATTTTTTTGTGTTTAGAAACAAAATATGAAAGATATATAATCATAGAAACTTTGGCAATTTCCGAAGGCTGAAATCCAATCGGGCCAAATTGAAGCCACCTTTTTGCACCGTTCACCTCTTTTCCGATTATAAGAACCAAAACAAGAAGAATATTACATAATATGTAAAACGGAAAAGCAAGCTTTTTAAGTTTGTTATAATTATAATTGCTTATAAAATACATAACAACAAAACCAATTGCAGCCCAAAGCCCTTGCTTTTTCAAATAATAATATATATCATAATTGCAATCGGCACTGTTTCCGGCGGTATAATAACTTGCACTGAAAACCATAATAACGCCAAATAAGACAAGAATAATGGTTGAAATCAGAACAGCATAATCAACAGATGATACTAATATTTTGGTTTCTCTGTTGTCATTGTCTTTAAATGATTGAGGCATCAAAATCACCTACCTAAATTATTAACAAATTGTTTAAACAGCTTACCTCTTTGCTCATAGCTTTCAAACATATCCCAACTTGCACAAGCAGGCGAAAGAAGTACACAATCGCCATTTTTTGCATTTTTAAAACACATTTGAACAGCTTCTTGCAAAGAATCAGCTCTTTCATAATTTTCAAATCCGTATTTTTCGGCAGTTGCAATAATTTTGTCACTAACTTCGCCAATCACCGCAAGATATTTAACCTTTTTATCGAAAGCTTTAATCCATTCGTCAAAATCCGATTTTTTATCATAACCTCCGCCAATAAGCAAAATAGGTCTTTTCATAGCTTCAATCGCTTTAATTGCCGCATCTGGGTTTGTTCCTTTCGAATCGTTATAATATTCAACATCATTAATTGTTGCAACATATTCAATTCTGTGTTCAACAGCCTTAAACTCTTTAAGAGTTTTTATAACAACATCAATAGGAATTCCTGCAGCAACGCTTATTCCAACAGCCGCCATAGCATTTTCAACATTGTGCTGACCAAGTATTTTAAGCTCAGAAACATCAATAACTTTTTGGTCATATTTTCCAAATTTAATAAAAATACTTTCTCCGTTTGAATAAATGCCCTCTTCAAGTCCAATTTCTTCCAAAGAGTTTGCATTTGCAAAAAACAAAACTTTACATTTAGCAAAATCTTTCATTTTTCTGCAAGCCAAATCATTATAATTCAAAACAACAAAATCGTTTTGGTCTTGATTTTCAAAAACTCTCATTTTTGCACGAGTATAATTTTCAATTGTTTTGTGTCTGTTCAAATGGTCGGGAGTAATGTTCAAAACAGCTGAAACAATCGGTTTGAATTTAACAATTTTTTCAAGTTGAAAACTACTAAGCTCCGCAACAGCAAAACTATTTGTATCAAGATTAAGAACTTTTTCCGTAAACGGAATGCCAATGTTTCCAACAACCTCTGTTTTTTCGTTAAAATTTTTAAAAATTTTGCCAACAAGAGCCGTTGTTGTTGTTTTTCCGTTCGTTCCCGTAATTCCAACAATCGGACAAGGGCAAACGCTGTATCCAAGCTCAATTTCGCTCCAAACCGGAATTTTTGCCTTTTCCGCTTCCAAAATAAACGGCAAATCACAAGGAACACCGGGGCTTAAAACAATCAAATCTTGCTCTTTTGCAATATCATCAGGATTTTTTCCAAGATATAAAGCAACTCCGTTTTCTTTAAGAATTTTAACTTCATCAATAATTTTATCTTCTGTTTTCGAATCCGAAATTGTAACAACCGCACCAAGTTTTTTTAACAATACTGCCGCAGAAACACCGCTTCTTGCAACTCCAACAACAAGTATTTTTTTTCCCTTAAAATTCATCAAAAATTCCTCCCGAAAAAACATTAATTAAAAAAAGTTTTTAGTTGCCAAAAATCCAATAAGACAACAAATCGCCGTAACAACATAAAATAAAGTAACAACTTTTGTTTCTTTCCAACCGCATTGTTCAAAATGGTGATGAATTGGTGCCATTTTAAAAATACGCTTTCCGTTTGTAGCTTTAAAATAAAGAACTTGAATAATAACCGACAAAGATTCAACAACATAAACCAAACCAACAATAACAAGAACAATAGGCATTTTCATAAGAATTGCCATACTTGCAATAAATCCGCCAAGTGCAAGCGAACCCGTATCGCCCATAAAAACTTTTGCTGGATATGCGTTAAAGAGAAGAAATCCCATAAGAGCTCCCGTTGCCGCACCCGCAACAGGTAAAATACCGCTGTCCATAGCTTTTGCAACAAACATAAAAAATACCGTAACCAAAACTGTAACGCCTGCCGCCAAACCGTCAAGTCCATCTGTTAAATTAACGCTGTTAACCGTTCCAACCATAACAAAAAAGAAAAACGGAATATAAACCCAGCCAAGCTCAATAGTTGCACCGTCTGTAAAAGGAATGTAAATTTCCGTTCCAATATCTGTGTGATTATAAATGTAATATAAAAACACACCAGTAACAATAAGCTGACAAATAAGCTTTTGATATGCTCTAAAGCCAAGCGAGCGTTTTTTTACAACTTTTATATAATCGTCAATAAAACCAATAATGCCATAACCAACCGTAACAAAAATAACCATAACAGCGTCCATATTGTCTTCCAAAAAAAACACTGATGCAATCAGCATACTTATAAGAATCATAATTCCGCCCATAGTTGGCGTTCCTGCCTTAACAAGGTGCGTCTGTGGCCCGTCATCTCTAACATTTTGCCCAAATTTAAGCCTTGTAAGGAAAGGAATAATAACAGGACATAGAATAATATTTGCAACAAAAGCAATCAAAATAGCATATACTGCGGAAGTAACATCGAAATTCATAGTTTATCTCACCTCGTAATTTTTTCAACTGTTTTCTCAAACTTCATTCCTCTTGATGCTTTAACAAGAATAATATCTTTTTCTTTCAAGATATTGTTAATTTCATCAAAAAATTGTTCTTGCGTTTCAAAATAATATATATTGCTTTGATTTTTTGAAACTTTCAAAGCTCCGTCATAAATATTTTTCGAAAGCTCGCCAATACACACAATAACATCAATTTCTTTTTCTGCCGCATATTCGCCAACTTCCTCGTGAAGCTTCGGTGCAAAATTGCCAAGTTCAAACATATCGCCCAAAACGCAAACTTTTCTCAAATCGGATTTTGCCAAAACATCAATTCCCGCTTTCACAGAAACAGGGTTTGCATTATAAACATCATTAATAACCGTATATTTTTCGGTTTCAATAATGTCCATTCGCATTTTTGTCGGCTCAAATTCCTCAATACCTTTTTTAATCATAGAAAAATCAATTCCAAGCCTGTCGCCAACAGCCGCCGCCGAAAGAGCATTAAGAACCATATGCTTTCCGGGAACATTTATTTCAACATAAATTTTTTGTTCGCCTTTATGTATTTGACAACAAATTCCTTTAATGCCCTTTTCTTCAATTTCATCGGCATAGAAATCGTTATTTTTTGATAAAGTTCCATAGAAGCAAGCGTTGCTTTCATTTCCTTTAAGGGTTTCAAGCATATCATCATCACCGTTCAAAACTTTAAGCCCGCCCTCTTTAAGAAAATCAAATATTTCGCATTTTGCTTTTAAAATGCCCTCTCTGCTTCCCAAATTTTCAATATGAGAATATCCAACATTTGTAATAACAGCAATATCAGGTTTTCCAATTTTCGAAACATTATGAATTTCACCAAAATGGTTCATTCCCATTTCCAAAACAACTGCCTGTGTATCTTCTTCAATTCTGAAAACAGTCAGCGAAACTCCAATTTCATTGTTGAAATTCCCCTCTGTTTTAATGGTTCTGAATTTTTGTTTCAAAACTGAATATATAATATCTTTGGTTGTTGTTTTTCCAACACTTCCCGTAACCGCAACAACAGGAATATCAAAAAGCCCACGATAATATTCTGCCAAAGCCCCTAAAGCCTTTTTTGTATCGTCAACTTTAATATATGGTTTTGAGATGTCCAAATCAATTTCGGAAAGCGTGCAAACCGCACCGTTTTCAAAAGCTGTGCAAATAAATTTATGCCCGTCAAAATTATCGCCTTTGAGAGGGATAAATAAATCGCCTTTTTTAATGCTTCTGGAATCAGTTGAAACATTAAAAATTTTTGCTTTTTCATTGCAATTAACCGCTTTTCCGCAAACTGCAAAAACAACCTCTTCAAGTTGTAACTCTTTCATAATTACAAATCCTCCAATGCCTCTTTAGCAACTTCCAAATCATCAAAATGTATCGTTCGGTCCGCAAAAATTTCATAATCCTCATGACCTTTTCCCGCAATAATAACCGAATCTCCCTTTTGTGCCATAGCAACGGCTTTAAAAATAGCCTCTTTTCTGTCAACAACGGAAATATAATCATCAGTAATCGGAGCAACCCCCACCTCAATTTCTTTAAGAATGGAAGAAGGCTCTTCCGAACGTGGGTTGTCAGAAGTTAAAACAGAAAAGTCAGAAAGCTTTGCCGAAATCTCACCCATAATCGGTCTTTTCTTTCTGTCCCTGTCTCCTCCACAGCCAAAAACGGTTATAACTTTTCCCTTTGTAAATTCTCTAACAGCTTTAATGATATTTTCAAGCCCGTCGGGAGTGTGGGCATAATCAACAATAACATTAAATCCCTTATCGTTTTCAACGTTTTGAATTCTTCCCGGAACCCCTCTAATTAACGAAACACCTTTTTGAATGTCCAAAATCGATATTCCCATTTTAAGAGTCGCTCCAATAGCCCCCAAAGCATTGTAAACGCTAAATCTCCCGGGAACGTGAAGTTCAAATTTATACATTTCTCCGGAAATTTCAACATCAAAATCAACTTTGTCCATAAAATATTCAATATTAACAGCTTGCAAATCGCTTTTTTTATCTATACTAAAAGTTGTAACTTCGCAAGTTGAATTTTTAATAATTTGGTCGCTATATTCATCATCAATATTTATTATACCATATTTACACATTTTGAAAAGCCTTGCTTTTGCATTGCAATAGTTTTCCATTGTTTTATGCAAATCCAAATGGTCCTGAGTTAAATTCGTAAAAATCCCTATATCAAAATCGCAAAAATCAACTTTTTCAAGTTCAAGCGAATGTGAAGAAACTTCCATAATAACATCTTCCGCTTTTTCTTTTGCCATTTTGTCAAAAAGCATATTAAGCTCAATAGTATCGGGGGTTGTGCTTGTTGCAATATGAATTCCGGCTTTTTCAAAATCAAACCTCTTTCCGCCAATTCTTGTTTCAACCGTTCCGATAACAGCCGATTTTTTCCCAACATAATTTAAAATTGTTTCAATAAAATAAGTTGAGCTTGTTTTTCCGTTTGTTCCCGTAACGCCTGTAAGTCTAAACTTTTTCGACGGACTTTCAAAAAATTTATCGGAAATAAAAGCAAGAGCCTTTCTTGTATCGCAAACTTTAATTCCGCAAACACCGTTGGGAATTTCCGCATCGTGACTGCACAAAACAGCCGAAGCCCCCTTTTTGCAAGCCGACTTAATAAATTTGTGACCGTCAACATTAAATCCCTCAATGCAAACAAATAATGTGTTTTCAAAAACTCTCCTCGAATCAATGGCTAAAGATGTAATTTCAACATCAAGACTACCGCAAATCAATTCAAAATCCATTCCGTCAACAAGATTTTTCAATTTCATAAAACCACCGCTTTCCATAATTATTTTCAGCACAATCGACAGCATTAAAAATGCCCAAAATCGTATAAAAAAGCTAAATTCACAAAACTCAAATAAATACCCAATAAACCGTTTTAGTTTAATAAATAAAGCCTGCCTGTTGATTAATAAAAAAATTAATTAACACCTTATAATAAGTATAATCCAAAAAACTAATTTTGTGTATATAAAATTATCTTACTTGTTAAATTTATTTTTTCGCCCGAATTTGGAAATTGCCCAATAACCTTGTTTCCCGAGCCTTTTATATCATATTTAATTTTAATTTTTTCAAGCATATTTTTACATTCCGAAACTTTTTTGCCAACAAAATTCGGAACATCGATTTTTAAAACCTCGTCCATTTTTGCTTCTTCTTCGGTATATTGAGGTTCAATTTTAAGATATGGCAAAACGTTTTCCAAAAGCTCTTTCATAACCGGCCCGCCAACCTGACCTCCATAATAAACCCCTTGAGGTTCATCAACAAGAACAAGAGCAATAACTTGTGGATTTTCCGCCGGTGAAAATGCCATAAATGATGCAATATATTTTCCGCTTCTTCTCGGAAGTTTTTCGCTTGTTGCTGTTTTTCCGCCAATTCTATATCCGGGAATATATGTTTTGTTTCCTGTTCCTT
>CAZHGC010000005.1:0-69254 GCA_964531385.1 uncultured Lachnospiraceae bacterium | reverse complement strand
GAATTTCTTTCATTGTATCCGAGGTTTCTTTCGAAACAGTTCTCTCACCACTTGAATAATCGAAAGTTTTAACAACGTTTTTTTCATCATCAACAATACTTATTCCAAAATGAGGTGTAATAAGTTTTCCGCCGTTTATAACCGATGAAATAGCTCTCAAAAGCTGAAGTGGCGTAATTTGAAACGATTGCCCAAAGCTCATCGTTGCAAGTTCAACAGGGCCAACGTTTTTAAGCTTGTGCATAATCCCAACAGCCTCTCCCGGCAAATCAATCCCTGTTTTTTTATCAAATCCAAACTTTTTCATATATGAATAAAATTTTTGCGGGCCAAGCCTTGCTGCAACGTCCATAAAAACAGGATTACAAGAATTTTGAACGCCTTGAACAAAATTTAAAGTTCCGTGGCTTCTCGGCGAACGCCAACATTTAATATATCTTCCACCAACAGTTCTTCCTCCACCGCAGTTAAACGAACTTGAAACATCAACAACATTTTCTTCAAGTCCCGCCGCCGATGTAATAACTTTAAATGTCGACCCCGGTTCATAAGTATCATTTATTGCAAAATTTCGCCAAATTTGATTTAACTTATCGTTTTTTTCTTTTTGAGAAAGTGTTTCCCAAGAGTTTTGAAGTTCAATAGAATTAACTTTAAAAGGCTCGTTTAAATCAAAATCAGGCTTATTCGCCATAGCATAAATTTCGCCGTTCTGAGGGTTCATAACTATAATAACCCCTCTTTTGGCACTTTTCGCCTCAACAACTTTTTCCAAAGTTTGCTCTGCATATTGCTGAATATTTATGTCAATGCTTGTAACAAGATTATATCCGGAAACAGGCTCAACTCTGATTTCTTTTCCGTTTTTAAGTTCAACACCTCTTGCATCTGTCTCCGTTAAAATTTTGCCCTGTTTTCCTTTCAAAAATTCATCATATTTCGCTTCAAGTCCGATAATACCTTGATTATCTTTTCCGGTAAATCCAATAACTTGCGAAGCAAGATTGCAAAACGGATAAACTCTTTTAATATCATCATCAATAACAATTCCGTCAATGTTAAGCTTTCTAATCTCATCGGCAACCGATTTGTCAACCTTCGTTTTGATTCTTTCAAGTGCAACCTTTTTTTGAACTTTTTTCAAAACAAAGTCATATTCAAGTTGAAGTTTCTCCGATAAAACCTCAGCAACTCTCTTTTCGTCTTTAACTTGTGCGTGTATAACACTAACAGAACAAACTGTTTGCGTTTTTGCAATATCGTTAAAATTTCTGTCAAGAATATCGCCCCTTTTCGGAGCAATGAGCCTGTCACGTGTTTGTTGCTCATAAGCTTTTTGTTGCAAAAAATCCGCTTTAAAATATTGTATATAAAAAATTCGGCAAATTAAAATAAAAAGCATAATTCCAAAACACATCAAAAAAAACAACAGCCTTTTTTTAACAGTTATTGTCGGTTTACTCATAAACACACTCCAAAATATTATTGATTTAACAAAATACGTTAAAAATTATCTAATACATTTTATTAAATAAAAACGTGTGCTATGAATAAAAATCAACAACTACTCATCTAAAATCGTCAATAAATCAGCAACCAAAAAAAGAAATGCACGCATTTCTTTAACAAGCTGTCGATTTTGCCGACAGCTTGAACTTTAACAAACTTTAAAACGTAAATTTTAACAATCTGTAAAATCATCTCAAACAGTTGTAATAATAAATTCGCAATTTCCAAAAAGAGTTATCCCCTCCGGACAATCCGCAGGAATAAAAACGCTGTCACCTTTTTGAATTTGCATAATAACATCGTCTTTATATTTAAGCGTTGAGTTTCCTGAAATACATAAATATGACAAAAAAACTTTTTGCAAATTCAATAAAGAAATTTCTCCGTTTAACAAAAAATATTTAACTTTAAAAAATTTGCATTTTGCCAAAACTTTTTCAGAAAAAATTTCAGTTTCCGTATGTTCAAAATCAAAAAGTTCATAAAGGCTCGCTCTGTTAAGCTTTGTAACCATTTTTGCTTTTTCAATGTGAAGTTCTCGCTGTTTTCCGTCTTTTCCGGTTCTACCATAATCATAAACTCTGTATGTTGTGTTCGAGTTCTGTTGAATTTCAGCAATTACAATACCTTTTCCAATAGCGTGAATTGTTCCCGACTCAATAAAAAACACATCGCCTTTTTTAACATAAACTTTTCGCAAAACATCTGTAATATTTTTTTGCTGAATTCTTCTTTCAAATTCCTCTGGAGGAATTGCATATCGAAAACCAAAATATAAAAAAGCACCGGGCTCACAATCCAAAACATACCACATTTCGGTTTTTCCTTGTCCGTTTTCATAAATCTTGGCAAATTCGTCGTCGGGGTGAACTTGAACCGACAAATTTTCCTTTGCATCAATAAATTTTATCAAAACAGGGAAATCTTTTTCAGAATTAAAGCCCTTGTAAACAGAATTTGGATATTTTTTTATAAAATCACCAAACGCCATTCCCGAAAATTCACCGTTTGCAATAACTCCCATACCGTCAGGGTGCGAAGAAAGCTCCCAGCTTTCCGCAACCGGTTCTATATCTGTATTTTTATTATAAAATTTTTTAAGTTTGTCACCGCCCCAAATATAATCTTTAAAAGCCGGCTTTAATTTAAAAGGAAACACACCAAAATTCCTCCGTTAACATTCAGATACAAGTTCTTTATATTTTTCATAAACTTTTTCAAGCATATTTTCCATAGTAAATTCGGTTGTAACTTTTAAATAGGCATTTTCGCCAAATTTTTTACAAAGTTCATCATCATTGATAAGCTTTTGCATAGCCTCTGCAAGCCCGCAAACATCATAAGGCTCAACAGTAAACCCCGTTTCATTGTGAATACTGACATAAGGCACACCCGTTGGCAAATTGCTGTTAATAACAGGTTTGCCATAAATCATAGCCTCAAGCTGAACAAGTCCAAAAGCTTCGCTGTTTGCAACAGAAGGAAATGCAAGCATATCGCAATCTCGCAAACAAGCTTTAAGCCTGTCGTCATCAATTCGCCCAAGAAAATGAACTTTATCTTTAATTTTATATTCCTCAACTTTTTTGTTAAGACCTTCCTCAAGAGGACCTTCCCCAACAATAAACAATTCCGCCCCCGAAACTTTTGAAAAAGCATCAAGCAAAACTTCAATACCTTTATAATAAACCAATCTTCCAACAAATAAAATCTTTTTCCCTTCAGAAGTCTTGTATTTATCAAGAATTTTTTCAGAAACTTCGCTTCTCTTAAAATCTTTTTCATCAATACCAAAAGGAATAATAACGCATTTATCTTCAAAAGGTTTTAAATATTTCGAACTTTCAATATGCCCCTTTGTTGCAACAATTATGCAATCAGCTCTTTTCAAAAGCTTTTTCATAATCGGTGCATAAAAAGGCATAAAAAGCTTTTGTCTAACAATGTCAGCGTGCCACCATAAACAAACTTTCCCGTCAAACCCCGAAAGAACACAAGCCAAATCACCCAAAGGAAATGGCATATGTAAATGTATAACGTCAGCACTTTTCGAAAGCTTTTTAAAATATTTAAAAAAAGAAAATGAAACAGGCATTGATAAATATGTTCCAAAACTCCCCGAACGAATAAGTTTAATGCCGTTATATCTTTCCTTAACGGTTTTGCCCTTGCCCTGACAAACCAAAACTTGCATATCAACATCATCTTTCACAGAAAGACCCTCTGCAATTTCCTGAACAACTTTTTCAATTCCTCCAACAACAGGAGCATATAATTTATTAACTTGAACAATTTTCATTCTTTTCATATAAACTACCCTTTCACAAGTTCTTCGCAAACTTTTAAAACAATATCTGAGGCTCTTTTCCAAGTAAACTCTTCCGCTCTTTTTCTACCGTCTTTTGAAAGTTTTTTGCAAAGTTCATCATCATCAAGAAGTTTAAACATAGCATCACAAATTTCTTCTGTTTCAAGCGGATTAACCAAAATACCGCAATCTCCAACAACCTCCGGCAAGCTTGTACAATTTGATGTAATAACGGGCGTTCCGCAAGCCATAGCCTCCAAAGGGGGCATACCAAACCCCTCATATAACGACGGAAAAACAAAAGCTTTTGCACCAAACAAAAGAACAGGTGCGTCCTCTTCCGAAACATATCCCGTAAAAACAATTTTATCTTCAAGTTGATATTTTTTAACAGTTTCAAAAATAGACTCAAAAAGCCAGCCCTTTTTTCCCGCAAGAACTAAAAGCGGAACATCGTCTGTTTTTTGTGTAAGCATATAATATGCCTCAATTATTCGTTCAATGTTCTTCCTTGGCTCCAAAGTTCCGAGATACAGGAAATATTCGCTGTTAATTGCATATTTAAGACAAACGTCTTCAACCTGATTTTCATGGAAATCATCTCTGTAAACGTCCAAATCAACACCGTTTGGCATAACCGCAATTTTATCATCTGGAACATCAAAATAATACATAATTCTTTCTTTGCTAAATTGAGAAACGGCAATAATTTTGTCAGCTCTTCTAATTGATTTTTTTAAAGTCATTTTAAGCATCATTTTTGTTTTAAAGTTCATCGTTTCCGGACAATCCATACAAACCATATCGTGAATCATCGTAACTTTTTTTCCGCCAACAAACGGAGGTAGATAATAATTAAAAAATAAAGAAACATCTGCTTTTCTACCAAAAAACAAAGAATATGGAATTGGCAAAACACACCACATAAGCCTGTAAATCATATTATTAAACCATTTACATTCGTTTAGCTCAATCCCCAAATTTTTGTATTCTCTTATTGTTTCAATATTTTGCTTGTTTGCACCAAAAGAAAAATAATTTGCAAAGCATTTGTTTTCTTCTTTTGAAGCAAGCTCCGTAACAATATTTTTAGCAACAAAACCAATCCCCGTTTTTTGTTTTTCGCTCAATAATTGTGCATCAAAAGCAATTTTCATAGCTTATCTTACTCTCCCAATCTGATAATATTCAAAACCATTTTTTAAAGCAATGTCAAAATTGTATTGATTTCTTCCGTCAAAAATAACAAAATTCTTCATTCTTTCTTTCATTTCAAAAAAATCAGGACATCTGAATTCTTTCCATTCGGTAATAAGAAAAAGTGCATCGCTTCCGTCTAAAACATCATATTTATTGTCAAAAAATTCAATTTCCTTTTCATTTAAAAAAATCTTTTTCGCCTCATCAACAGCTTTTGGGTCAAAAGCCTTAATTTTAGCCCCTCTTTCCAAAAGCTCGTTTATAACAGTAATTGAAGGAGCTTCCCTCATATCGTCTGTATTGGGTTTAAAACTAAGCCCCCAAACCGAAAAAACAAGCCCTTTCAAATCTTCACCAAATCTTTCAACAGCTTTTTTAACAAGCACTTTTTTCTGTTCAAAATTTATCTTTTCAACCATTTTCAAAATTTCAGCATCATACCCAAAATCATCTGCCGTTTTAATAAGTGCCTGAACATCTTTCGGAAAACAACTTCCACCATATCCACAGCCGGCATATAAAAAGCTGTAACCAATTCGAGAATCACTTCCCATACCAAGCCTAACATTATTAACATCAGCACCAACTTTTTCGCAAATATTTGCAATTTCGTTCATAAAAGAAATTCTTGTTGCAAGCATAGCATTTGAGGCATATTTTGTCATTTCCGCACTTTTTACGTCCATAATTATAAAACGCTCTCTGTTTCGTATAAAAGGCGAATAAAGCTCTTTCATAACCGAAATAACATCTTCATCGGGAACACCGATAACAATTCTGTCGGGACGCATACAATCCTCAACAGCCGCCCCCTCTTTCAAAAATTCAGGATTTGAAACAACTTTAAATTTAAACGAAACATTTCTCTTATCAAGTTCGTTTCCAATAACTTCATTAACCTTTTCAGCTGTTCCAACAGGAACGGTTGATTTATCAATAATTATCATATCGTGGCACATATATTCACCAATTTGCTTTGCAACTTGAAGAACATATTTAAGGTCAGCACTTCCGTCCTTGTCCATAGGCGTTCCAACCGCAATAAAGCATATATCTGTTTTCTCAAGAGCCTCACAAATATCTGTTGTAAAATTGAGTTGTCTTTTATTGTAATTTCTAACAACTATTTCCTCAAGACCTGCCTCATAAATCGGCAAAATCCCCTTTTTCAAATTTTCAATTTTATCAAAATCTGTGTCAACGCAATAAACTTTATTTCCCATTTCTGAAAAACAAGCCCCCGTAACAAGCCCAACATACCCTGTTCCAATAACTGAGATTTTCATAATAGTTATAACTCCCTCTTTATTCTCCTTAAAATAATATTTAATTTATCAAATAAATCTTACAATTTTAAATTTAATTTTTTATTAACAAAAACAGCAATTATATATGATGTTACATCAGCCAATATATTAACAAATCTGTATATAACCATAGATAACACTATCATATCGCTGTTTAACAAACTTCCTGCAATAATTGTCATAACCGATTCTCTTATTCCTATCCCTCCCGGTGACCCGGGAACAACAAACCCAACAATCCACGCTAAATTAAACGCCCCAACAACATTGCAAAAAGAATAAAAATCAAAATCATAGTTCAAAAAAACTCTCATAACAATCAAATATATAACAGCCGAAAATATATTGTTAAATATATACATTAATAATGTGCCGAAAAATTTCAAAAAGCTTTTCTTGTTCAAAATTTTTCTATGCTCAACAATAAAATTATATATTTTAGATTTAAATTTGTAAACAAGAAACACCAACAAACTTATTAAAACAAAAAATATTGCCAAAAAAAACAAAATAAACTTATCAAAAAACATAAATAGATAAGTAAAAAAAGCTTCTTTCATAAAAACTAACGAAACAATCGCACTTATAATAACCGTACATAACATATCAACAACTGTTGCCAAAGCTATATCTGCATGGCTTGCATTTATTTTTGGTGCCAGAGAATTTCTTCCAACATAATGAAATACATTTCCTGGAACATATTTTAATATGTTTGCCCTAACATAAACAACCATAGCTTTAATATTTTGAAATTTTCTGCCAATAATAATTTCAATAAGAAAACTCCAAGTAACTCCAACAATAAATATTGCAGCAACATTTAAAATAACAATTAAAACAAAATACAATACTTTTTCGGAATTAAATATATCCGAATAATTAATATCCATTCCATAAATCCTTTTCGCAATAAATATAAGAGCAATCACAGTAATGATATTTCCAATTATTTTGATATATTTTTTTAAATTCAATTTACAAAGACTTTCTTTCAATTTCTTCAACCACATAATCAATTTTTTCAACCATTCTCTCCCAAGAATATTTTTTTTCCTCAATCTTTATATTATCAGAAAACGCAGAGGCTTTGTTTTCATCAAAAAATTTAATTATATTTTCCGACAATGAATTTACATCGCAATGCTTTGAAACATACCCCGTAACTCCGTCAGCAACAACTTCCGGAAGTCCTCCAACATCAGTAACAATAACCGGTTTTTCAAATCCGTATGCAATCTGAACAATGCCACTTTGCGTTGCCGATTCGTAAGGCATAACAACAACATCTGAAGCCACAAAAAATTTTTCAACTTCATCATCGGGAATATATCCGTCATAAATTTTAATAAATTCTTTCATATTATTTTTTTCAATTTCATCAAAATAATCCTGCCTTGTATTTTCATCAGGAAATTCTCCAACAATCAACAATTTAAGCTTTTCAATTTCAGAAACACACTTCGGAAGAGCATTTATAAGATATTTAAGCCCTTTATATTTTCGTATAAATCCAAAAAACAATAAAACTTTTTCATCTGAAGATATATCCAGTTCATTCCTTGCCTTTTCTCTGTCATATTCACCAAGTTTAAAAGAATTAAAATTCGGCAAAACCGACACTGTAACTTCAGCATCTTTTTTTATCGAAATCAAATCATCTTTGTCCATACTTGAATGCGTAATAAAATAATTCCCGTTTCTTAAAACAAGTTTGGTCAAAAATCTGTCAAGAGGAAATCTTTCGTGAGGAAAAACATTATGACAAATAAATAAAACGTTTGTTTTTCCAAGCAACTTTAATATAGTATAAAAGCAAGGCGTAAAATAAGGGTGCCACCATTGAAATATAACAAGTTTCGGTTTCATTTTTCTTATCTTCAATGCAGTTGAAATATAGTTAAAAGGATTAATTGTATTAATACAAAAATCCACACCATCAATTTTAAGCTTGTCGTTTTTATAATCTTTTTGCTCTTTTTTAAACAAAAATTTAGGATACTGCAACTTAAATGACATTAAATCAACATCATATTTTTTTGATAAAGCTTTATACATCAATGCCGAATAATGTGAAATTCCTCCCTTAAACGGATACACAGGAGCAATCATAACTATTTTGTCAGCGTTCATCAATACCAATCCAATCTATAAACATTAATCAAATAATATAATCAATCTTGCTTTTTATTTTCATCATTTTCATAGTCCAACTTTCTGACCCTATATTGAATATCTTCAAGTATTTTTCTGTTTGAAGCAATATTGTCGGCTTGAAGTCCCGCAATAATTGTTTGATAACCCATAATAATAAACAACGCCGCCAAAATCAAAGATTGAATATGACCGTCTCCAATTCCTGAAAAATAAAAATATAAAAATCTAATGCCAATTCCACAACCGAGAACAAGCATAATAATGCCAATAATACTGAAAAATTTCAACGGCTTATACATCATAAAAGAACGAATTATAACCGAAGCCGAACGCTTCATATATCCCCACATACTTTTAAAAAGACGAGACTCTCTAAGCTCGGGGTTTGTTCCAATCGGAACAGAAGTAATAGCCATTCTGTTGCTACCCGCCTGAATAATCGTTTCAAGGGTATATGTATATTTGTTAACAACGTTAATTTTTAAAGCCGCTTCTCTCGAATATGCCCTAAACCCACTGGGAGCATCTGGAATAGTTGTATCCGAAGCCACTCTTACAACCCAGCTTCCAAGATGTTGAAATTTTTTCTTTTTCCAAGAAAAATGAGCTGTTTCGTCAATAGGTCTTTCGCCAATAACAATATCAGCCTTATTTTCGATAATCGGCTTAACAAGCTTTTCAATATCCGCACCGCAATATTGATTGTCTGCGTCCGTATTAACAATTATATCCGCACCAAGACGCAAACAAGCATCAAGCCCCGCCATAAATCCGTAAGCCAGCCCCTTGTTTCTCTTTTGTTTAACAATGTGTGAAACACCAAGTTCCTTCGCAACTTCAACAGTTCTGTCCTTGCTTCCGTCATCAATAATTAAATATTCAATTTCATCAATTCCGTCAATTTTTTTAGGTAAGTCATTAATTGTAACACCAAGATTTTCTTCCTCGTTATAACAAGGAATTTGTATAATAAGCTTCAAAAAAATCACTCCTTAACTTCAACATTTTTAACAGGAATACCAAGTTCACGATTATCCGAACTTCCAAATTCGGAAGGTGACCAAACCTGCGTTTCAATAACAATTTCCTGTAAATCTTTTGTTCTGTCAACAAGCCTGTCAGGAACTTCAAATTCAATAACTCCCAAAGAATTATTTTCTTTTGTTATTTTTGTTTCATAAACGTATTCCTCGCCAATTTTAAATTTAACATCAATATCCCTTTTATCCAATAAATATTCCGGTAAACCAACGTGTGATAAAACAACTCTATGTGTCACACTTTCATCAAAATAAAGATAACATTTCGATACATCTTTGCTCCACATAAAAGTTTCATTATCGTTAAGCAATTCCTTTGAATAAAATTCTTCAAAAACAGGCTCTCTCAAAACATCTTTTGCCGAAATATTTTCATTGCATAAAAATATATTCAAATTTTGTTTATAAACAGGACAATTTGTTGGATAAAATCCGTCAAAGCTATTGTTTCGTTCATTAAACGTATATTCATTGCTAAAAATATTTTTCATATAGCTTTTTTTATCATCTGCAACAGAAACAACATATATTTTTTTATCAGGAAATTTTGCCAAAACGTTAGCAATCGAATGAATTTCAAAAACAAGACTGTTTTTAATTTCTCTCAACGGATATTGTAAAAAACCAATTCCTTTTTCGCCGCTATCCATGAGAATAACAGAGTCATCTTCAATGTTATTTAAACAATCCGCCAAAACGTTAAACGCACCCTTTTCCTGTGTTTCTTTAAGTTGAAAAATATTAAACGGCATCGCTGTAACAATACAAATTACAGCAGTTGCAATCATAACTTTTTTATTTTTAACAACGCAACAAAATAAAATAACAGAAATCGGAACAATTAAACAAAATAAATATCTTGCCGCATAATAAAGAAAAGGTGTATCCATTTTCAAAATTGTATAAACGGCAATTGAATATAAAAATATATACCCAAACGTTAAAAACTCTGTTTTATATTCTTTTTGTTTCTTAAAAATACAATAAAAAATATACGGAACAACAATATATGAAGTTTCAACTATTATATTTGTAAAATTTAAAAATCTCAAAGAATAAAAACCTTTGTGCAAATAATTAACCCTATTTATCCAACCGCCTTTTCCAACTTCATAATAATCGGTAAAACCAAGTAAAAATCCCTTTACAATAACAACCAAAACAATAAATATTATCGCTGCCCTAAAAAAATAAACACTGTATTTTTGCAAAACATTTCGCACTTTATCAAAAAAGCTCTTTTGTGCAAAAATCGTAAAAATAAGATTAAAAAAACTAAACAAAAAAACGACAAAAATAATTATATCAAACCATAAACTTACATCAATATTTTCCCCAAACATATTTTTCAGCTGAACACTAAAATAAACACTTGATACTTTTTTCGAATAAAACAAAGCAACTGTGTAAAACAAATTAAAAAATGTATTCCAAAGAAAATAAATTTTTTCTTTTTTCATAATTCCAAGTATAGCACAAACAAAAAACACAAGCGGTACATAAGTCAATGTAACCATATGAACAAAACCAAGTGCAGTAAAGGAAATTAACGAAAATATGTAAGAAACCTTACTTTTGCTTATAAAAAAGTTAATTCCCGCAACTATCAAAAATGAATATATCAACTCAGTTAATGACGTTTTTGCAAGATATATTGCAACAGGACAAAATCCAACAAGCAAAACCGCCAAAAACTCAGCATTTTTCAAATTTCCATATTTCTTAACAATAAAATAAATATTAAGACAAAGCAAAATAAATATCGGCGTCAAAGAATATATAATATTTGTAACGCCAAAACACTTTCCAAATAACGCCATATATGCTGGAAAAGCCGGAAAAGAATGATATTCGTAATAAAAGCCATCTGCAATGTCCATACGATAAATTCCGTCTTGATTTGCTTGAAGTTTATCAATAAACGTTTTGTCTTCTTCCCCAAGCATATTATATTCTTTAAGCTCTTTTTGATTGTTTGTATCACCATACATAAGTTCAATCGCTTTAAGGCCATACATACCTTGATCCGAATTAGGATTAATCGTATCCGATTTAACCCAGCAAAATGGCAAAATAAGACCAATAAGCAAAACAATAAAAATTGATGACTTAAAGTTAAACTTTATATTTTTAAAGTCAATAAGTTTTTTAAAAATCATAAACAAAATAACACAAAAATTAATTACAAAACAAATTATCAAAGAATATTTAACCTTAAAAACATCGAATAAAAACAACATTCCCGATATAACTATATATTCTCCGATAAATATATTACAAACATTCATAATATGTTTTAACATATTTATATTTTTTTCGTTTTTCGCTGTTTTCGTTCCGGAAATTTTGCAAATATCTTCATATGAAAAATCGAAACCCAAAAGAAAAATAAATATTTCAATCAAAGTAAGCCCCGTAAAAAACAAATACATCATAATTTTTGTATCCTCCAAGCATAATATCAATTACAAACCCGCAATATTGCAAGAGGCTATTTTCCCAGAAATATGCCTAATATACTCATTATCGACAATCCCGAGAGAAAACATCTTTCCAACACAATAATCAACATAATCATCTTGATAACTTCCGTTGCAAATATCCTCAAAAAATTTAACATATTTTTTTGCATTTTCATCAATATTGCAATATTGGTCTGCAAACAAAACTGCTTTTTTCCCTCTTTTAAAAATTTCATTATCTTTTTCCGTCAATTCACAAATATTGTTGTATATATCATCAACTTCATTATCGTCATATCTAACTTTAATAACAATATCATCAGGATACTCCTCAAAACTTCCAACACGAGAAACCAAGCTCGGTTTCCCCATTCCAAGCATTCTGTGCAAGCTTCCGGAGGTTTCCCCCTGTGTCGGATATCTGAGATTAAAACAAAAATCGCAAGCTCCCATATACGTTTTAAAATCCTCAAGCTCTGTAAAGCCCGTAACAATAACATTTTCTTCCAAGCCATATTCGGAAATTTTGCCGTCAACATCAATTCCAGCAACCTTGCCAACAATTAAATACTTAAATTTATCACTTTTATTTTTTTTGTATCTCCCCAAAGCTTCAAGAGTTTCGATAATCCTCTTTGTTTTTGTCGCATATCCAAAAGCTCCCATAATAAGCATATCTTCATCAAGCCCAAGCTTTTTTCGACACACTTTTTTGTATTCAAGAAAATTATCTTTATAAATTTTTTCAACATGAAGATTTATCGTAATAACAGGCACATTTGGTGAAACCGCACAAATCATTTGCTTTGCCATATCAGAGTGTACAATAACAGCACAAGCTTTGTCAACAAGAAATTTATTAAGTGTAAATTTAAGCGAATTATCACTCGCCCAAGGCGGATTTGCTTTGCCCTCAATAAAGTCTCTTGCTGCCTTTTCGCCTTTTCCCCCGTGGCAATATTTCATAATTTCAATATATTTTTCGGGGCTTTTCAATTTATCAAACGTCAGTCTTTCAACCAAATTATGAATAGACAAATCATGAAGCTCCAAAATTCCACCAAACTCAAAAAAAGCTTTAATAATTTCATAGTGGTAATCCAAATTGTTTCCAACGTGAAAAACCGCAACATCATATTTTTTTCGAACCTCTTCTTTATAATAGTCTTTTATGTTGTAGATGTCAAATTCATCGGAAATTTTGCAATTTTCAACTTTATAACCATCAACAAAAATATCAATATCTGCATATTTTTTAATCATAACAACAAGTTCTTCGCTAAAATCCGAAATCCCCGATTTAAGAGGATTAAACGGAGAAAAATAAGCAATTTTCATATTCGACCACCTATCTCAAACTTTCCGTAAGCCTGTCAATAACGTTGTCCCAAGAAATGTCACGAACAACATCAAAACCATTTTGCCCAAACTCTTCGCATCTTTTTTTATTTTCAAAAAGTGCTTGAATTTTTTTTCCAATACTTTCCGCATTGATTTCGCAAACAAACCCATTTTCATTATCTTTAACAAATTCCAAAACACCGCCGGAATCTTTGCAAGTAACAACAGGCTTGTGCGATAAAAATGCCTCAAGCGTTATATAACCATAGTCCTCGTCAACAGGAGCAAAGAAAACAGCAAAAGAATTTGCATAAAGTTTAAGCATTTCACTATCTTCAACAAATCCCAAAAATTTAACTCTGTCGCTAACTTTAAACTTTTCCGCAAGCTTTTTTAAATTGTCCACTTCCGGTCCTTTTCCTCCAATAACCGCTTTAATATTTTTGTCGCAATAAGCCAACGCTTCAATCAATAAATCATTTCTTTTAAGCTTGTCAAGTCTTCCGACAGAAAAAATATAATTTTCAAATTTATCATTAAAATAATTTCCGACAAGCTTAGGTGGGTGATACAATGGAACACTTGAAATTCCATTGTAATTTTGCAATCTTTCCGAAACGTTTTTCGAAATCGTATAAATATTTTTCAAGCCCGAAAAAGCTTTATTATCCGCAACTTCAATATTTCTTTTAATTTTCGAACCATTCGGATAATTTTTATACCCCGCATCTTTTTCATATAAATCATAAACCTGTCTAAATTGGTGAACAAGCCAAGGAACTTTATTATTATGCTCCGCAAAATAAGTTGGAAATTTTGTCGGAATAACCAAATCAATTTTTTCGCCGTTAGCCTCCGACAAATCCGCCATTTTCCACATAAGCATACTATCGTAAAGACTGTTTTCCGGATACCACTTATACGGCATAGAAATAATTTCGGAATTAAATCCTCTCTCTCTAAGTTCTTTTGCCAAAGTTTCTGAAAGAAGTTCTGCCCCGCCCCTCGAAAAAGGAACTTGCGAATGTAAAACAGCAATTTTCTTCTTTTTCATAAAAACACCCCGTCTAAAAATTATTTTCTTGCAATTAAAGTATAATCTCTGCAACCAAACAACATATTGTTGATATATTCAATTCCTTTATTAAATTCATCAATGTTACTTATTCCCTCTCCCTCGATTTTAACCGCTTGAAGAGGATAAAAAGCATTTGGGTTATGAAATCTTTCAACGCTTTCAAATCCGGTTTTTTCAAAAAGATATTTAAGCGAATTAAAATGAACAGGTTTAATATGTGACATATCAATATTAAATTCGGTAAGTGCAGCAACACAGTCAGGATTTGGCGTTTCAAGAATAAAACAACACCCCGGCTTCATTTTTTTGTATGCTGTTGAAATAAGAGCACGCACATAATCATTTGAAAGATGTTCAACAACTTGGCTCATAAATATACCGCCCAAAGAACAGTCCTCCAAAGTTTCAAGATAAGTCAAAGCATCATCACAGCAAACCTCAAATCCTCTGTCAGAGCAATATTTAACAAAAGGCTTATAGCAATCAACACCAAAAACCGAAATTCCATAGTTAAACATAAGCTCCAAAAATTCTCCTCTTCCGCAACCAATGTCAAGAATTTTTCCTCCGCCGTTTGTTTTAAAATAATCAACATATGCCTCTTGGCTTCTCATAATATCGCTTCTTGTTCCTCTAAATTCATTTTCAAAATCAAAATAATCGATTTCAGGTGCATTTTCAAGAAGTTCCAAATCACAAGAAACATTTAATTTGTTAAGTATATAATCAATTTTCTTTTCCAAAAGTTCATTTTCTTTTTTAACGTTTTCCTCAAGTTCTTTCTTCTCTCTCATTAAACAAGCATTTTCTTCAGCTTGTTTAACAACCAATTCTTTCATAAAATTCAAAGTTTTAACACAGCTGTCGTTAAAATCTCTTTGTCTAACTGCCGCCGCATTAAAATACCAACCAAACAACCTATTCAAAATTCGTCTGATTATCTTTTTAATAATAACAAAAATCTTCTTAATAATGCCCCCGTTCGTAACAATCGGTTGCATTTGCGAAACATCATATCTTTCATTTGCTTTTTCAAGATAGTAAAGCATTTGCGAAACAGTTTTGTTAATTTCATCGGAGAAATTTTCGTTAACTTTTCTAACATTTTCTCCTTCGCCGAAATTTTCATAATTATCAAGTGCAAACTTTCTTGCATCAGATTTTCTTATCATAATTTCACTTAAAATTTTATCAATCTTTTTAGAAGTTCTTTCCATTATTTAGTCAACTCCTTAACAACATAATCCCAACTTATATCCATATCCGAAAGACGTTTTTTTGCTTTTTTGCCAAATTCTTTTGCCATATTTTCCGAATCGGCAAACATATCAATAGCCTCGGCAATACTTTCCTCGTTCGGCTCAACAACAATTCCGCATTCTCCATTAACAATAAACTCAAGTGGGCCACCGCTGTCTGTAACCGTAATAACAGGCTTTTCCGCCGACATTGCTTCAAGAGTAATATATCCATAGTCCTCATCAACCGGAATAAATATAACAGCTCTTGCATTTGCATAAAGTTCAAGTTTTTTTTCTTCCGCAACATAGTCAAAACAAACAACTCTGTCTTTAAGCCCATTTTTTTCAATAAATCCAAAAAATTCTTTTTTAATAACATCATTATCCGGTCTTCCCATAACATAAAGCTTAATATCGCTCTTTGTTTTAAGCAAAGCCTTAAGAGCAAGCATTTGTCTTTTTGTCGGGCTAATTCTACTCGGCATAAGAATATAATCGTCATAATTTCTGGAATAAAATTTCTCCATACTCGGACAAGGGTGATACAACGGAGTTGAATTTATATTATTGAATTTTTTCAATCTTCCGGTAACATTTTTTGAAATTGTATAAATTCTTTTTGCTTCGCCTAAATATTTATTATCGGCATTAATAATTGCATCACGAATAAATCGACCTTCTTCATTGTTTTTCAAACCACTCAAATCTGTATTAAAAAGCTCGTATGCCGCTCTGTGCTGGTGCAATGCCCAAACAACTTTGTTATCGTGTGGCATACAATATGCAGGAAATTTAAGCCCAATACACAAATCAATTTTTCCGCCCCAAGAACGATTTATATCCATAAGCCTTGATGCAACAATTGAATCCGTAATAAAATTAATCGGACCGTCCATAAGTGGCATACTGATAATTTCAGCCTCGTGTCCACGTTCTATAAATGCCCTCTGAAGATTATCCGCAAGTTCTTCCGCTCCTCCCCTAACAAAAGGAACTTGAACCGTTGCAATACCGATTTTCATAAAATTAACACCTCTTTAAAATTCAAATTTTTCTCCGTCCAAAACCCATTGATGCTCAAACCCGCAAAGACCGGCTTCGCTATATCTGTTATAAACATTAAAAAAAGCCGCCTCACGATAATAATCCAAAGGCTTCGAGTCCAAATCCTCAAAAGCAAAATCAAAGAAATATTCTCCCTGCATAAGTTTAACATTTTTCAAATTAACAACTAATTTACCTTTATTTTTTTTATGTGTAAATTTAATTCCGTCAATTTTTGTATTTGTTCCGTAAATAAGAATTCCGTCAATTCGGTTTATAGCAATACCCATAATAAATTTTTCAACAGGTTTGTTTTTAACAAAATCTATCTCAATTTTAAAATCGCTTCCGGATTTAATATTTTTAAATTCGTTTCCTTCCGAATTTAAAAGCCTTATATTTGTAATTTCAATATCCTTGTTGCCCCACCTTTTCGGCTGTTCAACAATTTCAAGATCAATTTCTTCTTCATTATTTAAATTTTCGTCATCTTCCTGCAAAACTTCGTTGGTCAAATCTTGTTCAAAAACTTCGTCTTCAACAGTTTCATCAGCAATTTCCTCTGTTTTCTCTTCTGTTTTTTCTGAATTATCTTCCAAATCAGTCTCAATAACAAGACGTTTATCAAGGTTTTCGTTTTTGTTCATAATAAAGTCGATATATTCAAAAGATAAGTCTCTAACATTTCCAATTTTTCGAACAACGCCTTTATTAAGCCAAACAGCCTTGTCGCAAAGCCTTTCAATTGACCCCATATCATGAGAAACAATAACAATTGTAACGCCTTTTCTTTTAATTTCCAAAAGTTTGTTAAAGCACTTTGCCTGAAACGAAGCATCTCCAACAGCCAAAATTTCATCAATCAAAAGAATATCCGCATTAACGTTTATTGCAACAGAAAAAGCAAGTCTCATATACATTCCCGAAGAATATGTTCTAACAGGATTGTCAATAAATTCTCCAAGCTCGGAAAATTCAATTATATCATCAAGCCTCGAATCGATTTCTTTTTTCGTAAGCCCAAAAATAGACGCATTCGTATATATATTTTCTCTTCCGCTCATATCCGGGTGAAATCCCGCCCCAAGTTCCAAAAGGCTTGAAATTCTCCCATTAACAACAATACTTCCAAAATCCGGATAAATTATTTTTGTAATAAGTTTCAAAAGAGTACTCTTACCACAGCCATTTTCGCCAATAAGCCCAATAGCCTCGCCTTTTTTAATATCAAAAGAAACTCCGTTTAAAACCCAACGCTCATCATATCTGCTTCTTTTTTTAAAAAGAACTTTTTCTTTAAGGCTCTCTCCTTTGTCATAATAAATTTTAAACTTCTTTTTAACGTCCTTAACTTCAATAACATTCATTATAATTCCTCCGCAAAATGCTTTTTAAGTTTTCCGAACACAATAAACCCAATAATAAGAACCGCAATTCCCATAACAAATGAAATTCCAAGCATATTAAGTTCCGGAACTCTTGCATAATACAAAATATCTCTGTATGCAACTATAATCGGCGTCATAGGATTAAGAACAAACCAACTTTTAAATTCTTCGGGAACTTGCTCAATGCCATAGATAACAGGTGTCATATACATCCAAGCCATCGCAACAATTCCCAATATATGCTCAAGGTCTCTGAAATAAACCGTAACAGCCGAAGCAATCAACGTAATGCCCATAGCAAAAATATATTCAACAATCATAACAATCGGAAGATATAAAAAAGCCTCAAGATTAATTTCCGAACCCGAAATAATAAGAACCGCAAAAATAACAAGAAACGAAAAAATCATATTCATAAAACAGCTTGTAACTTGAGCAACAGGCAAAACTTCTCTCGGAAAATAAATTTTTTTAAGCATATCTTTTTGAGCCAAAACCGACATACAACCGCTTGTAAGAGCTGTTGAAAAAAACAACCATGGAATAAGCGTAACAAATAAAAACAAATAATATTTATCAATATCGCCAAAACGCATAATAACCGAAAAAACAAGCGTATAAACTAAAAGTTGCAAGAGAGGATTAACAAAAGTCCATAAAAATCCAAGAACCGAACCTTTATATCTCCCTCTCAAATCTTTTCTAACAAAACTCACAATCATTTCACGATAGTCATAAAGTTCTTTAAAAACGTTCATTCAACCAACCTCATTACCTAAATATTTTTTCGCCAAAACTCCAATGTATCAAAAATAGTTTCTTCAAGCTTGAAATTTCTTTTCCAACCCGTTTCAGAAACTAATTTTGAAATGTCGGCTTCAATAATTTTAATATCAACAGGACGAAGTTTATTTTCATCAATTTCAACTGTAATATCAGCTCCGGAAATATCGATAATCATTTTTAAAATTTCATCTATAGAAACAGCTTTTCCGCTTCCAACGTTATAAGTTTCTCCGCTCTTTCCTTTTTTAATTAAAAGCGAATATGCTCTAACAACATCTCTAACATCAGTAAAATCTCTCATAGCTGATAAATTACCAACTTTTATAACGCCTTTCCCCTCTTTTTCAATTTCCGCAACTTGCTTGCAAAAATCAGAAACAACAAAATTCGGCAACTGCCCCGGTCCAATATGGTTAAATGCTCTAACCATAATAATATTCATTTTATAAGCATCTGCATAAATTCTCCCAATAAAATTTTGAGCCGCTTTCGTAACTGCATAAATATTTCCCGGTCTAAGAACGTTTTCCTCGGAAACAGGAGTTTCGCTTTCTCTAATGTGCCCATATTCTTCTCCTGAACCAACAAGCAAAATTTTAGGATTATATTCCTCAATGCTTCTGATTGCATCAAGAAGATTAATAGCACCTTTAATATTAATATCAACTGTCAATGCTGGATTTTTCCAAGCCAAATAAACAGAGCTTTGAGCTGCAAGATGAAAAATATAATCCGGCATAACTTCCTTAATAACAGCCTTAACGGCTTCAATGTCCAAAATATCCAAATTAAATATATCGACATAATCCAAATCGATAGTTTCTTTTTCAATTTTAGTAACACTGACATTCCATTTGCAGTCATTGTGCAAATGGAATGCAAGATATTTCCCAACAAAACCGCCGCCGCCAATAATTAACGCTTTCATAGTATCCCTCGCTTATTTGTCAAGTTTTGAAACACGAATTTCCTTTTCAACAAGCTTCAAATCATTCTCAACCATTCTTCCAACAAGTTCGGCAAAATCAATTTCTCTTTTCCAACCCAAAACAGATTCAGCCTTTTGAGGATTTCCAAGAAGAATATCAACTTCCGCAGGTCTGAAGAATTTAGGATTAACTCTAACAACAGTTTTTCCCGTTGCTTTGTCTTTTCCAATTTCGTCAACACCCTTACCGCTCCATTCAATTTCAATCCCCGCACGATTAAAAGCTGTTTCAACAAATTCACGAACAGTCCTTGTTTCGTTTGTTGCAATAACATAATCATCGGGAGTGTCTTGCTGAAGCATAAGCCACATAGCATTTACATAATCTTTTGAATGTCCCCAATCTCGCTTAGAATCCATATTTCCAAGTTCAAGACAATCCAAAACACCAAATTTTATTCTTGCAACAGCATCAGTAATTTTTCTTGTAACAAATTCTTTTCCTCTTCTTTCCGATTCGTGATTGAAGAGAATACCCGAACAAGCAAATAAATCATAGCTTTCTCTATAGTTTTTTGTAATCCAATGACCATAAAGTTTTGCAACTCCGTAAGGGCTTCTCGGATAAAAAGGAGTTTTTTCGGATTGAGGAATTTCTTGAACAAGTCCAAACATCTCGCTCGTTGATGCTTGATAAAATCTTGCTTTCGGATTAACAATTTTAATTGCTTCAAGCATATTGGTAACACCAACCGCATCAATTTCCGCTGTTGCAATAGGTTGCTCCCAACTTGTTGCAACAAATGACTGTGCCGCAAGATTATAAACTTCGTCAGCATTCGAAACTTTCATTGCATTAATAAGAGAAACAATATCTGTCATATCCGCATAAATAAAGTTTATTTTGTCTTTTATGTGTTCAACGTTGCCAAAATCAACAACGCTTTTTCTTCTCATAATTCCATAAACATTGTAACCTTTTGACAAAAGAAGTTCTGCCAAATAAGAGCCGTCTTGTCCTGTAATTCCCGTAATCAAAGCATTTTTCATTTTTCATTTCCTCCAAAAATTAAATATATTCTGTTTTATTGCAAGTTTTAAGAACTTCCAAAACTTTTTTAATATCTTGTGTGCTGTTTTTATCGCAAATAAGAGTTGCGTCTTCCGTATCAACAATAACAATATCTTCAAGACCAACCGTTGCAATAAGCTTGTCTGTTCCAACAATTATCGAATTCTTTGTATTAACATTAATAACATTTCCCGAAACCATATTGCCAAATTCGTTGGTCTTGTTAATTCTTTCAATTGCAAGCCAACTTCCAACATCGTCCCAACCAAAAGCTCCCGGCAAAATATAAATGTTTGAAGCTTTCTCCATAATTCCATAATCGATAGATTCAGAATTAAACAAATTGAATTCTCTTTCCAAAACCTCTTTATAATCATCTTTTCCAATACTGTCTTTAATTTTTAAAATTCCGTTAAATGTGTCCGGCAAAAATTCTTCAAACTTTTTAAGAATTGTTGAAATTTTCCAAATGAACATTCCGCTGTTCCATAAGTATTCCCCGCAGGAAACATATTCTTTCGCAATTTCCGGCTTTGGCTTTTCAACAAATTTTTCAACTTTATAAGCCTCTTTCGAATTATCCTTGTTAGGAATAAATTTAATATAACCATATCCCGTTTCCGGATATGACGGCATAATTCCAACAGTAACAAGATTTTCGTCATTCTCGGCAATTTCGCAACCCGCTTTCAAAGTGTTTACAAACATATCTGTAAATTTAATTAAATGGTCCGATGGCAAAACAATCATAATTGCATCTTCATATTTTTTGCCAATATGTGCCGCCGCAAGTCCAATGCAAGGAGCGGTGTTTTTTCCAACAGGCTCACACAAAATGTTTTCTTCCGGAATTTCCGGAAGCTGTGTTTTAACAATTTCTTTATACTCTTTGTTTGTTGCAATAAAAATATCTTTCATATCAACAATCGGTAAAATTCGTTCAACTGTGTGCTGAATCATAGTTTTACCGTCATTGGTTAAACTCAAAAATTGTTTTGGAAAAGCTTTTCTGCTTTTTGGCCAAAAACGTTCACCTTTCCCGCCTGCCATAATCAACGCTGTAGTATTAATAACAATCACCTCTGCAAATATTTTTATATCATATTTTTTAATTATACTATAATTATCGTTTTTTAACAACAAAATGAAACATTTTTCATTATATTTTAATGATGATGTCCGCAACCGCAATTATGTGAATGATTATGCTCGTGATGATGTTCGCAACCGCAATTATGTGAATGGTTATGCTCGTGATGATGTCCACAATCACATTCATCATCTGAAACATCAAAACCGTAAGCTTCAAGAACTTGTCCAAATTTCATCGCAAAAAGAGATAAATCATCGCTGTCTTTCATCTGGTCAAAAACAAAATCAAAATATTCAATAAACTCCTCATCTTTAACAACGCAATAAATTTTGCTCAGGAAATAAGCTTTAACAGCTTTTTTGTCTTTATTTGTAAATTCCGCAATAGAATTATTTACATATTCAAAAAACTCACCAAACTTCTCGTCAAAAAACTTCTCGTCAACCTCACCGTCAAATTCTGCATATGTTTTTTCAGCAATAGCATCTTCAATGTTTTCCCAAAAATATTTATTAATAGTTTTATACGTGTCAATATAAGTTTTAAGTTGTTCCGAAACTTTAACATTGTCAAACATCGGAAGAAGCTCCACAATATTATTTTTCAAAGAAATTCTTTCATCTTGAATAGCACTAACCTTCTCATCGATTTTTTCAATAACATCTCCCGCAAACTCAACGTCAAGTTCACCTTTAAGCAAATTTAATGATGAAAAATACATATCTTTAAAAAGAATATCTTCTTCAAATAAAAATTCTTCGTCAGCACAGAACAATGCCAAACTAAACATATAGTTCAAATCATTGTAAATTGCTTCCAACGATTCATTAAGACTTTCAAGATTTTGAGAGGAATCCAATATATTATCGATAAGCTCGCCAATTTCATCTTGCGAAAGCTTTGTCAAATCAATGTTGTTCATTTCAGAAATTTGCTCTGCAAAAACAGGATATTTTTTTCCAAAAAATTTCGAATTAAAAGGATAAAAAGAAGTTTTTAAATTATCAAAAACTATCTCCATTTCCCCTTTTTTCGAATTTTCACAAGAAATTTTCAAATTGTTATATATAAAGTTTTCATATTTTTGTCTTGTCATTTTCATAGGCATACAAGAAAGAACAACCCCTTTTCTTTCCGCCGTCAACAATTCGGTCAACCTTTCGTCTTCTTCCTCATCGTATATAAAATCAATACAATCGTCATAAATTTTATCAAAATCCAATTTATTATGTTCTTTCATCAATTCTTCGTTGAGCTTATTTGCAATTTCGTTGTTAAACTTGCAAACAAGAAATTCAAAAGCTTTTTTATAGCAACAAAAAGTATTATAAATTCCAAAAGCTTCTTCTTTCAATTTTTCAATTTTTTCCAAAAGAACGCTTCTATCCTCAACAGCACAAATAATATCATCATTAAGTTCAAATATAGATTTTTTAACTTCATCGAACAATTCTTGAATTTCCAAGCTTGCCGCATACTCAATCGGTTCATCAACCCAAATGCAAATATCCGAAATAAGATTTAATAAAGTATTCTTAATTTCCAAAGATATTGCTTCAAGCAACATTTTTTTTATTTTTTCCTCTTTCGTAAAAGCCATAAATAAACCTCCGTTTTTCTCAATAAAAATAGCCTAATATATATAATACCACAAAATTTTATTTATTTAAAGAAAAAGTATTTTAAAATTGCTCATAATATTGTAAAATATATATAGAATATAAAATCAAACAATAAAATTAAGTTTTCAAACCACATAAAAACTGAATTTACAAAATTTAATTTTTCAAATAAAAAATAATATTCTCGGGGTGATAAAATGATTAAAGTTATTGTTGCAGATACAGACACCGATAATCAAAAAAATTTCAAGGCATTTATAAAAAGCAAATTTTCAGATTTTAAAATTGAAAAAGCTGTAACAACGCTTGAAGAAATTCAAAATATAATAAACGCAAAAAAAGCCGATTTAATAATAGCCGATATGCGAGTTTTAGGGTCAAACATAATAAGTTTGTTTAAAAATTGGAACTTTTACAATCCTGAAATTTCATTCATACTCTACGGAACATTCAACGATGCCGAATATATGCAAAAATGTATGGAATTCGGAGTTGTCGGCTATATCTATAAACCCGTAAAACCCGGCGAACTTGAAAAAAACTTAAATATCGCAATAAAAGTTTTTGAAGACAAGCAAAAAAGATTAAAAGAAGAACAAGCAGTCCTCAAAAAGTATCAAGAAAATATGATGTTCTTCGAAACTCTTTTTTTAAAAAATTTAACAAACGGAGCAATATCAAACGAAAGAGAAATCGAAAACGGCTTCGAATATCTAAACATAGAAATTTCTTCGCCCTATTCTGTAGCAATATTAAGAATAGACCATTTTAAAAAAGTTGTACTAACTCTTGATGAAAATGAAAAACATATTTTTATTTTCAAAATTTTAAGCCGAGTAAACTCAATTTTAAACGATAATTCCTGCGGAAAAGCCTTTATAAACAATTTCAACGAAATAGTTATGATTATTTACGGCATTTCCGAACTTGAGGAAATTTTAAGAATATTAAACGAAACAAAAATTCAAGTTCAAATACTTATAAATTTAGGAGTTTCGATAGGAGTTGGCGGAAGATTCAACGATATAAAAGATATATCCGTTTCGTTCAAAGAAGCCGTTGCCGCATTGCGATACAGATGTTTCGTTGGCTATAATTCAATTATTCCGCAAGAATATGTCGAACCCGGAAACGATTTAACATACCGCTATCCAATTGAAAGAGAAGAATTGCTTGTATACACAGCCGTAATCGGTGAATATGATTATTGCCTAAAACTTTTAGACGAAATTTTTGATTCTCTCAGAAAAAGTAACGACGTAAAACCAAAACTTTTGTCACAAATTGTAACCGATATATTAATTTCAATAAACAGAAACGCCATAGAGCAAAATTTAAACATCGCCGGAATAAATCAATTTTTCCCAACATCTACCGTTTTTGAAATGACAACAATAGACGATGCTTATAATTATTTAAACACAGGTTTAAAAAATTTCTGTTCTTACATAGTTGACATAAGAAACAATAAAGAACTTGAAATTTTCAACGCTTCCGTTAATTATGTAAATGAAAAATATTACGAAGATATAAATGCAAAAAAAATAGCACTTCTTTTTAATTGCTCATACGAATATTTTAAAACGCTTTTCAAAAAATATTCAGATGTAAATTTCAGTGATTATTTGTCAAAAATAAGAATAGAAAAATCAAAGGATTTAATACTTTCATCAAATATGGACGATGAATTAGTTGCATTAAAAGTCGGCTACGAAGACGTTGGCGTATTTCGTGCCGCTTTCAAAAGAATTGAGGGTTATAACGTAATCGATTTCAGACATTTAAATAACAAACCCGAAATGTAAACCGTAAAAATAGGAAGGAATTTTATATGAACAAAAAGAAAATAGCTTTTACAACATTGGGTTGTAAAGTAAATATGTATGACACAGAAGCAATGATGGAGCTTTTTCAAGAAAAAGGCTATGAAATAACAGAATTTGACGATTTTGCCGATATCTATATAATAAACACTTGCACAGTAACAAATTTCGGTGATAAAAAATCAAGGCAAACAATACGTCGTGCAAAAAGATTAAATCCAAACGCAATAGTTGTTGCAACAGGCTGTTATGCCCAAGTTGCTCCGGAAACCGTAAAAGAAATCGAAGGAATAAATATAGTAATCGGAACAAAAGACCGTCACAGCATTGTTGAAATTGTCGAAAATTATAAAGACAAAACAAAAGTTTTAAATGCCGTAGGCGATATAATGAAAGAGCGAACTTTTGAAAAACTTTCGGTTAAAAATTTAAAAAATCATACACGTGCATATTTAAAAATTCAAGAAGGTTGCAACCGTTTCTGCACATATTGCATAATTCCCTATGCAAGAGGTCCTGTCAGAAGCCGAAACCCAAAAGATGTAATCGAAGAAGTTAAAGAACTTGCTCAAAACGGTTTCAAAGAAATCGTTCTAACAGGAATTCACGTTGCTTCATATGGCGTCGATTTAAAAAACACAACTTTATTGGATATAATAAAAGAAGTTCACAAAATAAACGGAATTGAAAGAATTCGTTTCAGCTCAATAGAACCGCTTGTAATAACCGATGAGTTTCTCAACGAAATAAAAAATCTCCCAAAAGTGTGCGACCATTTCCACCTTTCTCTTCAAAGTGGGTGCAATAGAACGCTTAAAAGAATGAATCGAAGATACACAAGTGATGATTATAAAACAGCTGTATCAAAATTAAAATCAGCTTTTCCAAATGTAGCTTTAACAACCGATATAATCGTCGGTTTTCCCGATGAAACAGAAGAAGATTTTAACGAAAGTATGAATTTTGCAAAAGAAATAAAACTATCAAAAATACACGTTTTCCCCTATTCGCCAAAAACGGGAACAAAAGCTGCCGAATACCCAAATCAAATTTCTTCCGAAATAAAAAATAACAGAACTAAAAAAATGATTGAATTAAGCAATGAATTAAATAAAGAATTTTTGGAAAATTATATAGGAAAAGTTAAACCCGTTCTTTTTGAAAAAAACATCGGAAATAACATATATGAAGGCCACACAACAAATTATATAACCGTTTATGCAAGCAGTGATTTAAACATTACAAACCAAATTTTAAACACAAAAATTCTAAAAATTTTAAAAGAGGAAACAGTTTTAGGCTCAATAACCAATTAATTACATTTTTTCTCAAATATTTCAGCATTTAATATTTTTGCCGAAAATAGTCGCAAAAAAAATTTGCATATTTTTGTATTTTGTATTATTATATATGATAGGGCTGAAACATTTGTTTCTGAAGAAAGCGAACCGGTTAAATAAACGGCTTCAACAAAATTTCCAAATAATTTACAAAAAGCCAAAATATTTTTCCTCGTTCTTTCTTTAAAAATTGAGCGGAAAAGTTTAATAAATTGTTCTAAGGAGGTTTAAACTTTGAGAGATAAAAACATTTTTGAAACTCAAAAAATTTCCAATCCCGATAAAAACGAAAGAAGTCAAGCAAACGAAATATTATCAAATGTTTTTATGGCATTGGTTGATAAGGGTTACAACCCCGTAAATCAAATAGTCGGTTACATCTTGTCCGGCGACCCAACATATATAACAAGTCATAAAAACGCAAGAAGTAATATAAGTAAAATCGAACGTGACGAGCTTCTTGAAGAACTTGTAACCTTTTATTTAAAAAACAATTTGAAAGGATAATTCTGTGCGTATATTAGGATTGGATTTCGGCGAAAAAACTATCGGCGTTGCAATAAGCGACCCTTTCGGCTGGACAGCTCAAGGGTTGGAAATTATCAGGCGAAAAGAAGAAAATAACTTAAAAAACAGCATTTCTCGAATAGGCGAAATAATTTCACAATACAACGTTGAAAAAATAGTTATGGGATATCCCAAAAATATGAACAACACCATTAGTGAACGATGCGAAAAAACAGAAGCTTTTAAAGCTCGTCTTGAAAAAACTTTCAAGCTTGAAGTCATTCTTTGGGACGAACGTCTAAGCACCATTGCTGCCGAAAGAGGGCTTCTCGAAGCCGATTTGAGCCGAAAAAAAAGAAAACAAGTTATAGATAAAATGGCTGCGGTTTTTATATTGCAAGGCTATTTAAACAGTAAATCAAATTAATGGGAGATTTTTATGGAAAACAAAAACGATGAATTAGATAATTTTTTTGAAGAAGACGAAGTTTATGAAACTATAACAATGACAGACGAAGACGGTGTCGAAACCGATTTTGTCGTTATAGATGCAATTGAAATTGATAAAACAAAATATCTTCTTGTTGTTTCTGCCGAAGATGTTGATTTGGACGAACCCGAAGCGGCAATTTTAAAAGAAATATCTTCAAATAATGAAGATGCCTATTATGAATTCGTTGAAGATGATAAAGAGTTTAACAAAGTAAGCATTCTGCTTCAAGATAATGACTCTGATTATGAAATGAACTTTTAATTAAAAAATTAACCGGCTTTTATAAAATTATTATTGCTCTTTGCAATTTTTCAAATCTTTTTCAGCTAATTTTATATGTGATTTTTAAATAAATTTGCCCAAAGGCACGTTTTTTAGTTATGCAAAAAAATATTGTAATGTTCTTTTTAGTTAAAATTAAAAATAAAACTGTCAAAATTAATTATAATTTTGTAATTTGTTGCCAATAAATAAAAATATCGAATAAATTTGTTGAACCATTTTAGAACTGGCAACATTCCAAAACAAAATTATATAAATTTTCAATAATTATAGGAGGTGTTTATTTGGCAGGCAAAAATTCAAAGCTCAAAGTCATACCTTTGGGCGGACTACACGAAATCGGAAAAAATATAACTGCGTTTGAATATAATAATGAAATTGTAATAGTTGATTGTGGCATTGCCTTTCCGGAAGATGATATGTTGGGAATAGATCTTGTAATTCCCGATTATACCTATCTTGTTAAAAACAAAGATAAAATTAAAGGTGTTGTTCTAACCCATGGTCACGAAGACCATATCGGAGGGTTACCATATTTCTTAAAAGAAATAAATGTTCCAATATATGGAACAAAACTAACAATAGGACTTGTCGAAAACAAACTTAAAGAACATAATATATTAAATAAAGTTGAACGTTTTTCTGTTTCTGCCGGCGAAACAATAAAACTCGGCTGTTTTAAAGTTGAATTTATACGAACAAATCACAGTATAGCTGACTCGGTCGCTTTTGCAATAACAACGCCTGTCGGTGTTGTTGTCCATTCGGGTGATTTCAAAATCGACTACACACCAATACAAGGCGAAATGATTGATTTGCAAAGATTTGCCGAACTTGGCAAAAAAGGTGTTCTTCTTTTCCTTTGCGAAAGCACAAACGTTGAACACCCCGGTTATACAATGAGCGAAAAAAGCGTTGGTGCAATTTTCGAAGAGATTTTTCAAGATTCCGAAAACCAACGTATTCTCGTCGCAACGTTCTCTTCAAATATAGACCGTATACAGCAAATAATAAATTCCGCATCTGCAAGAAAACGAAAAGTTGCCGTTGTCGGAAGAAGTATGTCAAACGTTGTTAAAACAGCTTGTGAACTCGGTTATTTAAACGTTCCTCAAAACACAATGATTGATATAACCGAAATAAAAAATTACACAGATAATCAGCTTGTTATAATAACAACCGGAAGTCAGGGCGAAACAATGTCTGCCCTTTCAAGAATAGCATCAAACGACCATAAACAAATTGAAGTTAAACCGGGCGATAAAATAATTATAAGCTCAAGCCCAATCCCCGGAAATGAAAAAGCCATATATAAAGTTATAAACGAACTTTTGAAAAAAGGTGCCGATGTTATCTATGACGGAATAATGGACGTCCACGTTTCAGGGCACGCAAGACAAGAAGAAATAAAACTTCTCCACGCTCTTTTAAAACCTAAATATTTCGTTCCCGTTCATGGCGAATATAAACATTTAAAAGCACACGAAAAACTCGCCCAAACAATGGGAATGAACAAAAAGAATATTTTCCTAATGGGAATAGGTGACGTTCTTGAAATAGGTAAAGACAGTGCAAAAATAACAGGAACTGTTCCGTCCGGTCAAGTTCTTGTCGATGGTCTTGGCGTTGGAGATGTTGGAAATATCGTTCTTCGTGATAGAAAACACCTCTCTCAAGACGGTCTTATGATAGTTGTTGTTTCAATGGAAAAAGAAACAGGCCATATGCTTTCCGGTCCGGATATAATTTCACGTGGTTTTGTTTATGTTCGTGAATCCGAAGAACTTATGGAAGAAGCCAAAAATGTTGTAAAAGAAGCATTGTCAAAATGTGAGCAAAAAAATATAAATGAATGGTCATATATAAAAACTCTCATAAAAGATACATTGCGTGATTTCCTTTGGCATAAAACAAAAAGAAGTCCAATGATTCTTCCAATAATTATGGATATTTAATAATAAAGCGTTTCATTGCGTTGGAAACAAATTTCCAAAAAGCATTGTTTGCATCAACCTTTTTTTGTGAGGTGTTTCAATGGATAATTTATTCGAATTGGCAGATAACTTAACAGAAGCAATAAAAGAAAGCCCTTGTTACACAAATTATATGTCAGCCAAAGAAAATATAAAAAAAAATCCTGAGCTTTGTAAAAAAGTTCGTGAATTTAAAGAAATTCATATGGATTTTCAAAAAAGAAAAAATAACGGCGAAAATATTGCTTTCGATTATGAAAAAAGTGTCAGCCAAAAATATCACTCTTTAATATTAAATGATGATATAAAAACTTTTCTCGAAAATGAACAAATTCTTGTTAAGCTAATCGGTGATATCTATAATCGAATTACAACAGAATGCGTTCTCGATTTCGATATTTAAACGCAAAACAAGCATATAACAAATGTGTGGTCACATCTGTTATATGCTTGTTTTTTTGTCAAATAAATCCCCCTCGCCTGCCCATTAATAAAAAAATATAATATACAACGTTATTTTAATCATAAATTTGCCTGTCAATTATGCCAAAATAAATTTTTTTCTCAAAAAGCCAATACTTATTTGAAATTTGCGGAAATATGTTGTATAATAAAATTAGTTATGTCAAAAGTCAACATTTTTTGCCTTTTGCATAAATAAAAAACCAAATTATTTATACGAAAAGGAGCGAATGGCATCTGCCGAATACAATGGAATTAAGAACTACAAAACTCCCTGTTGGAAAACTTGGCCTTATAACAATGAAAGGCTGCGAAGATCTCGGAAACAAAATTGATAAATATCTTCTTGAGTGGCACGAACAAAAATTTAATTTTAAAATTGACACTTTTCAAATTAAAGCACATTGTCCTCGTTTTAGCACAGGCGAAGCAAAAGGTGTAATCGACCAATCTGTCAGAGGGTTTGATATTTATATCTTGGTTGATGTGTTCAATTATGGTGTTACATATAAAATGTATAACGTTGAACGCAGAATGAGCCCCGATGAACATTATCAAGATTTGAAGAGAGTTATTGCGGCAATTGGCGGAAAAGCAAGAAGAATAACAGTTGTTATGCCAATGCTTTACGAATCTCGCCAACATAAAAGAAATTCAAGAGAATCCCTTGATTGTGCAATGGCACTTAAAGAACTTACAGCGATGGGAGTTGACAGCATTGTAACTTTCGATGCACATGACCCTCGTGTACAAAATTCCGTTCCTTTGAATGGTTTCGAAAATGTACAACCTTATTATCAAATGATAAAAGCTCTTGTAAGAAATATCCCTGATGCAAAAATCGACCCTGAACATTTAATGATTGTTTCACCTGATGAAGGCGGAATGTCAAGATGTATTTATTATTCATCAATTTTGGGCCTTGACCTCGGAATGTTCTATAAAAGACGTGATTATTCAACTATTGTGAACGGAAGAAATCCAATCGTCAGCCACGATTTCCTCGGCGGAAATATAGAAGGAAAAGATATAATAATCGTTGATGATATGATTGCTTCGGGCGATTCCATTATCGATGTTTCAACAAAACTTAAAGAACGTGGAGCAAGAAATATTTATACATTCATAACATTCGGTCTTTTTGTTGATGGCTTCGAAAAATTTGATAAAGCTTATGAAAACGGAAGCATAAATAAAGTGTTTACAACAAATTTAACATACAGAACACCTGAATTGCTTAAAAAACCTTGGTATTGCGAAGTTGATATGTCAAAATATATAGCTCTTATAATTGAAACATTGAATTTTGATAAAACATTAAGCGAACTTTTAGACCCTGTAAATCGTATAAATAAAATTTTAAACAAATAATATGATTTTCAGAAAAAATTAAAAAATAAAATTAAAAGCAACACCAAAATATAATTTAACAGTTTTAAACTCACTATATCAAATTATGCGGTATTGCTTTAAGTTTGCCTGTTTTAAGTTTGAACACATAAAGTATAAAATTATATTTTTGAAACGCTGATTAATTTTTTGAATTTAGCCATTAATCAGCGTTTCGTCAATAAAAAATTATTAACAAAAAAATAATTTTTCAGGATTTATTGAGAGGAGAATTTATATGATTCGTATACTTACAGGTGAAAAAGGTGACGGAAAAACAAAAAAAATTCTTGAAATGGCAAATGAAGCTGTAAAAACAGCCCATGGAAATATTATTTTTATAGATAACGATAACCGAAATATGTTTGGTTTACATTTCAATATTCGTTTTGTTGAAGTGTCTGATTTTCCAATTTCAAATTACAGAGAATTGCTCGGCTTTATTTGCGGTGTGATTTCTCAAGATAATGATATCGAAAAAATTTATATCGATAGCATTTGTCAAATTCTTCAAATCTTTGACAATGAAGATTTAAAAAAATTTGTAAAAAAACTTTCAGAACTTTCTCAAAAATATTCTGTTGAGTTCATTTTAAGTATGTCTGCTTCAATAGACTCAATTCCCTATGAATTGAGAGATTTGGTGATTTGCTAATGGAGCTCTATTATAAATATTCCGATTATTTAAAAAATAAATTTAATTCAAAAGTTTATAAATTGCCAATAAATTTGCCAATAACTTGTCCAAACAGAAACGGCACAATCGGATTTGGGGGTTGCACATATTGCGGAGATGAGGCAGCAGGGTTTGAATGTTTGTCAAATTCACTCTCTGTTTCCGAACAACTCAATAAAAATATGGAATATATAAAAAATAAATATAAGGCAGAAAAATTTATTGCATATTTTCAAAATTATACCAATACATTTATGCCTCTTGATGATTTTAAAAAATATATATCCGATGCAAACCTCCCCTATATCGTTGATATATCTATTTCAACAAGACCGGATTGTATAAATGAAAAATATTTGGACTTTTTAAAAAAATTTAAAGAGCAAACAAATATAAATATAACATTGGAATTGGGTTTGCAAACCGCAAATTATCACACACTAAAAAAAATAAATCGTGGGCATTCTCTTGCAGAATACGTTTATGCCGCATCGCAAATAAAAAAATGCGGTTTCGACCTCTGCACTCATGTTATTTTAAATCTACCTTGGGATACAGAGCTTGATGTAATAGAAACAGCAAAAATAATTTCGGCACTTTCTTCAACGCACGTTAAACTGCACGCATTGTACATTATGAAAAATACTAAAATAGCAGAGCAATATTTAAACAACGAATTTGAAATGCTTTCGCTTGAAGATTATATAAATCGTGTAATTACATTTCTTCAATATCTTTCCCCCGATATTTCCGTTCAAAGAATTATTGGACGTGCTCCAAAAGAAAATTCGCTTTTTGTAAATTGGAACACCGGTTGGTGGAAAATAAAAGAAGAAATAGAAAACAGAATGCTTGAAACAGGAGCTTATCAAGGCAAAAAATTTAATTATTTAAACGGTTCGGCTGTTTTCGGCAAATAAAATTCGTCAAAAACAGCTTATTAGTAATATTCAAAACTTCAAACTTTTCGGGACATAAATTTCACCCTTTTAACCTTTTCTATTTATAATTTTGTGAAATTTATGCCCTTTTTTAATCAATATTTTTTTGAAACAACTTTTAAACAACTACCAATTGCCGGCAAAACAAAAAAGGCGGTGAGAAAATGAACAATGTTTTTGATATAATTCCAAGTAATTTCTTCAATCCTTTATCAAGCGGAAGCAATTATAAAACAAATTCAAGCTTGCTAAGATTTATATACAAACAATATGATAACGAAATATCATACAGAATAAAAAGAAATGCTTTGCGAGACGAATTGGCATACTATCTTTCCGAAAATTCCAAAGAATTGACAACCGATATTGATATGCTTAATAAAAATTATCAAGATATGGCAAGCGATTATTTGCGAAAATTTTCAAACAAAGAAGTTGGCTGGCTTGAAGAAGAAATAGATGAATTAACCTTTGAAAAATATACAGTAATGACAGAACAAGGGGTTTTTCTTGCCGAATTATTGCTTCGCTTGGAACGTCCGGAAAGAGAAGAACTTGCAAGCTATATGTATAATATTTATAACACTTTATTAAACACAGAACAATGGAATGGTGACCCTTATGTTGGTGCATTGAAAAATGTTTATAAAAATGCAAAATCTCTCTCTGAATCTTTAAAAAAAATGTCAACATACATTCGTAAAATAATCGAAAAAATTATGCAAGAAATTTCTTATGAAAGTTTAACAGAAAATATAATTGCTTATTGTGACGGCGATTTTATAAAAGAATACGCAAGACTAACAAAACCACAAAATAATATTCATATATATCGTGGCAAAATAATAGCTATATTGGAACAACTTTGGGAGATACAAAGCTTTTTGAAAACAGCTATAAATCTCGAATTTGCAAAATAATTGAAGATTATGGCAAATTTGAGCAAGATTTATCTTGCTTTGAGAAAAAAGAAAAAGAACAGACAATTCTCGAAGAATATCATATTTTTTCAAATCCGTCGTATATATTTTTCAAAGGAAAGGTTGAGATTTATTATATTGACGGAAATTTCATCAATATAACTCAAAATAACCCAATAGCGGTTTCATCTGAAACACTTGAACAAATAAAATCAATAAAAATCAATTCAAACAAAATTGTAACAGTTGAAAATCTAACTTCGTATAATAGAATTAATGACAATCAAACTACATTTATTTATTTAAGCGGATACCATAACACAGCAAAACAAAATTTTTTGAAGAAAATTGCAAAATTTAATAAATCTATTTTATGGTATCACTTTGGCGACATCGATCCAGACGGATATTTCATTTTAAAAAATTTAATCGAAAAAACAGGGATTAATTTTTCACCCCTAAATATGAATATCGAAAATTTAACAAACTTCAAAAAATATTGCAAACCACTTGAAAAAAACGATAAAATCAAAGCAAACTCATTAATAAAAAATAATTTTTACGCTGAAGTTATGGAATTTATGCTAAAAAATAACTGTAAATTGGAACAGGAAATTATAAGCTGGCACAATATGTAATTGCAAAAATAGGCTAATAAGTATGAAAAATTTTTCAAACTCATTAGCCTATAATTTTTACACAAAATCAAACGTCAAGCTTTTTAGATAATAGCCCACTTCACAAAAGCTCAAACGAATACAATCAAACTTTTTCCGGCTCGTCATATGTTTCGCCAAAAAGCTCAACCGTAACGCTTTTAATTTTTTGCTCTTCCAAAGGTCTGTCGCTATAATCTGTTGCGGTTTCCGCAATTTTATTAACAATATCCATACCCTCAGTAACTTTTCCAAAAGCGGCATAAGAGCCGTCAAGATGAGGTGAAGTTTTGTGCATAACGAAAAATTGAGAACCGGCAGAATCAGGAGGATATGCTCTTGCCATAGACAAAACGCCCTCTGTATGTTTAAGTTCGTTTTTAAAACCGTTCATTGAAAACTCGCCTTTAATGCTGTATCCCGGTCCGCCTGTTCCTGTTCCCTCCGGACAACCGCCTTGAATCATAAATCCGCTTATAACTCTGTGAAAAATAAGCCCGTCATAAAATTTTTTATTTATAAGGCTTATAAAATTATTTACAGTGTTAGGAGCAATTTCAGGATAAAGTTCTGCTTTAAAAACATCACCGTTTTCCATTTCAAATGTAACAATAGGATTTGACATAAAAATAATTCCTTTCATAATAATAAAATATGATTCGCTGTTGTAAATCATTGCCAAACAGCTTCCTCATAAGTATTATAAGTAGAAAATATATGCACGTCAAGAACTTTATAAAATTTTAACAGGCATAAAATTCAAATAATCAGAAGAAACCAAAGTAAATTCAATTCCGTCAACAACCCCCTGAAAGCTTGAATAAAAGCTGTTTTCTCCATGCAAATGACCATAAATAACTCTTTCAACAGGATATTTTTTTATTATATCAATAAAAAGTGAATTTTCCTTTTTATCGTTTGTCAGCGGATAATGATTCATAACAATAATTTTTTCAAACCCCGCCGAAACAGCCCTATCAAGCGAGCGTTCAAGCCGCCCCGCTTCCCTCAAATAAATTTTTTTATCGTGTGGAGTAAAAAAAGTGTCGTTCGGACAAAGCCACCCTCTTGTTCCGCATAAAGCAAAATCATCAAAAGGAACATAAGTGTTTTTCATAAAAAACATATCCTCATACATTTCATTAAGTGCAGCTGTCGAACCCCACCAATAATCGTGATTTCCCGCCAAAAATATCTTTTTTCCTGTCAAAGAGTGGATAAATTCAACATCAGGCTTAAACTCCTCCAAAGATTTCGCCCACGATATATCCCCCGGAATAAAAACAAAATCATCATCACCAACAACTTCAAGCCAATTCTTCTTCAGTTTAATGTGATGATTTTTCCAATTATCGCCAAAAATATCCATAGGCTTATCTTTAAAAAAACTCAAATGTAAATCAGAAATAGCAAAAAAATTCATAAAATCAAACCTTAAATATATTTAACTTTGTAAAGTTGAGCCATAACTTCAAGCTGTCTGTTAAATTCAAATAATTTATCGATGTTTCCTTCTTGATAAAGCTCAATAAACTTTTGATTAAATTCATTCATTTTTTCAACTTTTGCATAAAAATACAAATTATGTATGTTATTGATAATTTCATTAACAAGATTATTTTTTGTTTGAACAATTTTTTGAGCTTCAAGAAGTTCATCTCTAATTGTTGTCATTTCCGTATCCAAAACAAAGGCAGCTTCCGCACAGGCTTGAAGTCTTTTTTTAAGCTCGTCTGGCATATTCCCGTTATATTTGTATCTCAACGAATGTTCAATTGTTGCCCAAAAGTTCATCGCCAAAGTTCTTATTTGAATTTCAGCTTTAATATTCTTTTTTCCATTAACCGTTATAATTGGATAATTTATGGTAATATGATAGCTTCGATATCCGCTTTTTTTCGTGTTTGTGATATAGTCCTCTTCTTCCAAAACTTCCATATCTTTTCCGTTTCTTTCACGAATAAGTGCAACAACTCTGTCAATATCTTCAACAAATCTGCAAATAATTCTAACACCCGAAATATCTTCAAGCTTTTCAAAAACATTTTCAAGAGGAATATTCCTTTTGCTCGCCTTATCGATAATGCTTGAAATAGCTTTAACTCTTCCGTCAACTTGTTCAATCGGCGAATGCAATCCTTTCATTTTATATTCTCTCTTTATGCTGTTAAATTTAACAATAAGTTCATCAACAACTTGCTCATAAGGAAGCAAAACTTCCTTCCAATTTATAATTTCCATAAAAACCCCCTATAAACAAAGTTTGTAAAATCAATTTCAAATATGCTCTCCATAGTAAATTTTATAATGTTTTCAAGTGTAAAATATTCTTATCATTTCCTAAAATTGCTTCACATAACAATTATACCATTTTAACCTGTTTTTTTCAATTAAAATATAAATAAATAAAATAACAAAAAACTCTTTTTTTCGCAAACATTACAAATTTTCAAAATTTTCAATAACCGAACGTGCCGCCAAAACACCAGCTGCACCCGCTTGAGCAAGCCCTCTTGTTATTCCCGCTCCGTCTCCTCCGCAAAACAGACCTTTAATTTTTGTTTCAAGCCTTTCCGAAAGCATCGGCCGAGCCGAATAAAATTTAGCCTCAACTCCGTAAAACAAAGTATGTTCAGAGGCAATCCCCGGTGTAACTTTGTCAAGTGCATAAATCATTTCAATTAAACTTTTCATAGTGTTATAAGGCAAAACAAGCCCCAAATCCCCCGGAATTGCTTCTTTCAGCGTTGGAACAACAAACCCCTCTTTTATTCTTTTTTCCGTAGAGCGTCTTCCCTTAATTATATCGCCAAATTTTTGAACAATAACGCTTCCGTTAGACAAATCATTTGCTCTTTTACAAATTTCCATAGCATATTCGTTCGGTTTATTAAAAGGCTCCGAAAATTTATGTGAAACAAGAAGAGCAAAATTTGTATTCTGAGACCCCAAATTTTTATCATAGAAAGAATGACCGTTTGCCGCCATAATTCCGGTATGATTTTCTATAACAACGTGCCCCGAAGGATTGCTACAAAATGTCCTAACTTGCGTTCCAACCGATGAATTAAACAAAAATTTACCCTCATACAAATTTTCGTTTATCTCTCTCATTATTATATCAGAAGTTTCAACTCGAACACCAACGTCAACTTGATTGTTGTAAACTTCCAAATCGTGCTTTTTAAGCACATCAACAAGCCATTTCGAGCCGTCTCTTCCTGGTGCAACAATTACATTTTTCGCAAAAATTTTTTTTCCGTTTTGAAGTTCAATTCCCGAAACAACAAAATCATTATCGTTTTTTTCAACCAAAACATCTTTAACTTCTGTTTTAAAAACCATATCAACTTTATCTTTCAAATATTCGAATATATTCTTCAATATTTGAAGATTGTTTTCTGTTCCAAGATGACGAACATTTGCACGAAGAAGCTTCAGCCCCGCTCCGTAAACCTTCTTTTCAATAAGCCTAACCGCCTCTGTTGTTGGGTCGGTAATTGTTTCTGTCGCCCCATGTTTCAAATTTATCCGGTCAACATATTTTATAAGTTCCAACAAATGTTCATCAGAAATATAATCTGAAAGCCACCCACCAAATTCGGTAGTTATATTAAACTTTCCGTCACTGTATGCCCCTGCTCCGCCAAAACCCGCAGTAATTGAACACGCCGGACTACAAGCGGCATAATCTTTTTTCAAATCTGTATGTGGACACATTTTAAGCTTCCCGTCCAATATCGGACATTTTCTGTGATAAATATCGTTTCCTTTGTCAACCAAAAGAATTTTTAAATTTGGTGCTTTTAAAGTAAATTCATAACTTGCAAATATTCCCGTCGGACCTGAACCAACTATTATTACATCGTATTTATTGTTCATAGACATTCCCCCCAAAAAATTATTTCTCATAAACAATACCGCAAATTTAATAAAACAAGTTCAAAACGATATTTCCCAATTATCAAAAACCCATAACAACAGCCTAACACAAAAAAATTAACAAAACAATTCGGAACTATCAAGCAAAACGGTAAAATTATAATTATTCGGTATTACCATTATTATAACACATAAAACCCCATTTGAACAGAACCCAAAACAAATTATACGAAATAAATTGCCAAACTTTTTCAAGATACGGAAGAATTTCCAAGCTCTTCAAAATCACTAAAACTAACGTTCTTCTTGCAATATCTATAATTGTCAATATTAATAATTTTTCTTCTATTTTTCGGCAAAATGTTCTCTTCTTTAAAGCTTTCCACAATGCAATATAACGAATATGAAACGAACACATATACAATTGCAGGAAAAGTAAACCAAAACATAGTATCGAATTCAACCATAAAAAATGTACACCATGCAAAATTAAAGAAAAAGAGAAAGCTCCCAATAAAGCACGATTTTTTTAAGAATTTAAGTAAAGAATAAATTTTCATAATGCCCCTCCTATCACAAATTTATGTTCGATTTATTTTATTATAGCATTAATCAAATTTAATTGCAAGACTAAATTTAACAATTTTCGAATTTTTTTTCGAAATTTATTTAAATTATGATATATTTCAAAAAACATTTGTTTTGTAGCATCTTTTTACACAGCATAATACAATCACAATTTCACAATCTTAGATAAAATTTCCTGCATCTCTATCAAGACACATTTCACAAATTTACGTGCCATTTCATTAATCCTTAAATAAAAAAATTTTAATTATTTTTAAGTTGTTTAACTCTTTATTGTATGATATAATAACGACATAAACTTTTTTGTAAAGTTGCTAAAAACAGTCGCTAATGGCTTAAAAAGCCTAATATTACATTGTAAATCTTTAGATTAATCAATCATAGCAAACGTAATAGTCTGACAATTATCTATTTTTTACTATGATATAATATTTTGAATTTTCTTCAAAATCTTCTAAATTTGCAAAATTAACACCAAAATTAAGAATGGAGCGTAAATTAACAATGAAAAATGAGAAATCTTGGTATGATTATACCATTGGTATATGTATATTTTTAATTATGGCAATAGTTCCCCTGTTTATAAGTGCAACATACGTTGAGGTAAGTTCAGCGGAACAAGCAATTCGTTCAAACAGACAAGTTCTTGATGTATTTTCATATTACAAATCAATTTCCATATGCTGTTTAACATTTCTTATGACAATTCTTTTTCTTATGTATGTTCCCCAAAAAGGTTTCAAAAAATACGATTTTAAACACCCTGTGTTTTATTGCGGTATAACCTTTGGCTTTTTTGCCATACTTTCTTCAATTTTAACGCCATATAAAGAAATTGCAATGCAAGGTATAAGCGAAAGATATGAAAGTCTGTGGGTTCTGCTTTCATATATGGCGTTAATGATTGTCTCTTTCCGATATGCAACAAATAAATTTTGCATCAAATTTATAATCATTACAATATTCGCTTCAATTTTCGTAATCGGAGGAATCGGACTGTTTCAATTTTTAGGAATGGACATTTTTAAAACAAATTTTGGTGCAAAATACGTTCTCGGCGATATGTACAACGGTTCGCCTTTAACAATTAAATTCACAGAAGTTTACTCTCTTTTGTATAATCCAAACTGTGTCGGTTCATTTTGTGCGTTGTTCCTTCCTTTCACAACAATATTGGCAATAACTTTGCCATACAACATAACAAAAAAGCCGTTTGAAGCTTCTGTTAAATATATTTCTTTAATTTTAAGCATAGTTTTGGCATTAAACCTCTTGGGTTGCAAATCACAAGGCGGTTTTGTTGCCGTTACCGTTGCGTTTTTTGTCGCTTTTGTTGTAGGAATTATTTATATAATCAAAAACAAAAAATATAAAGAATGTTCAAAAGCTTTTTCGATAGTAATTTTAACAATAACAATTCTTTCGATTATGGGTTCCTCATTCTTTATTTTGAACAACAAAACCATAAAGGAAAAAATTTCAAGAAACATAGAAATTGTACTTGGAATAAAACACGCAGAAAATAACTATTATTTAAAAGATTTTTGGCTTCAAGATGATAAAGCTGAAATTTTAACAAAAAACGGTTCAATTTATTTAAATTATGATAAAGAAAAAAATGCTGTGCAAATTTCCGATGACACAGAAAAAGTTTTGCTTCCATATGAAAAAGGACAATTAAACATTGAATATGCAGCTACTTTAAAAAACAACAACCAAACTTTAATTGAATTAAAAAGCGAAAAACACAACGAATTATTTGCAGAATTTAAAATTAAAAATACACAACCTATTTTAGCGGTAAAAAAAGATAAGGTTTCAATTTATTTTTGTGTATCAAACGACGGACACCTTGCCGTTGCCGATAAACATTATAAAGTTGCCGATTTAAATCAAAAAGCACCAGCAATTGGTTTTAAAGGAAATGAAGCATTCGGAACAGGACGAGGATATATTTGGTCAAGAAGCATACCTCTTGTTTTCCAAAACGGCATAAGAGGCATAATAGCCGGAATTGGTCCGGATAGTTTTTCGCTTGCGTTTCCTCAATATGAAATTCGTGAAAAATTGAACTATCTCGGAAATCCATACATCATAGTTGACAAACCGCATAATTTATATTTGCAAACAGCTATAAACACAGGATTTTTATCATTGGTTGTATTGCTCGTTTTGTTCGTCTCCTATGTAATCAGAACAATTCGAAGTATTATCAAAGATTTAGAAAAAGATAGACTTGTTATTTCGCTCAAATTTGCGTTTTTGGTTGGAATTATCGGATATTTAATTTCAATGTTTGCAACCGACAGCATTGTTTCGGTTGCACCAATGTTCTGGATTATGCTCGGAGTTGGTTTTTGCATAACAGAATATCAAAGTCAAAAATAAAGTATAGTGTCGGAGGATTGTTATGCGTAATATTAAAGATTTCGTCGGCAGAAACGGCGGACGAGCTGTGTTATATGTTATTCTCGATGCCATATACATAAATTTCTCAATACTTGCGGGAATAGGTATGTGGTTCGACGGAAGCATTCCAGGTGCAGTCAGAATAAGCGTTCCCGATTCTGCCTGGATTTGGTATTTATGTATGACTATTCTTGCTCCAATAATTTGTTGGATTGTTTACGGATTTTTTAAATTTTACTCTCAATTATGGGAATATGCCGCTATAGAAGATGTTTTTAAAGTGATAATCGCAAACACAATTATATTCATTGCGTTGTATTTCGTTGATACAATTCTTTTCGAAGAAAAAGAATTGTTAATTTTGCCAAAAAGAATGTTGTTCACTTCGGCAATTATAAACATTTTCCTTTGTATCTCAACAAGATTTGGTGGAAGAATTGTCAAAAGATTTTTCACATATCTCGGTCATTTCATAAGCCGAAAAGTTGGCTACAAAAGAGTTATGATTATTGGTGCGGGAAATTCAGGAAATGATGTAATAAAACGTATTATGAAAAACGAACCAATGTATGAAGACCGATTGCCCGTAATTGTTGTTGACGATGACATTGAAAAAAACAACACAAATATAAAGGGAATACGTGTTGTTTGCGGAACAGATGATATTCCAAAACTTGCAAAAATCTATAATATCGATGAAATTATAATTGCAATTCCAACAGCAACAAATATTCAATTAAGAAGAATTATAGACCAATGCACAAAAACAGAATGTGCTTTAAAGAAAATACAGCCAATAAGCGATATTTCAACCGGAATTTCAAACTCAATTATGGATATAAATATCGCCGATTTGCTTTCACGTGATGAAATAAATATCGATGTTAAAAATATATCCGGTTATTTAAACAAAAAAACTGTGTTGGTTACAGGAGGCGGTGGCTCAATAGGTTCCGAGCTTTGTCGCCAAATTGCAAAATTCAATCCTTCAAAACTTGTAATTTTCGACATATACGAAAATTCAGCTTTCGAACTTTATAACGAATTAAAAGATAAATATCCTTTAACCGAATTTATAATAAAAATAGGTTCCGTAACCGATACAAAATGCCTTGAAAATATATTCAACGAATTTAAGCCCGCCGCCGTTTTCCATGCCGCAGCCCATAAACATGTTTCACTAATGGAAAATTGCCCCGAAGAAGCCGTTAAAAACAACGTTTTCGGAACGTTAAACGTTGCCGAATTTGCCGATAAATTCAATGTTGAAAGATTTGTTCTTCTTTCAACCGATAAAGCGGTAAATCCAACAAACGTTATGGGTGCAACAAAAAGAATTACCGAACTTTTAATTCAGCACATAGCAAAAATCAGCAAAACAAAATTTATGGCTGTTCGTTTCGGAAATGTTCTCGGAAGCAACGGAAGTGTAATTCCAATTTTCCAAAAACAAATTGAAAACGGCGGTCCGGTAACAGTAACCGACCCTGAAGTTGTCAGATATTTTATGACAATTCCCGAAGCCGCAAGGCTTGTTTTGCAAGCCGGCGGAATTGGTTTGAGCGGAAGAATTTTTGTTTTGGATATGGGCGAACCTGTAAAAATAAATGATTTGGCGAAAAATCTCATACGTCTTTCGGGATATATTCCGGGAAAAGACATAGATATTATATATACAGGTTTAAGACCGGGAGAAAAATTATACGAAGAACTCATTATGGACGAAGAAAAAGACAATTTAACCGTAACATATCACAATAAAATTTTTATTACAAAACCTGTTGAAATTGATTATTCAATATTCCAACAACAGTTAAAAAAATTAAATTTTGCCGCCCATAACACCCCTTCCGAGGTCTATAAAATTTTACACGAAATTTTGCCAAATTTTAAATAGCGAGGGATTTTATGTATAAATATATTAAAAGATTTCTTGATATTTTCCTGTCCTTATTTGCCCTCTTAATTTTTGCAATTCCAATGTTAATCGTTGCAATCATCATAAAATGCGAATCAAAAGGTCCGGTAATTTTTAAACAAAAACGAATAGGAAAAGAAAAAAAAGAATTTTTTATTTATAAATTCAGAACAATGCGAAACGATACACCCAAAAATGTTCCAACTCATCTTTTGCAAGGCTCTCAAAGTTATATAACAAAGTCCGGAGCATTTTTCAGAAAAACAAGCATAGATGAACTTCCACAACTTTTAAATATTTTAAAAGGTGATATGAGCATAATCGGTCCAAGACCTGCCCTTTGGAATCAATATGACCTCATAGCCGAACGAGAAAAACTTTCCGCAAACAGTTGCTTGCCCGGTTTAACCGGATTGGCACAAATAAACGGCAGAGATGAACTCGAAATCAAAGAAAAAGCAAAGTTCGATGGCGAATATGCAAAAAATATATGTTTTTCGCTCGATTTAAAAATATTTTTTTTAACAATAAAATCGGTTTTTAAAGCCGAAGGCATAAAAGAAGGCAGTTCTCGATAACTTATAAAAATTATAATAAAAAAATTTTGAATAATGAAAAAAAATGTAGATTTTTTATTATTATTGTTGTATAATTAATTTATGTCTTGTAAATAAAGATTTCTTCATGGAGGGATTAAAAAAATGAAAAAAAGTCGCACAAACAGAAATTCTGCGGCAGCCTCAAACAATAACAAACTTGTCAAAATTATCGTTGCCCTTATTATAGGCATTGTTATAGTTGGTGCTGCAATAGTTTTTGCCATAAACTACTTTAACACAAAAGAAATGAGAGACACTCTTGATACAGATACAATCTATCCAAATGTACTGGTAAACGATATAAATGTTGGCGGTTTAAAGAAAGAAGATGCCCTAAAAAAACTCGAAAAAGATTTGCAAGAGCCTTTTTCTCAAAACAAAATTTCCTTCGCTGTTGATGATGACATCTACGACTTTACATACGGACAGCTCGGAATAAAGTGTGACCTTGAAACCGCTGTTGAACAAGCCTATAACTACGGACGTGAAAGCGATTTAAGCATCGAAGAAAGATACGAAAAATATGAAACTCTAAAATTAGGCTCGCCCTATTCTTTCGATGCAAACTTCTTAAACGAAGACGGGCATCTGTCCGATGAAGTTAAAGAAACAATTCGAACTCAACTTGAAACACTCAAAGATAAAGTATATATCGAACCCAAAAATGCAACAATCAAAAAAGAAAACGGTCAATTTGTTGTTGTAACCGAAACAAAAGGACGTGAATTGGATTTAGACAGAGCAGTTGACATAGTCGTTGAGTTTGTCGAAATTAATCAAGGAGATGGAACGCTTATTTATGCACCAACAAAAGAAGTTGTTGATGCCCCTGCGAAAGACGTTCAGGCGAAAGTTACGTCTGAACAGCTTTCGCAAATTGGCGATGTAATAGGAAAATATTCAACAAATTATAGAGGAAGCGGCAGTTCGGGTAGAGTTATTAACATGCGAGTTGCCGCTTCTCGTTTAAACGGAACAGTTCTCTATCCCGGCGAAGTTTTTTCAACAAATGACTGCTTTGGCGAAAGCACACCAAAAAACGGCTACAAACTTGCAGGAGCTTATATAAACGGAAAACTTTCCGAAGATTACGGCGGAGGAGTTTGTCAGGTTTCCTCAACATTGTACAATGCCGTTTTGCGTGCCGAACTTGAAGTTGTTGAACGTGCAAACCATTCCCTAACCGTTGGCTATGTTCCAAGAGGTTTCGATGCAACTCTTGCCGGCAATTATATCGATTTTAAATTTAAAAATAATTTTTCAATACCAATATATATAGAAAGTGCTCTAACAAGCAATCAGGTTATTATAACAATCTATGGAAAAGAAGAACACTCAAAAGGTAGAACTCTCGATTTTAAAAGTGTGTTCGACGGAAAATCATATAAAACATACAAATATGTATATCAAGATGGAAAATTCGTCGAAAAAATCTATCTTGCAAAAAGTGTATACAAAAACGTTGACAGCAACGGAAATTTAATAGTTACAACAGATTCAACATCAACTACAACAACCGAAACTCCCGTTGAAACAACAACAAATGCTGTTCCAAGCATACCAAAAGAAACAACAACAAAAGCAGCAGAAGTTCCAAAAAAACAACCTAAAAAAACTCCTGTTGAAACCGCTCCCGTAACAAATAATCCAGCAGTCATCGAAGAAATAACAGTTTCTCAGCAAGATAGCATAAATGCTCCAATGTAGAACAATATAAAAACGTGGGTGTGAAAATTTCCAACTTCACACCCATTTTTTTATAAACCGCAAATAAAAAAATGTCAATTATTTAAACGGCGACAATTCAAGCCTTATAAAGAATCCTCTGTCGTGCTTGCAAATCGGACACATCGCCAAAGCCTCTTTACCTTTATAAATATGCCCGCAATTAAGACAAACCCACGTTGTTTCAACATCTGAAACAAAGAGTTTTCCTTGTTCCAAAAGGTCTGCAAAATATCCAAATCTCTCTCCATGTGTTTTTTCAACTTCTGCAATCATATTAAAAATTTTCGAAATTCCAACAAACCCCTCTTCATTTGCAATTTGAGCAAAGTTTTTATAATCATTTTCAAATTCTTGATATTCATTATGCTGAGCCGCCCTCAAAAGGTCTGGAATTTTCTCATAAATATCAACAGGATAATTTCCGTCAACATTTATGTTTTTACCTGCCTCCTCTTTTAAAAAATCATAAAAAACTTTTGCGTGAGACCTTTCTTGATGTGCCGTAAATGTAAAAATTGTTTCAATAACGTGAAGCTTTTCTTCTTTTGCTTTTTGAGCAGCAAAAGTATATCTGTTTCTTGCCTGACTTTCTCCGGCAAATGCTCGCATAAGATTTTCCCTTGTACAACTTTTTTCAAAACTTGTTTCCATAAGTTTAAGTCCTCCCAATTCTATATTAATCAAATCTCCATAACATTCTGCAACTGCTTTTATACAGTTAAAATTATTTTTCTCTAAAATAAAAAAAATATTCTAAAATAAAAATTTTAAGATTAACATAATAACAAACTTCAAAACATTTTTTCCAAATCAATAATTATATAATTTTGAAAAAAACGACTTGTCTATTTTTAATAAAAATTGTATAATGTTAATTAAAAATATTGTATAGCGAGGAAAAGAAATGAATACTACAAAAACTTCAAATGAAAACAATTTTTTCAAACGACCGGTTAATATAATTTTAATAGCCGTTCTTTGTACAGCATTGTGGGGAAGTGCAATTCCCGTAATAAAAATAGGTTACACCGCATTTAATATCTCCGATACACCGTCACAAATGTTATTCGCCGGTTCCCGTTTTTTTCTTGCCGGTGCTCTAACAATAATTTTTAGGTCTGTTATGTTAAAAAAAATAGTAATTCCGAATAAAAAAGAAATTCCCGGAATAGCATTGTTGGGAGCAACGCAAACCGCATTGCAATACATACTTTTTTATATAAGCTTAACCAGCCTTTCTGGTGTAAAAGGATCAATCATCAATTCAATAGGAAACTTTTTTGCTGTAATACTTGCACACATTTTTTTAAAAAATGATAAACTGACATTAAAAAAGATTATAGGCTGTTTGCTTGGCTTTGGTGGTGTAATTTTGTGTAATCTAACAGGCGAAGGCTTAGATATGAGCTTTTCTCTAACAGGCGAAGGCTTTATGATTTTGGCTGCCCTCTCTTTTGCTTCCGGTTCAATAATAACAAAATTTATATCAAAGAATTCCGACCCTGCAATGTTAACAGGCTATCAGCTTGGCTTTGGCGGATTAATTTTAATTATTGTCGGTGCATTAACAGGTGGCAAATTGTCAATTCCAAATTTTGCATTTTCAAATATTGAAACATACTATCCATTATTAATTTTATTGTATCTTTCGCTTTTGTCAGCAATAGCTTTTTCGCTTTGGGCAGAGCTTTTAAAATACAATTTTGTTGGCAAAATTTCAATATATGGCTTTTTAAATCCAATTTTCGGGGTAATTCTCTCCGGAATACTTTTAGGCGAAGATATATTTGATTTGAAAACTTTCGGAGCATTATTTTTGGTTAGTTTAGGAATACTTATAGTGAATATAAGAAAATCTACAAATCAGAAAGGATAATTATTTTGCAATTTAAAAAAATAACAATAGCTGATAAAAATATAATTGACCAATTTTTAAAAAGCGAAAACTTTTTTCTGTGCGACTATTGTTTTACAGACCTATTCATTTGGCAGCACACCTACCCAACATCATATTGCATACAAAACGATACATTGTTTATGCGAGTTGATGCACAAGCCGAATGGAACGAATTATATTTTGTTCCAATAGGCAAAAGCAGTTTAAAAGAGGCATTAAATTTAATTATAAACGATTCAAAAAAACTTGAAATTCCGTTTATATTAACATCTGTTCCCGAAAAAATAAAAAATCAAATTGAAACAGAAATGCCAAATATGTTCATTTTTGAAGAATTTAGAGAATACGCCAATTATATTTATCTTGCCGATGATTTAATAAATTTAAAAGGAAAAAAATTTCATTCCAAAAGAAATTTTATAAATCGATTTAAGCAAAATTATGAAAATCGCTGGTCTTACGAAAATATCACAAAAGATAATATTCAAGAAGTTTTTCAATATCATTTAAATTGGTGTGCAAAATATCGTGAAAATGATGATAACGAAATTTTTCTGGAAACATCAGCAATAGCTCTTGCTCTGAAAAATTATGAAAAACTCGATTTAAAAGGTGGCGTTCTTCGTTTGGACGGAAATATAATTGCTTTCACAATTGCAAGCCAAAGCTCAAACGATACATTCACAATTCAAATAGAAAAAGCAGAACATACAATAAACGGTGCCTATCAAATGATAAACAACGAATTTGCAAAAAGAAATTTCAAAAATATAAAATATGTGAACCGAGAAGAAGATTTGGACATAGAAGGTTTGCGAAAAGTAAAATTATCATATAAACCTGTTATGTTAAGCAAAAATTATAACGTAATGCTAAAAAATAACAACACAACTCTTTAATTGTTCAAACCATTTGCGTTGCTTTAACAAATTTTTATAAAGGAGCAAACTATGTCAGAAATTCTTTATGCAACAAACGAAAATACCAAAGAAATTATAAACCTATGGAATTTATGTTTTCCAAACTCTCCTGAATTTTCAAAATGGTATTTCAAAAACATTTTCTCGCCGGAGAAAACGCTTATTTACACAAAAAACGGAATAATTTATTCAATGCTTCAAGAACTCAATTTCAATTTTAAAAATTCGGGAAAAACAACCTATATATACGGTGCTTGCACCCACCCAAACCACAGAAAAAAAGGCATAATGACAAAATTATTAAACCAATCTTTTTCAAATGATAAAAAAAGAGGAATAAACATTTCAATTCTCATACCGGAAAACAACACTTTATTTGAATTTTACAAAAACTTCAACTACATTCCAACATCTTCATCAATCGAAGAGTATTTTAATTTAGAAAATCCTCCTCAGCAAAAAAAATATTCAAATTTTATTTTAAAAAAAGCTGATAAATCAGATATACAAAATATGGATATCTTATATTCGGATTTTCTGAAATCTTTAAACACAGACTATATTATTCGTTCAAAAAATTATTGGGAAACTCAAATAAATATGTTTAACAATTTGGACGGTGCTTGTTTCTGCCTTTATAATGAAAAAAACGAACTCCTGTCATATGCCTTTGTTTGGAATGAACAAAATATCCAAATTCAAGAAATCTGTTTCAAAAATATAAAAGCAAAAGATGCTCTATGCACAAATATATCAAATTATTTCGGCAACACAAAAAAAATAATTGTTTCATACTACAAAAAATCGTCAAACAAAACCGCTTGCATAAAATTTCATAACAATTTGCAAATAAAAAACGACTATATAATAAATATGCTCTTCAACTAAAATTTAAAGTTGTTTTTCCCATATATTATTTCTTTACAAAATAGTATAAAAATTCTTATAAAAGAAATAATAGACATACATTCTTAAATTTTAGGAGGTAATATTTTTGAAAGCGACAGGTATTGTCAGAAGAATAGATGATTTGGGAAGAGTTGTTATCCCAAAAGAAATAAGAAGAACATTAAGAATAAGAGAAGGCGACCCGCTTGAAATATTTACCGACCGAGAGGGAGAAATAATTTTAAAAAAATATTCTCCAATTGGCGAACTTGGTGCATTTGCAAAAGAATATGCAGAAAGTCTTGCACAAAATGCGGGACATATAACTTGCATAGTTGATAAAGACCAAATTATCGCTGTTTCCGGCGGAGCAAAAAAAGAATTTATGGAAAAACACATTTCCGGCGAACTTGAAAAAGTTATCAACGCAAGAAGTACACACATTGCAGAAAGGACAGAAAAAAATTTCGTTCCGATTTTGGAAGACGATAACGAATCTGTTTATAACCATGAACTTATTACGCCAATCATTTCAGAAGGCGATGTTTTGGGGGCTGTTGTTATGCTTTCCGACAACAAAAAAATGGGAGAAATTGAACAAAAGCTTGCTCAAACAGCTTCCGGCTTTTTGGGAAAGCAAATGGAACAATAATGCACTGTATAAAAGCTTAACGGGGGTGTGAAAATAAAAATTCACTCCCCTTTTTAATATTAAATTTTTCAAAATACCCCTCTCACACGTTCAAAACAAATCGTTAAAATAATAGATATTTACAAAAAGGAGAAAAAAATGCACTTCGTCAAAGCAAAAGGAATATTATCCTCAAAAAACGGAATGAATTTATATCGAGGTTGCTCGCATGGTTGCATATACTGCGATTCTCGAAGTAAATGCTATAATATGAATCACAACTTTGAAGATATAGAAATTAAAGAAAACGCAATTGAACTTTTAGAAATTGCATTAAAGAAAAAACGAAAAAAATGTATGATAGGAACAGGTGCAATGACCGACCCCTATATCCCGTTGGAAGAAGAAATAAAAAGCGTTCAAAAATCATTGAATTTAATATACAAATACGGATTTGGAATAACATTAATAACAAAATCAAATCGAGTTTTACGTGATATAGATTTATTAAAAAAAATAAACGAACGCACAAAATGTGTTGTTCAAATGACACTAACAACTTATGACGAAGATTTGTGTAAAAAAATTGAACCAAACGTCTCAACAACAAAAGAACGCTTCGAAGCCTTAAAACAATTAAATAAAGCAGGAATACCAACCATTGTTTGGCTCTCTCCGATATTGCCGTTCATAAATGACACAAAGGAAAACATTTCTGGAATTTTAGATATGTGTATCCAAGCAAAAGTATATGGTATAATTTGTTTCGAAATGGGAGTAACTTTGAGAGAGGGAAATCGTGAATATTTCTATAAAAATTTAGACCGCTTTTTTCCAACTTTAAAGGAAAAATATATAAAAACATATGCAAATCAATACATATTGACAAGCCCAAATAATAATGATTTAATGAAACTTTTCCACAATAAATGCCAAGAAAACAGCATAATTTACGATAATAACCAAATATTCAATTATCTAACAACTTTTGAAGAAAAAAGCAATCAAGTTCAATTAAATTTATGGGATTTATAATCTTGCAATTATTTATAGAAAAATGTAAAATATACAGACAATTTTTATGCAAAAATAATATTGACTAATTTCGACAATTTAATTAATATAAACATTGGTGTGTAAAATTTATGTTAATTAATTGTATAATCAATGTAAAAACTCGTAAGCAATCAATTAACTGTTTTTTCAGCCACTCCAATTAAATGAAAAGAGGTATAAAAATTGTTTAAACCAAAATTATTTTCAATTATGAAAAATTCCCCCGATGAATTGAAAGGAAAATCTTTATTAAACAACATAATTGCAGGAATTATAGTTGCAATAGTTGCCCTTCCCCTTTCAATAGCACTTGCAATTTCTTCCGGCGTAAGTCCGGAACAAGGTATGATAACCGCAATCGTTGCCGGCTTTTTAATTTCCTTTTTGGGTGGAAGTCGTGTCCAAATAGGTGGCCCAACAGCTGCCTTTGTTGTAATTGTATGTGGAATAATTGCCCAATATAAAATTGAAGGCTTAATAACCGCAACAATAATGGCCGGAATAATATTAATTATATTCGGAATTTTAAAATTCGGCGATGTAATTAAATTTATTCCATATCCAATAACAGTCGGCTTCACAACAGGAATAGCCGTAACTCTTTTTTCAACCCAATTAAAAGATTTGCTCGAACTTAATATAGAAAATGTTCCCTCCGAATTTATTCCAAAATGGGGTTCATATATAGATAATATCAGCACAATTAATTATACGTCCCTTTTAATAGGGTTGCTCGCAATAGCAATAATAATACTTTGGCAAAAAGTCAGCAAAAGAATTCCGGGTCCATTAATTGCCCTAATCGTAACAACTCTATTGGTCTATTTCTTTGATTTACCGGTTATGACAATAGGCAAAAAATTTGGCGAAATAAGTTCTGAATTTCCAATGCCAAGTTTCTCAATGCCAAGTTTTTCAATGATAATGGAACTATTGCCCTCAGCATTCACAATAGCCATTTTGGCAGGAATTGAGTCTCTTCTTTCGGCTGTTGTTGCCGATGGTATGACAGGCGATAAACACGACTCAAACACAGAATTAATTGCACAAGGCGTTGCAAATATTGCAAGCGGATTATTTGGTGGGCTTCCCGCAACCGGTGCAATTGCAAGAACAGCTGCAAACATAAAAAACGGCGGAAGAACTCCCGTTGCCGGAATAATCCATGCAATTGTACTTCTTGTAATAATGCTTGTTGCAATGCCCCTTGCAAAATTAATTCCAATGTCAACGCTTGCCGCAATACTCATCGTTGTTTCGTTTAATATGTGTGACTTTGGAGCGTTTGTTCAAATCAAAAAAACAACAAAAAGCGATTTCAGTACATTATTATTAACATTCGCTTTAACAGTAATTTTCGATTTGGTAATAGCCATAGAAATAGGAATGGTTCTTGCAATGTTCCTCTTCATAAGAAAAATGGCAAACGCATTAAAAATAAACACTGTTTCAAAAATCAGCGAAAGCGACACGCATAAATACATAAATAAAGAAATCCTTGTATATGAAATTGCCGGTCCAATGTTTTTCGGAGCTTCAACAAAATTCGTCGACACAATGAAATCATTAAATGTAAAATCCGATATCTTAATTTTAAGAATGCAAAATGTTCCTCTTATAGACGGAACATTGGTCGATTCTCTCCAGCAAATTCTCGATTATACAAGAAAAAATCATATAATGATACTTTTTGCCGAGCTTCAACCACAACCAAAAAAAGTAATCGAAAAAATAGGTATAACCGAATCAATCGGAGCAGACCGTTTTTTCAAAACAATAGAAGAAGCGTTCAAAGTTGCAAACGAAATAGTAACATTAAAAAATGAATTGAAAAAAAAGCAAAATAAAAAAACTCTCTCGTCATCGCTTTAAAATATATAAAGTTTTTCAAACAAAAAAGGCTGTTTTCAAAAATCTTGAAAACAGCCTTTTAAATTTCCATAAAAATCAATTATTCATAAACTTCGCAAATTTTATCCGCAACTTTAACAAAAACATCAACCAAAGTTGGGTCAAATTCTCTTCCCGCACTATCACCAATAATTTTAATAGCCTCTGCCCTGCTGAATGCTTTTCTATATGGACGACCTGTAACAAGTGCATCAAAAACATCGGTAATTGCAACAATTCTTGCCGAAACAGGAATTTGTGTTCCGGAAATACCGTAAGGATAACCCGTTCCGTTCCAATTCTCGTGATGATTTAAGCAAACGTCCTCACAACATTTAACATATTTTTCAGAAATAGATTTCAAACACTTTTTAACAAGTTTAGAACCGTTTATTGTGTGCTTCTTAACAATTTCATACTCTTCTTTTGTAAGTTCTCCGTTTTTAAATAAGATATATTCGGGAACAAAAATTTTTCCCAAATCGCAAAGAGGTGCTGAAGCCAAAATAAAATTACCGCCAATTTCGTTAATTTCTCTGCTGTATATATCAAGTTCCAACATTTTGTCAATAAGAATTTTTGTAATTTTTTTAATTTTGTCATAATTTTTAAAATTCTCAAAACTTCTAAACTCAATAACATTCGCAAGCATCTCAATAGTTGCGTCCAAAACGTTTTCGCTTCGGTTCATATTAAAAGAAACAAGCTCTTCAAGCATATCCCTTGTATTCTTAATTCTCATATGATTTTTAACACGAGTTTTAACAACATTTGGGTCAAACGGCTTTGTAATAAAATCAACCGCACCAAGATTAAGACCATACTCTTCTTCTGCATCTGCCGCCGTAATAAGAATAACCGGAATAAGTGAAGAAATTCCCGCATCATTAAGAGTTTGTAAAACTTCAAGTCCTGTCATTTCCGGCATAAGTATGTCAAGAAGAACCAAAGATATAGTTGCCGGGTTTTTATTTATAATGTCCAAAGCTTTAACACCATTCTCTGCCTCTATCGTATCATATTCATCTTTCAAAACATCAACAAGAACTTTTCTGTTAAACTCGCTGTCATCAACAACAAGTATCAATGGCTTATCCATAAAAGCACCCCTTCCAAATATCTAAAGATTAAAACTATTTAACAAAATCAACATACAAATCAAATTACGTTTTTAAATATATTACAAATTTATAAACCTAAAAAAACAATTTGCAGAAAAAATATGTACAATATGTCAAATAAACTGTAACCCCTAATAATATTATATCATAAAATTATTAAAAATAAAGACATATTTTTATTTTTTGTTAATTTTAATTAATTGAATAAATTTGACGCTTACTTGCACCCTCATCGCTCATAAGATATTCGTCATAAGTTGTCTGTTTGTCAATAAGACCGCCTTCTGTAAATTCCATTATTCTGTTTGCTGTTGTCTGAACAATCTGGTGGTCTTGAGAAGAGAACAATATAACTCCGTTAAATTTAATCATTCCGTTATTTAAAGCTGTTATAGATTCCATATCAAGATGATTTGTCGGTTCGTCCATAATTAAAATATTTGCACCGGAAATCATCATTTTTGAAATAAGACATCTAACTTTTTCCCCTCCGGAAAGAACTCTGACTTTTTTAAGAGCCTCATCGCCCGAAAAGAGCATTCTTCCAAGAAATCCTCTAACATAAGTAATATCTTTTTCTTCTGAATATTGCATAAGCCAATCAACAATATTATAATCATTGTCAAACTCGGCAGTATTGTCTTTTGGAAAATATGAGTTTGTCGTTGTAACTCCCCATTTAAAACTACCTTCGTCCGGCTCAATCTCCCCCGCCAATATTTTAAACAAAGTTGTTTTGGCTGCTTCGTTAGAGCCAACAAAAGCAATTTTATCACCATTATTAACAACAAAAGAAATATTATCAAGAACTTTAACACCGTCAATAGTTTTTGATAAATTTTCAACTGTCAAAACTTCGTTTCCAATTTCTCTGTTTGGTTTAAAATCAATATAAGGATATTTTCTGCTCGAAGGTCTTATTTCTTCAAGTTCAATTTTTTCAAGGGCACGCTTTCTTGAAGTTGCCTGCTTTGATTTTGAAGCATTCGCACTAAATCTTTGAATAAATTCTTGAAGTTCTTTAATTTTTTCTTCTTTCTTTCTGTTAGACTCTTTCATCTGTTTAATAAGAAGCTGGCTCGATTCATACCAAAAATCATAATTTCCCGCATAAAGCTGAATTTTTGAATAATCAATATCAGCAATTTGCGTACAAACTTTATTAAGAAAATATCTGTCGTGAGATACAACAATAATTATATTTTCGAAATTAATCAAAAATTCTTCAAGCCAATTTATCGCTGCCAAATCCAAATGGTTTGTCGGCTCGTCAAGAAGCAAAACGTCAGGGTTTCCAAACAACGCCTGAGCAAGAAGAACTTTAACTTTTTCCGGTCCTGTAAGGTCTTTCATAAATTTATAATGAAGTTCTGTTTCAATTCCAAGACCATTCAAAAGCGTTGCCGCATCAACTTCTGCGTCCCAACCGTTCATTGTTGCAAATTCGTCCTCAAGTTCGCTCGCTTTAAGTCCGTCCTCTTCTGTAAAATCCTCTTTTGCATAAATTTTTTCTTTTTCCTTCATAATTTGGTACAATCTGTAATTGCCCATAATAACAGTATCCATAACATTATATTCATCATATTGAAAATGGTCCTGTTTAAGGAAAGAAATTCTTTCGCCGGGAGTTAATGCAATCTCACCTTTTGTCGGCTCAAGTTCACCTGATAAAATTTTCAAAAATGTAGACTTACCGGCACCGTTTGCACCAATAAGACCATAACAGTTTCCGGGTGTAAATTTTATATTAACGTCTTCAAATAAGGCCCTTTTTCCAAGCCTCAACGTAACATTATTAGCACTAATCATAATTTCCTCCAAAGTTACTTATAGCATAATTAAACATTTTTATGCCATTTTTATATCTATTTGTTGTTGATTGGCGGTTTCGCCGCCCCACATAAACTCCGTTTATGTGGCTATTATATCATAGCACATAGAAAAACAAGCAGCCCTTTGGATATTTGTTTTTCGTGCTATGATATGAGCTAATCTCTGATTAGCGAATACTTATAATATTCAGCTTGAAAAGCTGATTGGCGGCTTTGCCGCCCCACATAAACTCCGTTTATGTGGCTATTATATCACATTAAAGATTACATTTCCACTACTATTTTAAAACTTATTCATCAGTAGTTTTAAAATTTCGATTTAAATCAGCTTCAACAATAAAATGTCCCGTTGCAGGAATTTTATCAACTTTATAATATTTCAAATCGTCCGATATAAAATCTTTTGCAAAAATAAATTTGCTCATAACGCTATTTTTCTTTAATGTGTAAACTTGAATACCCTGAGTATTTTTTGTCGATTTAACCGGAATAAGTTCAGAAGTGAAAATCATAGCTTTGTCGTTGTCCCTAACCGCCACAAACTCGCAGTCCTCTTTAATATAATAAACTCCAACAAGAGTTGATTTGTCCGAATAAGCATTAATAAGCTTCTTTCGATTAACTTTCGTTGAATAACTCTTCATATCAACTTTTGCAACTTTTCCGTTTTCAAATGCAAAAATCATAAATCCTGAATAATCAGCCGTTGCCGCAATGCAAATAATATTTTCATCGTCTTCAATATCAATGATATTCGCCAAATATTCACCAAGACTGCTCGCCTTACATTCTGCCAAATCATAGGCTTTAACTTTATAAACATTGTATTTGTCCGAAAATAAAAGCACGTCCATTTTGTTGGAAGCCTCAATCTCCATAACAATTTCGTCGCCCTCTTTAAGCTTTTGACCAGATGCAGAACGCAAAGAAGCCGCCGTAATTTTTTTAAAATAATTGTGCTTTGTAAGGAACATTTTAACTTGATAATCTTGAATAAAAACTTCATCGGAAAATTCTTTTATATCGTCTTTGTAAATAATATCCGTTTGTCTCTGCTTTCCATATTTCTTCGAAATTTCTTTAAGCTCCGAACAAATAATTTCTTTAATAAGTTCCTCGCTTTCCCGAATTTTCTCAAGTTTCTTTATCTCTTCTTCAAGATTTTTTCTTTCGTTAACTCTGTTTAACAAATATTCTTTGTTAAGATTTCTAAGTTTTATTTCCGCAACAAACTCCGCCTGAACTTTGTCAATTCCAAAACCCGCCATAAGATTTGGAATAACCATTTTATCTTCTTCAGTATCACGAATTATCTCAATTGCTTTGTCAATGTCCAAAAGAATTTTTGCAAGCCCCGATAAAAGATGATATTTATCGTTTTTCTTTTCCAAATCAAAAGCAACTTGCCTTTTAATACATTTAATTCTAAATTTTAACCATTCGTCCAAAATTTGTTTAATTCCAATAACTTTAGGATTTCCATCAATAAGAACATTAAAATTACAATTAAACGTATCGCAAAGAGTTGTCATATTGAATAATTTATGCATAAGCATATCTGGGTCAGCGTTTCGTTTAATGTCAATTGCAATTTTAAGCCCATTCAAATCCGTTTCGTTTCTAATATCGTTAATTTCCTTAACCTTGTTCAATTTAACAAGGCTTATAATTTTTTCAATAATCGCCTCAATATTCGTTGTATATGGAATTTCATAAATCTCAATAAGGCTGTTTTTCTTATCATATCGATATTTAGATCTAACTTTAAAAGTTCCTTTTCCCGTATTATAAATTTTTTCAATTTCGTTTTCATCATAAATAAGTTCTCCGCCCGTTGAAAAATCAGGAGCTTTAAGATATTTTTTCAAATCAATATCAGGATTTTTCATATAAGCAACTGTTGCCGAACAAACCTCTTTAAGATTAAACCCGCATAACGAACTTGCCATACCAACAGCTATACCAAGATTGGACGTAACAAGTATGTTTGGAAAAGTTGTCGGAAACAAAACAGGTTCTTTCAAAGAGCCGTCATAATTATCAATAAAATCAACCGTATCTTTATCGATATTTTTAAAAATCTCATTACAAATGCCGTCAAGCTTAACTTCTGTATATCTTGATGCAGCATAAGCCATATCTCTTGAATATTGTTTTCCAAAATTACCTTTAGAATCAATAAAAGGGTGCAAAATTGCAGCATTGCCTTTTGTCAAACGAACGAGAGTTTCATAAATTGCACTGTCTCCGTGAGGATTAAGCTTCATAGTTTGTCCAACAACATTTGTTGATTTTGTTCTTGCAGAATTAATAAGACCCATTTTATACATAGTGTATAACAACTTTCTGTGGGCAGGCTTAAATCCGTCAATTTCAGGAATTGCTCTCGAAACAATAACGCTCATAGTGTACGGCATATAGTTAAGTTCAAGAGTATCCGTTATATTTTGTTCAATGATATTTATATCTTTTCCCATAAAACTTCTCCTAACTCATTTCACTCAAATCGATATATTTATAGCCAAATTTTTCGATGAAGTCTTTTCGCCCCTGCAAATTATTTCCAAGCAATATATCAAACATTATTTGAGTTTTTTCAACATCTTCCGGCAAAACAAGAATAAGTTTTCTCGTTTCGGGGTTCATTGTCGTCTGCCACATCATTTCAGGTTCATTCTCTCCAAGACCTTTTGAACGCTGTATCGAATATTTGCCCTTAATTTTTTTCAAAATATCAGCTTTTTCTTTTTCAGAATAAGCAAAATAAGTTTTTTTGTCACTGTTTATTTCATATAACGGCGACTCCGCAATATAAACTTTTCTTTCTTTTATAAGAGTTGGTGCAAGCCTGTATAACATAGTCAACAATAATGCCCTAATCTGAAAACCGTCAACATCTGCATCGGTGCATATAATAATTTTATTCCATCTAAGTTGCTCAATATCAAAAGAATTTAAATCTTTATTATGCTTAGATTTAATTTCAACACCACAGCCAATAACCCTTAATAAATCGATTATAATGTCGCTTTTAAAAATTTTATCATAATTTGCTTTAAGACAATTTAAAATTTTTCCTCTAATTGGCATAATTCCTTGAAATTCGGCATCTCTTCCAAGAACACAAGAACCAAGAGCCGAATCACCCTCAACAATATACAGTTCACGTCTTGAAACATCTTTTGTTCTGCAATTAACAAATTTTTCAACACGATTATTCATATCCAAATTGCCCGTAAGTTTTTTCTTAATGTTAATCCTTGTTTTTTCCGCTGTTTCTCGGCTTCGTTTGTTAACAAGAACTTGATTTGCAATTTTATCGGCTTCTGCTTTATTTTCAATAAAATAAACTTCAAGTTGCTTTTTTAAATAATCAGTAATAGCTTCTTGAATAAATTTATTTGTAATTGATTTTTTAGTTTGATTTTCATAACTTGTAACCGTTGAGAAAGAATTTATAATCAAGACAAGGCTGTCCTCAATATCCGAATAAATAATTTTTTTCTCGTCTTTTTTGTAAAGCTCATTGTTTTTAATATAATTGTCAATAGCATAAACAAACGCCGATTTAACAGCCTTATCCGGTGAACCGCCATATTCAAGATAACTTGAATTATGATAATATTCAACAACATTTCGTTCGTTATCAAAACAAAAGGCAACCTCAAATTTAAGTTTATATTCCGGTTTATCTTCTCTGTCTTTTCCTCTTGTTTCGTTTTCATAATATTGAACGTCTGTAATGCTTGTTTCTCCCGCAATTTCTTTAATATAATCTTTAATTCCGTTTTCATAACAATATACAAACGTTTCTTCGCTTTCCTCGTCAAAAAGTTCAAAACTCAACCCTTTGTTGACAATAGATTGCCTTTTTAAAATATCTTGATAATAAGACAAAGGGATATTAATATCCGTAAAAACATCTCTGTCGGGTTTCCAATATATGTGCGTTCCCGTTTCCAAACTGTCGGTTTTCTCTTTTCTAAGTCCGCCAACATTCTCACCTTTTTCAAAATCAACAAAATATTCAAATCCGTCACGCACAACAACAACTTTCATAAACTCCGAACTATATTGTGTTGAACAAAGACCAAGCCCATTAAGCCCCAAACTGAACTCATAGTTTTCGCCGGAATTGTTAAGATATTTTCCGCCTGCATATAACTCGCAAAAAAGAAGCTCCCAATTATATCGCCCCTCTTTTTGATTATAATCAACAGGTATCCCTCTTCCATAATCCTTAACCGTAATCGAAAAATCCTTGTGTCTGATTATTTCAATTTTCTTGCCAAAACCTTCCCTTGCCTCATCGATAGAATTAGAAAGTATTTCAAAAACAGAATGTTCACACCCCTCAAGGCCGTCAGAACCAAAAATAACAGCCGGTCTAAGTCTAACCCTGTCCGCACCTTTAAGCGATATAATGCTTTCATTATCGTAGGATACTTTTTCTTTATCCTGCAAAATTAACACCTCCAAGGGCAAAAACAGCCCTTTTATAAAAAATATAATTAATAAACACCGCACAAAAATAATCAAAAAATTCATTTTTAAAATTATTATACGGCCTTTATTTAAATATGTATATAATTTTAAACCAATCCGGCATAATTTAATAAAACAGTTTTAAAAAGTTCAAACCAAAACTGTAAAATATATGTGCCAAATTATTTTAATTCCATTTATAAAGATTACATTATAACATCATATTTTGTCAAGAAAAAATGCTTACCTATTTAATTAAAATTTTTAAATTAATCGCATAAAAAGCTAAATTAAAAAACAAAATCAAGCATTATTTCAAAAATTTCAAAACTAAAATTTTAATGTTGACTTAGCTGTTTTTATGTGATAAAATGCTGTTTGAGTAAGTTGAATAGTCGCGTGCCTTTGGCATGAGGAAAGTCCGAGCTCCATAGGGCAAGAGTGCCGGATAACGTCCGGTGAAGGCAACTTCAAGGAAAGTGCAACAGAAATAAACCGCTTGCTTTGGCAAGTAAGGGTGGAAAGGTAAGGTAAGAGCTTACCGCGGCTTTGGCAACAAAGACGGCTATGTAAACCCCACTCGGAGCAAGACCGAATTGAAATAAAAAGGGTTGCCCGCCCTGTTTCAGGTAAAGGTCGCATGAATTTACAGGCAACTGTAAAACAAGATAGATGACTATTCACGACAGAACTCGGCTTACAGACTTGCTCACAAATTAATAATCAATTCATTTAAAAAGCGAGATGTTGCGTTTGTGGCAATCTCGCTTTTGTCATATCAAAAAACATTCGATAACGCAGAAATTATCAAATTTGCAAAACAACAAATAACAACCCCAACCCCAAAATGAATAAAGAATGTAATTGCGGGCCATTTAAACCCTCCTGTCTCTTTTCTTATAGTCAGCAAAGTTGTACTGCAAGGAAAATGGTTCAAAGAAAATAAAATCGTGCAAATTGCCGTTTTTAAAGTCCAGCCGTTTGCAACCATTAAATTGCCAATCTCATTTAAATCGTCAAACGGAACAATCGCTCCATTCTTCATATAAAACATTATTATAAGAGGTATAACAATTTCATTTGCCGGCATACCAAGTATAAACGCTGTCAATATAAATCCGTCAAGCCCCATAATATTCGCAAAAGGCTCCAAAAAATCAGCAATATAAAATAACAACGTGTTCCCGTCAATAAAAGTGTTTTGCATAATCCATATAATTGCACCAACCGGTGCAGCAACAACAACCGCACGACCAAGAACAAACAAAGTTCTGTCAAAAATGCTTCTAACAATTATTTTTTTAATTTGAGGCATTCTATATGGTGGCAATTCCAAAATAAAAGATGACGGAAGTCCTTTCAAAACAGTTAACGATAAAATCTTTGAAACATTTAAAGTTACAAACACAGAAAAAATTATTGAGCAAAGAACAACCAAAGCAACTTTAATTGATGCAAAAGCTCCCGCTCCAGCAATAAAAATTGAAGAAACGGCAATTATCCCGGGAAATCGACCGTTGCAAGGAACAAAATTATTTGTAATAATTGCAATAAGTCGCTCTCTCGGCGAATCGATAATTCGACAAGCGGTAACTCCAACCGCATTGCACCCAAGCCCCATACACATTGTCAAAATTTGTTTTCCATGAGCCTTTGCATTTTTAAAACATTTGTCAAGATTAAAAGCAATTCTCGGCAAAACCCCCAAATCTTCCAAAAAAGTAAAAAGAGGAAAAAATATAGCCATCGGTGGAAGCATAACCGAAACAATCCAAGCCAAAGTTCTAAACACACCCTCAACAAGAACACCACATAAAAAATTTGGCATCTCCAAATAATAAAAAAAAGATAAAATTTTATTTTCGGTATATGTGAAAATTTTACTAAGAATCTCAGACGGATAATTTGCACCAATTATCGTAATCCATAAAATAATCATAAGCATAAAAATCATAAGCGGTATACCAAATTTCTTGCTCAATACAATATTGTCGATTTTTCTGTCAATACAGCAAGCGTGACAACAATCTGTTTTAACAGAAATTTTATAAATCTTTTCTGCATCAAAAACGACATTTTTAATATTTTCGTGCTCATCTCTTTTTTTCGTTTTCGCTTTTTCAAAAAACTTTTCGCCAACCAAATTATGATATATGGCATCTTTAAGTTCATCAAGTCCCTTTCCGCTTCTTGCACTTGTCCCAACAACATCAGCATTTAGTTCTTCTGAAAGCTTATCAAAATTTATGTTTATATGTTTTCTTTTCGCCTCGTCCAAAAGATTAACACATAACACAACTTTTTCACAAATGCCCATAACTTGCAAAATTAAAATCAAATTTCTTTCAAGACATGTTGCATCAGCAACAATAACAACCAAATCTGTTTTGTTGTTTTTCAAAAAATCAATCGCTTCTTTTTCATCAGGCGAAGTTGGTGTAACCGAATAAATCCCCGGCAAATCAACTATGTTAAATTTGCATTCTTTATATAAAAATTCTCCAAAAGCGTTTCCAACCGTTTTTCCTGTCCAATTTCCGGTGTGTTGTTTCATTCCCGTCAAAGCATTAAAAACAGTACTTTTTCCGGTGTTTGGATTTCCAACAAGTGCAACCGTAAAATTATTTTCCGCCATATTCTAACCCTCCCCAAGCTTAACATTAATATTTTTTGCGTCCTCTTTTCTAAGTGCAATAATTGTCCCTCTCAAAAAATATGCAATAGGGTCGCCAAATGGGCTTATATGAACAGGGGTAATTTCACACCCCTCTGTAAAACCAAGTTCTGCAAGCATTCCGCAGTTTTCAAAATCGGAATTAATTGAAACAATTCTAACCGGAACATTCAAAGGGATATTATCAAGACTTATCGTAAATAACATTTTACGCACCTCTCATATATATATTTTTAATATATACTCAAATAAAAAAAATGTGCCTGCCAATTCAACATTTTAAAAACTTCATTCTCCCTTTTTTGAAAAAAATAAAAATACCTTTAAAACAGATTTTATAATCATAATCCGATTAAAGGTATTTTCATAATAAAAATATGATGTTTTCGCTCTTTAAAATTTATGCTAATGAGTTGTACTGTGTGTCATATTATTTTCAATTCTCCCGTATAAACTCAAAGTATAAAGCCCCGCAATTCCAACAATTGCATATATAACACGTGTCAGCCAAAAATCAGCACCCCCAAATAACGTTGCAACAAGGTCAAATTGAAAAAATCCAATAAGCCCCCAGTTAATTGCACCAATTATAACAAGAGTTAACGCAATCCAGTCAAACGGCTTTGCACTCATAATTATCCCCCTTTAAAAATAAATTAAAAAATAATAGCTTTGCTATCAATTATTATTGTCTTCAATAATTAAAAACTTAAACAGAAAATTGTTTGTATTTTTTCCATAATAATAAACTAAAAAAAACATATACTTATATTGTAATGTTCCATTCAAATCAATAAGGAGGTAATTATGAAAAAACGAAAAACAAAAAAAATTTTTTACATAAGAATTATCGCATTACTGTTTGCAATTTTAATTTGGATAATTTATTTGCTTTCTCCCTCCGAAAAAACAATCGATGTACAACTTGAAAACGTTTCCGCATTAAAAGTTTCGTCCGATATAGTTTTAAAAATAAAAAACTTATCGTTGAAATATGGAATGGATTTTCCCGAGCTCTTTACATATTATTCAATAGAGAATAATTTTTTTGAAACAAAAATCGAAACAGATGAAAAAATCGAGCAAAATTTCATAATCAACTACAACGATATAAAAAATAAATATAACAAAAATGAAGTAAGCAAATATTATACTTTAATTAACAATATATACAACGATATAAAACAGTTCCCAATTGATGCAAAATATTCAAAAGAATATATATACGGAGACAGCTGGGGCGGAGAACGAACATACGGCGGAAAAAGAATACACAAAGGTTGTGATATTATGGATAGAGAAAATATTCAAGGTAGAATACCGATTGTTTCAATGACAGACGGCAAAATATACAACATTGGCTGGAACGAACAAGGAGGCTACCGAATTGGAATAACCTCCGAAAACGGAAACTATTATTATTATGCCCATTTTGACAGCTATGCCTCAGGAATTGAAAGCGGAAAAACTGTCAAAGCCGGTGATATTTTGGGATATATGGGAAACAGCGGATATGGTAAAACAGAGGGAACAAAAGGGAAATTTCCTGTCCATCTCCATATCGGAATTTGTCCAAAAACAGATTTAACCGAAGATGAATTATGGATAAATCCATACCCGTTTTTAAGATTAACAGAAAAAACAACAGAAGAAAAAGCACAACAAAATTAGTATCATAAAAAATAAATATCTTTAATAAATTGATATATAAAAATAAAAGGAGATTATATATGTGTGGTATATCAGGATTTTGTAATTTTAAAATCGATTATTTGCAAAATAAAACTTATTACAAAAACATTCTTGTAAATATGCGAAAATCCCTTGAAAAACGAGGCAACGACAACGTTGGAGAATATTTGCAAAACAATGTCGGATTAAGCCATACACGTTTGGCAATTCGTGATTTAAAAACAGGAACTCAGCCAATAATAAAAACAATAAACAATTATGATTATGCCATAGTTTATAACGGCGAAATTTATAACACAGAAGAACTCAAAGCAGATTTAATAAAAAAGGGTTATACTTTCGAAACTCGAACAGACACAGAAGTTATTTTGCTCTTATATCTTGAATATGGCGAAAAATGTGTAACTATGTTAAATGGAATATTTGCTTTTGCAATATGGAACGACTTTGAAAAAAAATTATTTTTATTTCGTGACCGCTCGGGAATAAAACCATTATTTTACACAATAAACGATAATTCTCTTGTTTTCGGCTCGGAAATAAAAGCTTTATTCGAATTTCCAAAAATCATTCCCGAAATTAATTCCGTAAGTTTTAAAGAAATAATAGGAATTGGTCCAGCAAGAACAGCCGGCACAGGTGTTTTCAAAAATATCTATGAAATAAAACCCGGATATTTTTCCGTTTTTTCAAAAAGTGGATTAAAAGAAATTCAATATTGGAAGCTGTCAAGTAGACCTCATACAGAAAGTTATGACGAAACGGTTGAACACACAGCCTTTCTGTTAAAAGATTCTGTCGAAAAACAAATGGTTTCCGATGTTCCCGTTTGCACATTTTTGTCGGGAGGAATTGATTCAAGTATAGTAACAGCCATTGCCGCAAATTTTTTAAAGAAACAAGGAAAAACGCTCAACACATTTTCATTTGACTTTGAAAAAAATGATATATATTTTAAATCAAATTCTTTCCAACCTGAACAAGACCGACCTTATGTCGACAAAATGTTGTCATCTTTCGATGTAAACCACAATTATTTGATGTGCAATGAAAAAGATTTGGCAGAACTGCTGTTTAACGCAGTTGATGCAAAAGATTTGCCTGGAATGGCAGATATTGATGCATCACTTTTATATTTTTGCAAACTTGTAAAAAAACATAATAAAGTTGCACTAACAGGCGAATGTGCCGATGAAATTTTCGGGGGCTATCCTTGGTTTCATAAAAAAGAGGCATTCGAAAGCAAAACTTTTCCTTGGTCAACCGATTTAAATGCACGAACTTTTCTTTTTGATGAAGATTTCATAAAAAATCTTAATTTAAAAAATTATATAGATGAACAATATAATCGTTCAATCTCAGAAGTTCCAATTTTTGAGGAAGACTCTCCCGAAGAAAAAAGACGCCGAGAAATTTCGTTTTTAAACCAAAAATGGTTTATGACAACTCTCCTCGACAGAATGGACAGAACATCGATGTACTCCGGCCTTGAAGCAAGAGTTCCCTTTGCCGACCACCGAATTATAGAATATATCTGGAACGTTCCTTGGAAATTCAAATGTCACAACGGAATTGTAAAAGGTTTGCTTAGAGATGCTTGTCGTGGAATTTTACCCGATGAACTTTTGTGGCGAAAAAAAAGCCCCTATCCAAAAACATACAATCCTGAATATGAACAAATTTTAATATCAAAAGTTAAAGATATTTTAAACAATTCAAATTCACCAATTTTACCAATTTTAAACAAGAAAAAAGTTTTAGAGTTTATCGAGCTTCCCGCAAACTATGGAAAACCTTTTTTTGGTCAGCTTATGGCGGGGCCTCAAATGCTTGCATATATAATTCAAATCAACTATTGGCTAAAAAAATATAAATTAACAATATAATTGCCAAAATAAGCCGAAACAGTCCAAACAACTGACTTTGGCTTATTTTTTTGCTTTTCAAAAAAAACAAACCCACAAAATTGTAACTATTATCGATTAAATTTTTAATAACAATATTTAAAATTTCTAATAAAATATTTATATACCATATTTACGGAGGGATTACCTTGAAAATTATGCAAACAAGCACAGGCGGCTTAAAAATAAACGTATACAATACATCTGTTGCCGAACCGATAACAAATGCATCGGTAACAATAAAAACGCCAGAAAATGACGTTGACAGCGTTTTAACAACAAATATTTCAGGTCAAACAGATATAATATATTTGCCTTGTCCGCCAATAAATTATTCGTTAAGTCCAAATATGCCAAAACCTTTTTCAATTTATGATATTGTTGTAACTGCCAACGGTTTCATTCCGAAAGAAATAAATGGAATTCAAATTTTTGCTGATATAATAGCAATTCAAAATGTCATTCTATTGCCTGTTGAAACAAATGAACCCGAAGAAATAATAAACATTGAAGACCCAACCCTTTGGGGCGATTTCCCCGAAAAAATCCCCGAAGCAAGTGAAAAAGAACTTCCGCCGGAAACAGGTTTTGTTGTCCTCGATGAACCCGTTGTTCCCGAATATATTGTTGTTCACGATGGCTCACCAAATGATGACTCCGCACCAAACTATTACATTGAATTTAAAAGCTATATAAAAAATGTCGCTTCTTGTGAAATTTATTCAACATGGCCCGATGCCGCAATACGTGCAAATGTCCTCGCAATAATTTCATTCACGTTAAATCGTGTTTTCACAGAATGGTATCGAAATCGTGGAAAAAATTTTACAATAACTTCATCAACTGCATACGTTAGAAAACGGAACTATCCTACTAATCCAAACAGCCAGCAAAAAAATTGCTATTTACTATTTTTATACACACTCACTTTTTTTGTAGCACTATCATAATTTACTTTCAACACCCCCTCTAAATCTCTCAATCTAACATAATTTTCCCCGTCTTTTAAAATCCTTTTAACTTCCTTGTCAACTCCGCCAACGCTCATAACAACATTTTCAACCATTTCCATATCCTCCGTTATTTTTTTGTTAATTCCGAAATATTTACAAATCCCCGAGACAATCGCATTTGCGGCAATATTTTCAAAGCCATTTTTTCGCATAACGTTTGCATCATTGACATTACTCAAAAAGCCAAGTTCGACCAATATTGCCGTCATTTCCGTTCCGTTTAGAACATATAAATCTTTTCTTTCTTTTATGCCCCTATCTTTTAATTTTAGGGCAGATACAAGCTCTTTTTGTGTAATTTCGGCAAGGCTGTTTTTTGTGTAACACAGCGTTTCAATTCCGTTTGCCGTTGTGTTTTGTGCGGAGTTTGCATGGATACTTACAAACAGAGCTGCTTTTTGCGTGTTTGCAATTCGGCATCGTTCGCCTAAATTTATGTAGTTGTCGGTAATCCTTGTATAGATAACTTCAATGCCTTGTTCAATCAATCCTGCCCCAACAGCTTTCGCAACCTTCAAAACAAGCTCTTTTTCTTTAATTCCATTTCCGCACGCACCGGGGTCTTTCCCCCCGTGCCCCGCGTCAATACAAATTATCTTATTCATTTTTATTACCTCCTTTATCCTTTAACTGTAACAAAATCTCCTTTAATTTTTTAGGGATTGGCAAACCAATAACACTTGCATTTTCCAAAATAGATATACCCTCATTGGATATGTAAAAAAATACAACTGCTGTTCTCGCAACATTGCCCGCACCAATTACGTGAGCATCTACCGTATTAGCAACAGCAACAAGCAAAAATATGATAACTTTTTTAACAATCCCGACAAATCCAATTTGGCTTGATAATCTCTTTTGCATACAAGCAGCTATAATGCCTGTACAATAATCTATTACAACAAAGACCACCAAAGCATATAAAAACCCGTCAAACCCTCCTAACAATCCACCAATAAATCCTCCTACAGTTGCAAAAATGATATTCATAGTATCAATCATTTCTTTCATAATTACCTCCCTTTTTTTGTAATAAAATAAAGCCTTTTAACGTCTTGCTCAGGACGAAAGTTAGTTTTTAGTTTTTAG